>CAYSRY010000058.1:0-14864 GCA_964433395.1 uncultured Armatimonadia bacterium | reverse complement strand
TATATTGCCAGACGCGCTGTACCAACATGTTCCGATTCCAGTTGTTGCCACCGATGGGCGATCGAACATGCCTCGATTCCATCGGATTCCGGTGCGTAAAATCTCTTCCGGTGCAGCAGAATGACTGACTGGTTGGGCAGCCGAAGTGCACCATTTGAGCATTGTCCACACACACAAACGGGCCGATGAGATGGTCTCACCGGCCCGCACTGTTCTGTTCAGTTGTCTACTTCTTCCGTCGTTTACTGCTGAGCTGAGCCGTATGTGGTGGTCGCGCCGATGGTATGCGTCACACCCCAGAAACCGCTCAGCCAGTAACCGTCAATCAACGTTCTGCGCCCGTCCCACGTTGCTGACTTGGCCACTGAGTCTATTGTGCTGTACTGGTAGACGCGAGTCAGTGCGCCTCTGCGCATGTACCATTGCATCCGCAGGGAACTCGTGCCTATGGTCACCGTGACATCAGGCTTCCGCCACTGACAACGACAGTGACGTCCTCACTGCCGGTATTGTAGGTGCCGCTACCCGTGATCAGGGTTCCCGTCTGCGGATCTGTCGGGTTTGAGCACAGGTAGAAGTTCTGCGTGTCCTTGTCCCACGCCAGAATAGCCCCTGGGCCTGCAAGCTCATTCACATGCAGAAGAGCATCGGCTGTCTGGCCACTGATCTCTGCCGTGATGGTGACTGTAGTTCCCGCGTCTCCTTCGACTGATTCATACGTATTGCCATTCAGAGCGCCTGCGCCATTCTCGCTCAGTACTCCGGCTGGTGACCACGTATTGCCTTCTGCGTCGGTGGCTGTAACAACGTATTCCTGACTACCGGTTGCGTTGATTGTGGCGTCGGCAGGAGTCAGGCTCACGCTGCTGGCATCATCAGCATGGCTCACTGTCAGCATGGCTGTGGCGGTCAGAGTGTCGCAGACTGCTGTAACTTGCCAGATGCCAGCCTTGGATGAGGTATACACATTGTCTGCCCACGTGCCACCGGCGGCACGGTCCACATAGTATTTGGCGGTGTTTGTGTAGTCAGCACCATTGTTGCCTGTAACCGTGCAGGTTGTGCTCTCACCAGCTTTGAGATTTGATGGGGTGAGTGTGAGAGTGAGGGAAGTGACTGGGCCGCTGCTCACCGTCAGTGTGCCCGTATCAGACGCTGGCAGGTAGGTGCCAACTGCACCTGCGAAGGAGGCCCTGATATCGTCGGTAGTGGCACCTGCAGGGATAGTGTAGCTGACTATTGCTACGCCGACGTTGTCTGTCGTAGCGCTCCCAATCAACGTTTCGCCGATACTGAAGGACAGAGTAGCGTCACTCAGAGGCTGCCCACCAATGGTAAGTTTGGCGGTCAGCTGCACATTTTGTCCCACATAACCGGTGGCGTCCTTGATCTCTACGGCGGAGGCCGAAGAGGTTGAATACGGGGTCGTTGGCGCCGCATTGAGCCACGGGTAATAGTCGATTTCACTCATCACGACAGAGTTACCCAGCTCGCCGATAGGAGTGGCATTCACCATGTCGAAGACATCGGATGCGGGATTCTCCGGCATCTCATTGGTGCCGTCCGCATCTTCTGGGCCGTTCACTGACCCCCACCAGTTATTCTCCGCATCAAGGATCTTGTCTGTGTCGTCAGTATCTGCGCCGACACCATTGTCAAAGATCGAGTTGTTGTGGGCAACCATGTCCCAGCTGCCGCGAGCGGCCACGAGCGCGGTGCCATTTCCGTAGATGATGTTATCAGTGACCTCAAAGTCAGCCTGGTTCTGGTAAATGGCCCAGTCGCAGCCTGTGATCACATTGCCGCTGACCGTACAGGGACCGTAAATGATCCCATAGATGCCGTTACCGCTTGAGGTGCCTTGGCCATCAATGATGTTGTTTGTGATTGTGACGTCATATGCAAAGATAAAACCTATGCCACTGCCGCCACCTACGCCCTCAATCAGGTTGCCTTCAAACGTTACACCATAGGCTGCATTGAGCGCTTCCAGCGCACACCATTGGTTAGTGCCAAATGTGCCGGGAGCGCCGATCACGCGACAATTGCGTACGGTGCAGTTGACCTGCGCTACTTCCTCGTTAACTGTGTTTCGGCCAACCAGTACGGCGATGCCCGCAGTGCCGTTGCGATCGAAAGTGATGTTCTCCAGCACAGCACCATCACAATCATGCACGTATGCAATGGTGCTGCCCGAGGTGGCTACGCGAACAATCGTATTGGATTGGTAAGCGCCATTGCCGCCGGCGCTGTCGGAACCCTGGATGGTGATTGATTTGGTGACCTCGAAATTGTCTTCATAGTACGTGCCGGGGCCTATAAGAATGGTGTCGCCATCAGCTGCCGCCTCAATCGCCGCAGCGATAGTAGCATATGAAGCCGGCACTTGAAGCGTCGCCGCTATACTGGCGTGAGCGAGTATCAGCAGCGCCACGCAGCAGAGTAGCTGCATTTTCCACATGTTAGGCATTGGGGGACTCCTCCTGTAGATTTGCACAATGTTCTCTGCCGGATAGTGACAGAGGGTACTTCTCAGCGCTATGTGCACTGTTTTTCTACTGTATACTCGCGTTTGTTTTGGGGATGAAACAGGTCGCTGCTGATATTGCTATAAACAGTCGGATGCCTGTTCTCTGTGATGTATTGCCACTGGCAATAGAGTTGCAGGTATACTGTGCAGCCCATTAGCTGCGATCCATAAGTTTGTCGGTACTTGTGCCCCCCGGGATGTTGCGTAATAGTGTCACTTCATTTGTCACAACGTGGCGCCCATAAGAAAATGACATTTGATGAGCAGTGGATGGCTCTCATGTCAGTGCCATATGGGAGCGATGAGAAGGTAGAAAATCGACTGCCAGATGCACTATGCGGGGTAGTGAAATTTCTCACCACCCCGCACCAGTTCTCTCTCACGTCTGCTTAGTTCTGCTGCATTGTACTGTTGAGCTGACTTGTCTACTTGATGCCTTGTTGCAGAGCTGAACCATACGTGATGGTCTCTGCACCGATGGTGTGTGTCAGACCCCAGAAGCCGGTCTGCCAGGTGCCGTCCACCAATGTTCTGCGAGCATCATACGTTGCTGTCAATTCATTGCCATCGATTGTGCTGTACTGGTAGACCTTGGTCAGTGAACCTCTGCGCACATACCACTGTACTCGCAGAGAACTTGTGCCTATGGTCACTGTAACATCCGTGCCGCCACCGCTGACAGTTACTGGAATATCGTTACCTTCGACTGTCAGGGTCATGCCATCCGTTACCGCTACGCCGCCATCTGCGGGGTCGGTCGCATTCGAGCACAGGTAGAATGCCATATCGTCTACGTCCCACGCCAGGATCAGGCCGGGGCCTGCTGCTGCATTGATGTTCAGTGTTGAGGTCGCGGTCTCTCCATTGACTGTTGCGGTGATGGTGACTGTAGTCCCAGCGTCACCTTCGACTGATTCATACGTATTGCCATTCAGAGCGCCAGCGCCATCCTCACCCAGTACTCCGGCTGGTGACCACGTATTGCCCGCTGCATCGGTAGCTGTCACAACATATTCCTGACTCCCGCCTGCGTTGATTGTGGCCTCTTCAGGTGTTATGGTCACATCAACGGCGTCACCATGGTCCACTGCCAGATTGGCCGTGGTTGTCAGGGTGTCAACGACTGCCGTTACTGTCCACGCACCGGCTTTAGCAGAGGTGTAGACATTGCCTGCCCACGTGCCACCGGCGGCACGGTCCACGTAGTATTTTGCTGTAGCTGTGTAATCTTCGCCGTTGTCGCCTGTAACCGTGCAGGTGACAGCATCGCCACTGACCACATCATCAGTGTCCAATGCCAGCGTGATGCCGGTGGCCTTGGCTGCCCCGGCGGTGATGGTGCCCTCATTGCTTGTTGTTGCGACGTAGTTTGATACGCCTGCGAAGGTCGCGGTGATGGTAGTGTCGCCAGCGGCTATGGTATGCGGAGCTACAGCGACACCGGCTATGTCGGTGGTACCTGTGCCAGCGTCGGCTCCATTGACCTGGAAGCTTACGGGCTGGCCTGAAAGGCCTGTGCCATCAGCGGTGAGTTTGGCTGTTAACTGCAGTGTCTGCCCGGCATTGCCGGCCAGATCACTGACAACGAGGGCACACTCTGTAGCCGCGCCCTGACCCCAGTCAACATGACCGACCGTCGCGTCGTCGACGTCGTGCCACACTTTGTCCTCAATGTCCTGGTCCGTCGTCGTCCCCGTAAATGTGTTACCGGCAGCGTCAATTTCAACGCCGCTCTTTGAGCACTGGCGGATGTCTCCAAGCACATTGTTAGTGAATGTGCAGCCGCTTACAGTGACGTTTGTCGGGCCGGCGTTGAGCTTGCCGGGCTCGCCGAAGCGAACGCCTTCCTGACAACCGCTGATCGTCAGCCCGGTCAGCTGCACATCATCCAGCGTGGCGGGATTTGCGCCATATGTAGCGCCATCATCACGTGCCTTGACGGTAATACCGGCACCATTGGTGGAGTCGCCGCCGCCACAATTGCTGATAGTGGAATTACTGATCACAATGCCACTGTAGTCATCCAATTTGAGGTTGATATCAATGCCAGCACCCCAGACAGTGCCAGTGCCGCTGCTGTCGATAGTGACGTTGGTGATGGTCGTGTCGCGCATCTGCTCAGTATAGATGCCCTTGCCAGTGTTATTGCTGAATGTGGCGCCATCAATGGTCGCATTCTGAATCGCGTGGCCGATCGGCTGATCAGCATGGTAAATACCGTGCGTATTATTGTCGAAATGGCCACCGCTGATCTGCAGACCATCGGTTTGACCGCGGAACTTCGCGCCGCTGGAGGTATTGCTAATCAGGTTGCAGTCGGTTACGTGCAGATTATCAACATTCTGCACTAACAAGCCATACGTGTTGCCGGTGCATGTCACGGTGTTGACTTCAACATCATTGGCGGCATCAGCGACATTGATGCCGGAGTTACCGCCTGTTGCGCGCAACGATTTGACGATGACGTTGCTGGCAGTAATGTTGATGCCGATACCAGAGTTGACTGTAACCACCGTGTCGGTGGCTTCATTGCCTGCACCCTGCAATGTTACGGCTTTGTCGATTGTCACTGCTTCGGCATATGTCCCTGCCGCTACGTCAATGACGTCGCCTGCGTCGGCGGCATCAATCGCAGCCTGGATCGTCGTGTACGCAGTGCCCTTGGTCGTGTTTGTCACACGATATGGGTTGACCCCTGTGCGGCCGTCCTCAATGTTCGCGCTATCATTGGCAGTGCTCATTGCGGACAGAGGATCATAAGGCGCGCCAAAAGGCGTGCCGTCACCAAGGTATATGTCCACGGCATTTGTGCCCCATGTGTTGCCAGTGAAGGTGATGGTGGCACCTATGACGACCCACCCTTTTGTCGCGTCCACGTTGTTGTCGCTGACTGTGCCTACGGTGCCAGGATTGAAATACGCTGGCTGACGGAGGCCACTGATGGTGTTGCCATCAATTGACAAGCCACTCAGGCCGCCGCTGACTTCCATCGCGCGTGTAACGTCGCCGTCACCAATTGCAAATTGCCCTGTGAACGTGTTGTCCTGAATGGTGACATCGTTGGCTTGGATTGCAAGCAGGTTGAACTCCCCAGCTTTGTCTGTTTTGTTGATGGTGAAGTTCTGTACGGTGGCACCTGCTCCTGCGGCAGGAATAATAAAGACATAACGCCAAGGGTCTTTGCCAACTCCCGCGACGTTTACCGTGCTGCCGTTGCCATCAATGGTGACATCTTTGTTGATGGTGATTGTGGCTGTGGATTCATACGTCCCAGCAGTCAGAGTGATCGTGTCTCCAGTGCTGGCTGCATCGATAGCGGCTTGCAAGCCGCTCCAGGCAACTGTTGTTGGCGGTGGCGTTATACCTACAGCCATGCTTGTGCTGACGAGCAACAATGCTATACAGGATAACATGAGTATTCTTACAAAACTTCGCATGCTCTCTTCCCCTTGTGTGCGGCTATAAGCAATTTGTATCACTATGCTGACACGATGAGCTTTTCACTGTTTGCATGACATACTTATGTCTATCTGGAAATACTTTTCTTTAATGGAATGGCCTCACCCCACCGAGGAGGACCATCTCATCCTGCTTGCTTGCCATATCCCTGCAGCTGTGTGCGTCGATCCCCAACATATGTGCTGAAAAAAGCTACTGTGCATTTTGCGCATCTATCGCTGCCTGCTTCGCTGCTTCTTCCTGGCTGGGTGTCTGCACAGTCGGCCAGACGCGATCAGGTTGCCATGTACTGGCTGTGCCGTTCCGCAGAATATGAGGCCGCAGGAAGATGACTACTTCCGTCTCCTGGTTGCTCTCAGACTTGCTGCGGAAAAGATTGCCAAGCAGAGGGATGTCTCCCAGTACTGGGACTTTCTCTTCACTTATCTGTTTGATGACCTGCGTCAGGCCACCAATCACAATCGTCTGCTCCTCTTTCGAGCGAACGACAGTATGTACGCTTCGTTTGGCGACGATTGGAGAGCCGTTGGAATTTGTGGCAATGACATCTGAGACTTCAGGGTCAAGGTAGATGATCAGCTCGCCGTTCTCCCCGACATATGGTTTGATCTTCAGGGTTATGCCGGCATTCACTTCCTGAAGCTGCGTGGTCGGATAATAGGTGTTACCGGTGATGACTGAGAAGTATTCCTGTCGACCTACGAAAAGCTCTGCTTCGCGGCCATTAAGGGTGCTGATACGTGGATTGGCGCGGATAGTCGCCAGGTCCTTACCTATAAGAAGCCGCAGATTTGCAATGTCTGTAGTGGAAGCTTCGGTCCAACTCAATGAGTTGTTTTCACCATTGACCGTAGTGCCCGAACTGCTGACCAATGGGTCACCTGTATCGAAACCGAAGCTGTCGAAGCGCCAGTGAATGCCGAGATCCTTGGCTTTGCCGGAACTGACTTCCACGACCATGATCTCAATCATGACCTGCTCGGCGGCCTGATCAATCGATTTGATCTGCTCAAGGATCTGGCTGAGCAGTTGCTGGGGAGCTGTAACGACCAGCACGTTGTTGTTTACATCGAATTGCACGTACTGGCTGTATACTGGGTTAAGGGCCTTAAAAACGTCTTCAGCCTGCGTCTGGCGCAAAGCTACCCGAGCAATGCTCGACAAACTGGAAAAGCTGGGGTTATCTGGGTCGGGACTGCCGACAATGTAATAATCATTGGTTTTCTTGAAGACAAAGCCTCCGCCAAACAGAACCATCTCTAATGCTTGTTCAATCGGGACATTGCGCAGTTCGCAACTCACCACACCTTGAACCGTCTGGTCGGGGATGATAACTACGCCACTCTGGGCCGCAATATCCCGCAACGCCTGTCGAATGTCATCATCTGCGAATATATTAGTTACGAAGCCTGGCGTTATCTGAAGGGCGCCCTGCGCACCGCCACTGATGCCAGGTATCACTTCTTGCAGCCCTTGTACTTGAGCAAGTGGAATCTGGGCCTGCTGAAGTGTGGAGTTTTGAGCGGGGACATTGACTGGTTCAACTTCCGCTGCTGATGGCGCGTCAGCAGCGGATACTGGCTGTGCGAAAAAAGTGAAGGAGCTCACCAGCACCATTGCCAGTACAACATGTAGTGAAGTGTGGCTGGATCTCATAATTGTTGGCCTCCTCAAGGACAAATGCGAGACGGTCTCGGTTGGTCCCTGTACGTGAGTGATAGGAGCTATGGTGCGCTCTATACCCAATATTGATTCAATATGACAATAGTCTTCCTTTGGCTATCCAACTGCGCTCTGTGCAGGCTCACGGGATTTATCGGTCCCTTGTGCATCTGGGGTGTCATCAGGTGCATCTGGTGAAGCATCAGGTCCAGATGCATCTGGATCATGGAGGTTTACGCTGAATGCACGGCGCTCAATTGTCGAACCGCCGTAGTCAAGCGTTAACGTCGCCGTATATCGACCGGGTTGAAACTGGGTACGAGGCAGCTCAAACCAGATGGTGCGCTCGCGGCCTGGAAGGATTAGTACTTGCCCGGTCTTCTTGCCAAGGGTTTTCTCCAGCATGAACGTTGGGTTATCCTGTCCGGCAAGCTGCAGGTTCACGATTGGCATGAAGTGGACGTTGCCAGTATTGCGGACTGGAACGCCGACGCGAACAACTCCCGGTAACTCGGGGCGAACATCAACCTGCATGACACCTAACTCGGCTTTTTTCACTGCGCGTCCGCCAAGCGAGGCAATCATCAGCACCCCTGTTTCGCCTATGACTTCGCCGTGCGCTTGGCGAGCTACAGCGTTGAGCTGGTGCGCCCGGAGATTGATCAGACCTACCAGATCATCAACGTTTGTCAAATCATAAGCGGGCGTCACCACATAGCTCAGCCGCCGACTCTTGCCGGGGGGCAACGCGAATTGATTCGGGGCAATCGTCAGCCAGGCCCCGGCGGCACGCTGCGCTGACGCAGGGTCATCAGGGATCAGAACACCATCCCCACCCATTGTCACGTCCTGCATGCTCGCATCTATAACCAGCGGGAAAGCCTCGTTATTGGTCACCTTAATCGTGCCGGTGCGACAGCCGCCGGGCGTTACCGACAATGTCTCCAGCTCTTTGTCCACTGTCACTGCCAAACCTATTGTCTGCGTGGCAAAGGGGCCTGATTGAGATTCCACAGCTACCCCGGCCTGGTCAGCTTTCACTGTAATCGGCACTTCAGCTGTCGCGGCTCGACTCTTCGCATAGTCAAGTCGCATCTGAGCAATGTAGTCGCCGCTCGGCAATGGACGGCTCACCGGCATATACATATCAATATAGCGCCCTGGATAGATGACCTTGCGCGAGCCATACTCCCGCTCGCCCAGTCGCCAGCGTTCTACCAGCCCCAGATTGACCCGCCGCAACAGTGCCCATCCATACCCATATATCATGACGTTGCCAGTATTACGTACTCGCGCCACCAGCCACTGTTTGTATGGCGAGGTCTTCTCGGTCAGACCGGAGTTGGGAGGTGGAGCTGGAGTCAGATACATCTTCTCAATTTCTGCACCTGGCACCGCGCTGCCGGGGATCGAATAGTGCAGAATGACTCCAAATGAGACCCGCGTCACGACATAGGCCTGATTCTCACGGGTTGGGGCGATTGGCACGTTCTTAGGGGGGGCGCCAGAAACGGAAATCACCGCGTGACCCGAGCCCTTCGCATTGCCGGGTACTGTCAACGTTACTCGTACCCTCTCTTCACGGCCGGGGCGGATGACCAGTTCATCCTTATCAAGTTTCAGCCAGCTTGCGGCCGAATATTCGTATGCCCCATCTTCGCCGAATTTCAGAGCGCCGGTGGGCATTTGCAAAGCATCCACAGCAGAAAGCCACACGCGGGTTGACCGCTGAGTGTCGAAGTTGCGTACATACAAATCAAAGCTGCGCCTGGACCCCGCAGGACCCGTCAGATCGATCAGCTGTGGGCGCACGCCAATCGAAAAGCCACTGAGTTGTGACGACGCATTCTGCTGGGCAAATGCGGTGCCAGCTACAAGCAGGCAAATTATGATGGCAGGCAGACTTCTTGGCGTCATGGCTTCGCTTTCATTCTGCATAAGTCAGGTGTATCTCGATAACCTGTTTATAATTACCTTCCACGTCCTGCTGGCCACGCCGAAGAACACGTTCTATGAGGCAGATGCCAGCCGGACCACCAATGCTTGAACCTGTGTACTGACTGCGCTCGACGAGCAGATCCAGACTTGGCAGAGGGGTATAACCTGTTGTCGCCTCACCGGTCCAGGCATCAGTGACGCTCGGCCACAGCCACCCGTCATCGCTGGACGGGTCATTACCGCTCGGGCTCCAGGCGGTCCAGGTGTCGTAATCGGTCAGTTGACCACTCGTCGGACTCGCGTACTGTACGCCGGCGGGGGTCAGAAAGCGCCCCATGAAGGCCACTTTCCACTGAGTGGCGAGTTCATACGGCCCAGGCGTTTGCTTGCGTCCATCGACGCCGGCAAACGCTTGCCCCGTTGAGCTGCAGCGCTTCAGATGGCCGTCTGCTTGCACTGAAATGTTCAGCCGTCGCGGAGTTTCTATTTGCACATAGGCGACATCATAGTCACTGACGGCTGGAATGCCGGACGTTGGCCCCCACACACCTGCGGTCGATTCACTGGCGATGACTGCCGAAGGTACGTCCGAGCTGCCTGCTGTCGGCACAAACGAACCAAAGTTCAGGTAGTTGTCATATACCGTGACGGAGGCTATTTGTAGCGGTTCGGCGGCTCCGTCAACCTGACCGCTGCCCATGCCGTTCGAGAAGGTCCAGTCCGCGGGTTGACCTGTTGCGGAAGATGATGTGTAACCAAAGTAGCCGACGTCTGGTGCCGGGTAGTCATAGGTGGGGTCTAGATTGCCTGCACCAACCCAGGTATATGTAGCCGTCGTGCTGGTGTAAGTGGCTATCCAATCTGCGGGAGGAAAAACAACCACCGCCTGCACGTCATGCAGACCGCTGATTGTAAATGAGGTACCGGTTGGGGCAGCAGCGGGAGGAACCATCCGGTATTTCCACAGGTAGAGTTCGCCGTCTGGAACGGTCTCTATATAGTTAACCCCCGTCTGAGCAAAACTGCTTCCCGCCAGTAACAGCAATAGCGAGACAACCGACAGCCATTTCACCACACATGCACAATGATGTGATGCAGGCGCACACAGGATTGGTTTTCGCGTGGTGAAAATGGCCATCGGTTACCTCAATGCTATCTATAGTGGTGCGATGTTACTTACGTGTTTTTACTTGACTGTTGGTGGCCACTGATCGTCAGCTTCGCGGTATGTAAGCTCTATCAGCATGTCAGAGCGGTAGTTACCGGCAACGTCCTGCAGACCACGGCGCAGTACGCGCTGGGTCCACCAGATTTCAGCAGCCTGACCGGTGCCGGCGGCCTGTGCCTGTCCACGCTCAACAACGAGATTCAGCTCGCCCAGATTGGGCCCGGCGTCGGTTGCATAACTTCCGCCACCGGTCCACGGATCGGAAATGGTGCCCATCGGCTCGAACCAACCGTCTTCGTTCGGGATTGCGTTGATAGCGGTTCCCCAGTCGGTCCAGCTGTTGTAGTCGGTGGCCACACCAGACGTCTCACAGATGTAGGCTGTGCCGGCTGCATCCTGTGCCGGGTCTAACGCATCGACATAGGCCAGGAATTTGCCCTGCATGACCATTTTTGCCTGGTTGCGGAGCTGATAATAGCCGCCGTCACTGCGGCGGGTGTCGATCCCGAGAAATGCTGTGCCGTCATCATTGACGCGGGTCATGTAGCCGCCAAAGTCCATCAGCAGGTTAAGTCGGGCGTTGGTCTGAATCTGGATTCCTGCCAGGTCGAAGTTGCTCGTGCTGCCATTGACCTCGTACAGCGGATCCTGGCCACTCTCTTCACCAGCAAGAGCATATGTGCCGGCGCCGGTATCCGAGAATGCCCAGCGGTTCACTGGCGAGGTATATGTGCCAGCGGTTGGTGACATGACGCCAAAGTCGATCCAGTTATCGTACGCGCTGACGCGGGCGTACGCCTCGATCCAACCATTGACCAGAATGTCATAGTAGCCAGATGCAGGATCACCCACTTCGGTTGTTCCTTGCTCAAGCGCGGTTCCATCCAGGGTAACTGGATCATCGATTGCCACTTGAGCCATGGCAATACTGGCAATAAGCAAAAGCGCTACTGCAAACATCAATTTCTTCACCATTTGCTTCCCTCCTGTAGTTCGGGCGGGGGGCATTTTGTGGGCGCCTCCCTCGCCATGTAGACTGCTCAGGCAACTCTTTATTGACTAACTGCGGCACATCGTGGCCACAGCAGAGGCAACGTTATTAGCCGTCCCCCCTTCTGCAAATGTCACGGCGAACTAGATGGCTTAAGTCACAACTCAAATCTATTGAATGACCGCCGCATTGTCTGGACATAGAATGTGTTGCATGTCAGGTTGCATAATGCAGTGGCATGGCACAATAATGGCCTTTTAATAAACCTTGTACATACGATGCAACCGGTATAGCTGCGATAGCACCTGATATAAACACGTCGTATTCACTTATGCTCAAGTCACAGTGTTATGACCAAATACAGATCTATGTACTGCAGAAAATAACACTATTGAGCCTTAAATAATCGCTCTGTAATGCCGATGATGACAATAACTACTGGTCTACGTGTAATACCTCCTCTTTTTTATCACTAGTCAAAAAAATATTGCGTTCATACCCTCAGCGGTTGTTTGCCAGGGAAGATTGAATATAGGGTGACTATAGTTCCGGACAAGTGGATATCACATTCTGCGGGGCACTCGCATGGCATCTGGACGTGCGGACGATGCTGGCTTTCAGCGCGTATGACTGAGAGTGTGCAGAGGTAGGGAGCTTACATGCTGGTATGCGGGGCAGCAAATCGCTGCCCCGCATACTACTTTACATATGGCATCATCGAGATGGTATCACGCGCGGACGTACACCTGATCTGCTCTGGCTTTGTGGAGCCACGTCAAAAGTGACATTGGATGCTGCTGCTACCGCCTCGCGCATGGTGCAGTTGTACACCGTGCCACGCTCAGCTATAATATCGGAGCGATGGCGGGTGTCGGGCTGTTCTGCCGCTGCAGCGTGGGGAAGAGGCTGACGGATTGCACTGCGGTCGAGAGTATCTCGCGCTGTCCTTTGGTTTCCAGCCACAACTGCAAGGTCGCTTCAGAAGCTGTGCCGGGTGGTGCTGCAATCGCTTCCCGCGTCCAGGTGAATTGTATAATCTGCTCTCCGGCGAAGTGCTTGACTTTACAGGGAATAGCGATGGGCTGGCCGTCCTTCAGATACACGGGTGCCGCCGTGACGTCGCATTGCTGCAGATGGCCTGACGACGAAGCCGCGCCAACCAGACGTGCCTTCAGTTCCCACGGACAATTGGCGCGCACGACCATTCGGACTGTCTGCTCATTATCCTGCGACCGGCTGTCTGCTCCATTCTTGAACACTTGCAGATCAATATAAGCGGGGATCGTCCCGGTCACGCGAACGGGCAATTGCAGCCCATTGCTGTCTACTGTCTGTCCCAGCACATGAATTGCCAGTGTCCCCAGCACTATTACCAGAAAACCCGTCAATAGATGTCTCATTTCGCGCTCCTCTCCTCATCTGGCCCGCATGGCCAGGCTACTCGAGGTATCTATCGGGAGGACCGCGCAATCATGAGTAAAGATGCCGCAACGGACGTGTAAAGCCTGGCTGGTGCCTCCTTGTCCGGCCCTGCTCGCGTTTTCTGAGCTTGCCGGATTTCACTGCGCGAAGCCGCTTCATTGCAAAAGAAGGGAGCTGCCCTCTCAACAGAGAAGGCAGCTACCATATGTCCATTGTCCAGCCCACTAATTCAGTGAGGAGCGCTGTCGCATGGGGTGCTCCCAAAAAATCATTTGGAGATGCTGCATATGTCGGAACGCAAAGTTGCTCTCGCGGTTGGGGCACATCCCGACGATGTTGAGTTCATGATGGCAGGTACTCTCGCAATGCTGGGGGATGCCGGCTATGAGCTGCACATTTTCACGGTCGGCAACGGAAATTGTGGAAGTGCCGTTCACACTCACGATGAGATCTGTCGATTGCGGGCTGCTGAGGCCCATGACGCCGCAAAAGTCATCGATGCCACGTACCACGAAGGCCTCGTCAATGACATTGAGATTTTCTACGAGGAAAATATCCTGCGCCGGGTAACTGCGCTCGTCCGCGAGCTCGAGCCGGAGATCGTCCTCACACAGTCTCCCAATGACTATATGGAGGACCACCAGAATACATCCCGCCTCATGGTCACGGCATGTTTCACCCGTTGTATGCCAAATTGGTTGTCACATCCCGCGCAGGCTGCAACATTCCAGGATGTTTATCTCTATCATTCCAACCCGCATGGCAACTACGATGCTATGCGCAACTTGGTTGTCCCCAGCCTCTATGTCGACATTGCCGACAAGATTGAGGTTAAAGATGAGATGCTTCGCCGTCACGTCTCCCAGAAACAGTGGCTGGATACCAGTCAGGGCATGGACGCATATTTGATCAGCATGCGCGAGGTGTGCGCCCAGATGGGTTCATTGGCACCGCAGCCGCTGTCATATGCGGAGGGCTTCCGCCAGCATTTGCATCTTGGCCTTTCTGCCCAGGATTGCGACAAGTTGGCCGAAGTGCTTGGCGACCGGGTCCAGAAACTTCCGACCGCACAATAGCCGCGCATTTCCACCTTGTAGTACCGGCTTGATCGGCCTTTGCATTTTGCATTGCCGCACTGGCCTGCCGGAGCCTTTACGATTTTCCTTTTCATGCTGTCTTGTCTGAACCAAATGCAATACAACACAAAAATGGGCGAGCAGCCTCTATGGCCGCTCGCCCTCATTATTTCCCTCCCTGCCCTCAACATTCTCCTGCCTGCTATTCTCCGCTCGCCCCCTGCGTCTCTCGCGATACCTCATCAGTATCGCTTTATGGAATAGTGACGCACTCATGCTCGTCCTTATATTATGTGCGATGATTGCTTGCAGCCTTGGAATGTTCAGCAGCTCGAACGCCAGAGAGCCGGTAGCCGTGATTGTTCTGGCAATTGTCACAATAGATGAAGCTGTGCTGAACTCCATCTGAAATGGAGTATCACTGACACATACACACTCGCCGATCATGTCCCGGCGATCCCGATGCATGAAGCCGAGATGAATTTGATTGGCTACACTGGGAGGTAACATACTCATGACTATCTCACGTCACCTGATCGCCTGCACCGTTGTAGCTCTTCTGCTGTTCGCGGCGATGCCCGTGCTCTCGGAGCCCGAGAAAACAGGGCGCGATGGCAG
>CAYSRY010000057.1:9105-14881 GCA_964433395.1 uncultured Armatimonadia bacterium | reverse complement strand
CCGCAAATGGTTTACTGGCGGCCGCTGGTTTGGATCGTATGTGGATACGCTCAATCGTGATGCCATAGCGCGTTTCATCGAGCTGACACATGCGGAATACGCGAAGCGTTTCGCGCACGAATTTGGCGCAACTGTGGACGGGATTTTTACTGATGAGCCGCACATGCGTCCCGACACGGAAGACCAGCTTGCGTGGACCGGAAACCTGCCGCAGGAATTCGAATGGCGCACCAAATACGCTCTGTTACCGATTTTGCCGGCACTTTTCAATGATCTGGGCCCTGAGACGGCGAAATTCCGCTGTGATTACTGGGCGACCATCACCGATTTGTTTGCGAAGAACTACATGAAGCAGCTCTATGATTATTCGACAGCTCACAACCTCAACCATATTGGTCACCTGAATGAAGACAGCCGGCTATTCAATGGCACTCGATGCCATGGAGATTATTTCCAAGCCACGAAATACCTGAGCTGGGGCGGGTGCGACTGCCTTTCAGAGCAGACATGGTATGATTTTTATGAAGGCGACATGAATCCGTCGAGTAATGTCGTGGCCTGCAAACTTGCATCTTCGTCGGCGCACCTGATGGGCAAGCCAGTGGTTATGAACGAATGCTTCGGGCTTGCCTCGCAATGGGCGGTGAATCTGCGGAATCTCAAGTGGATGGGTGATTTTTACGTCGCTCTGGGATGCACGCTGCTGGAGCCGCACGCGTTCTATTATTCGATCCAGGGATTCCGCAAATGGGAATGCCCGCCCGGTGAATTTTACCAGTCGGCATTCTGGCCATATTACAAGGATTACGCGGATTATATCGGTCGCCTGTGCTCGATATTCAGAGGCGGGGAGAACGTCGCCGATGTTGCAATGTTCTATCCGGCGAAAACAACGTGGGCCGAGGCGAATCCCGGAGATAACGAGGTCATGTACGGGGTGAGCGAGAGCTTTAAGCAGCTCGCCGACCTGCTTTTGAAGCTGAATTTCGATTATGACATCGTCAGCGAAGAGATGATCCAGGCTGCTGACATAACGGATGGCGTATTGGGCATTAAACTGGAAGGCGGGCAGATCGCCCGCAGCTTTAAAGTGCTCGCGATGCCTGCGACGACCACAATCAGCCGCAAGACGGCGGATAAGCTGAAAACATTTGTTGAGGCTGGCGGCAATATTGTGTCGATTGGTGAATTACCATCGAAATCCGTTGAATATGGCGAAGACGCATATGTCGGGCAGATTTTCGCTGAGATGTTCGGCAGCGATTATGAACGCAGCTTCACAGTGCGCGACGCAGAATCTCCGGTACCGTCAGCGAATGATGCCAGCGCCAATGCACGGCTCTATGGTGCGCCATTCCGCAGTGACGATGAGCTGATTGTCAAAGGGTTGGGCGAAATATTTGACGCGATGATTGACGCCGATGTTATCATCACCGACCGTGACGGCAATCGCATCAGCGACATGGTACACCTGCACCACCGGCAGGAAGATGTGGACTTCCTGATGGTGCAGAATACCAGCAGAGACAGTGCATACGATGCGATTATCACAGTGCGGGTGAATGGCGAAGTCAGCTTCTGGGACGCTGAAACCGGCGAGACAGAGCCATGCCATGTGGTGCAGGGCACCGAAGATGGGCTGGTCATCCCGCTGCGACTACTGCCGACCGAGTCGAAAATCATCTGCATCGACACGACTGTGCAGTGCCCATCTGCGGCGCTGATTGATGCGAATCTGCCGATTGTATCGGTGGAGGGAAATGTGGCGACCGGCATAACCCGCGCGCGAGGCAATTACAGCGTGACAGTCGGCGCACATGAAGGCAAACCGCAGGTCATTACGCAGAATGTGACGGTCGAACCGAATACGCTGATTATGCCAGACAAATGGCAATTCCGCACCGACGCGCCGAATGCACTGCCGCTGAATGAATGGAAGTACGACATGAGGCATTCAGTCGTGTCCCGAGACCATTCACGACAGATGCAGATATACACGACCACCATCAATTGTGCCATCATTCCCGATGAGGCGCGGCTGCTGCTGGATGGTCTGGCCACCGACTGGATGTGGCAACACGCTCCGGCCACCTACAATGTATTTGTGAACAATAAGAGCTTTTCGACAATGACCACCGACGCCGAGCTCTTTATCCAGACAGGGGGCAATACGGGCTTCGTGCCGGGGAAATACCTGGATCACTACATCTATGAGCTGGACCTCGCCGGGATGCTGCAGGAAGGCGACAATGAGATCCGGATTGAGACATGGGACATGTTCTGCGAGCCCGGCGCGCTGCAGCATCCGGCCACACTGGTCGGTCGCTTCGCACTTGATGAGGCGAATCGAATTGTGGCAGAGCCAGGAGAAATTGAGGTGGGCGGCTGGGACCGTCAGGGATATCCGTATTATTCGGGGATCGGCACCTATACGCAGAAATTCCGCGGTGACAACGACCACGATTATGATGGATTGGTGCTCACCCTCACTGAACGCCCCGGAGATCTCGCCGAAATCATTGTGAACGGAGTAAGCTCGGGCATGAGGGCATGGGAACCCTTCGAGTGGGATATTACCGATCTGGTCACATCGGGGGAGAACGAGCTCTCGATTAAGATCGCCAACTCCATGCAGAATCTGCTTGTGAGCGCGCCAAGACCTTCGGGTCTTCTCGGTCACGTGCGCATTGAGCCAGTCACGAAAGTTCGATTTGAGCTGAACTGAACGAGCCGCAGCTATTATGAAGCATGAACGCCCCGGAATAATCCGGGGCGTTTCATTTTTGGGGGACGGCTGGGCTCAATCGGGGATGGCAATGCTGTCCACGTCGAGCTTCACGTCAGGCCAGCGCGGGTCCATGTCACGCATAGTCTTTTCAATAATCTGGGCGATTACGAGATTGCGGTACCATTTGTGATCGGCTGGGATAATATGCCACGGCGCATATTCAGTGCTGCATCGGGACAGCGCATCCTCATAGGCTTCCATGTAATCATCCCAGCGTCCACGTTCCTCAAGGTCACTTGTCGAGAATTTCCAGTGTTTGGTCGGGTCGTCAAGACGGGCCTGCAGGCGTTCTTTCTGCTCTTTTTTTGATATGTGCAGGAAGAACTTCACAATTCGAGTATTGTGTTCGGCGAGGAATTCTTCGAAAGCGTTAATTTGATCGTATCGTTTGCGCCAGACTTTCTCGGACACGAGTTTGTGTACGCGGACAACCAGCACATCCTCATAGTGGGAGCGGTTGAAAATGGCAATCTGGCCGCGGCGGGGCGTGTGCTCGTGGATACGCCAGAGGAAGTCATGTGCGAGCTCGACATAGTTGGGAGCTTTGAATGATGTTACCTGGCAGCCCTGGGGATTGAGGCCTCCAAAAACGTGGCGTATTGTGCCGTCTTTCCCCCCCGTGTCCATGGCCTGCAGAACGACCAGCAGTGACTGCCGATGTTCGGCATAGAGGCGTTGCTGCAGCTCATTCATGGCCTCGCGCAGCGCGTTCATTTCCGTCTGATACTCCGGATCTGACTTCGACGCGTCGCCACAGAACTTCGGGTCGTAGTCATTGAGCCTGACCTTTGTCTCCGGCTTCACAAGTATTTGTTGAGCCACTCTGCTCGCCACCATTCCTCTCTCAGTTCGCTGTCATGAATATTGTATTTCCATTTCGCTATTCACATGACTGTACCCTGCCCAGATTTAACAGATTGTTAAATCACGCGTGTTCGCTTGCACGAGTATCACCGTAATTATATACTAATGACCACTCATATATAGAGCCAGTCAGAGCCATCACCTGCACACCATTCAGCCTCATTTCCGCCGACGGAGGTTAGTATGGCACAGCCGAGCGAGCACTACCGCGGCAAACTCTTCATCGTGGAGGGCATAGACGGATCAGGGAAAAGCACCCAGATTCATCTTGTTCACCAGTGGTTGCTGTCTCAAGGTTACAGCACGTTTTTCTCCGAATGGAACTCGTCTCCACTAGTGAAACGCACCACCAGACGTGGGAAAAAGCGACAGCAGCTCAGTCCACTGACCTTCAGCCTGCTTCACGCCACCGATTTCGCGGACCGGACAGATCGCAATATCATCCCTCCTTTGAGGGCGGGCGCAGCAGTTCTGGCGGAGCGCTATATGTACACGGCTTTTGCCCGAGACTGCGCGCGCGGTTGTGATCCTGCCTGGGTGCGCAATCTTTATGACTTTTCCGTCCAGCCAACCGTTGCTCTGTACTTCCGTGTGCCGCTGGAAGTCGCGCTCGACCGGATTCTCAGTGGACGCCCACAGCTCAAATGGTATGAAGCTGGCATGGACCTCGGGCTTTCAGATGACGTTTACGAGAGCTTCAGACTTTTTCAGGCCCGTATTTTTGAGCAATATGAGCGGATGATTGAGGAATTCAACTTCACTGTCATAGATGGAACGCTTCCACTGACGGTGAAGCAGCAACAAGTGCGCGAGATCCTTGAGCCACATCTCGAAGGACTGTTGCGCAGGCCCGATCCCGGCTGGAACCTGCCAGTGAATGGAGGCGCATAATCATGGCACGCGACAACTACTGGGTTCCTATACCCGCGATAGAAATCGAAGGCGAGCTTCCCGGTAAGCTGATCGTACTTGAGGGTACAGACGGAGTAGGTCGCAGCACTCAGATTACGATGTTGCGAAGGTGGATGGAAAGCTCCGGTCTGGCAGTCGCCGAGACAGGCTTGCGGAGAGGCTCTCTTGCAGGCAATGATATACAGCGCGCCAAGGAGGGCCACACAATGAGTCGCCGGACTCAGACCCTCTTCTACGCCACAGATTTCGCGGACCGGCTCGAAAATGAAATCATTCCGCCGCTTCGCGCAGGATTTGTAGTCCTGACCGACCGCTACATCTATTCGCTCATGGCACGAGCGGCCGTACGCGGGCTCGATCGTGAGTGGCTGCGCAAGCTCTATGGTTTTGCACTCAAGCCAGACCTCGTTCTCTATCTGCAAGCCTCAATAGACAAGCTGATACCCCGTGTGCTCACAAGCGGCGGCTTCGACTATTGGGAGTCCGGCATGGACTACCAGAGCCAGTCCAACCTGTACGACGCCTTCATCAAGCACCAGGCCAATCTGCTCAGTGAGTTTGGCGAGCTTGCCCGTGACTACGATTTCGCGCAGGTGGATGCCGACCGCAGCGCCAGAGACGTCTTCGGCGAGATTCAGCAGAAGGTCGCGGCTGTGATTGAGGGGCTTACGCCGCAAGAGGTCCCATTTTCGGAATTTCCCACCGACCGGATGCCATCGGACCGAGATGTGCCGGGGCGCTCGGGGAGTGTTCTGGAGAAAATGCGCGACATGCTGTTGTCGCTTATGGATGACGAGTAGCGCGGTCACGAGGCGTACCGCGATGGCAGCAAAAGCACCCACACGCACAGCTTCACGGCTGTGCGTTCTGTTTGTTCATTGTTGCGCTGTGCAGGACCGCGGCTTCGTGATATCGAAGTGTATATGACCGGGGCCTTTATACAGCGAGAGCAGGAGATATGGTGTGAGTGAGCCCAATAATCTGTACATAGGCGTTGACGTCGGCGGGACGAAAATTTTGGCTGTGGTTGCCACAGCCAATGGCGAGATCATCGCGCGCGCGAAACACCCGACCGACCCCGACAGCGGATCCGTGGCTTCGCAGATTGGCGACGCGATTGAGGCGGTTCTTGCACAAACGGGCATATCACCGTGTGAAACTGGCGGCATCGGCGTGGCGCTGCCAGGAGTAGTTGACAGCAAGCGTGGGATA
>CAYSRY010000057.1:0-9095 GCA_964433395.1 uncultured Armatimonadia bacterium | reverse complement strand
TGCGTAGGCTCGGCGAGCGCGCTTGGCGCGCCCAATCTCGATGTCGCGGATCCGGAGATCAGCGCGCGCCTCGAAGAGCGTTTTGATCTGCCAGTGAGCCTCGGGAATGACGCCAACCTGGGCACTCTGGCAGAGGTCTGGACTGGCGCCGGCAGAGGCGCAGACACGGTGGTGGGTATCTTCGTCGGCACAGGCATAGGGGGTGGCGTCGTTGTCAATGGCCGGCTCCAGACCGGATCAGAAGACAAGGGCGGCGAGATCGGTCATCTGGTGCTGATGATAGACGGGCCCGAGTGTGGCTGCGGCAATCTGGGATGCTGGGAGGCCTTAGCGAGCCGCACTGCCATTGAACGGCACATCCGCGCGGAACTCGACGCAGGACGGGAATCATGCATCCTCAGGTACACGACGGACGGGCGCATCAAAAGTGGTGCGCTGGCAAAGGCCCTGAGTGATGGCGACGAGCTGGTAACGGAGGTCATGCGGCGGGAAGCTCACTACCTCGCCCAAGGCGTGCTGTCAATCCGCCACATGATAGACCCAGATTTTGTCATCTTCGGCGGTGGCGTCATCGAGGCGTGCGCCGAATTCCTGATGCCACTCATCGAGACAGAAATCCGACAAGACCACCTGCTCGGCTCGACTGAGAATCTCCAACTGCGTGTGGCCGAACTTGGCGACGACGCTGTGGTTCTTGGCGCTGCAGCTCTGATACACTCGCACCTCCACGGTGATACTCTCGAAGGGCTCATCCCAGGAGATCTTGCGGATGAAAGCGTGCCAGAATGCGGTGCGCCCCACGTTGACAGTGTGGCGTTCGGCAGTGTCATCATTGATGGTGAGGAGTTCACGACCGATATCTATATTCGCGCGGATGGAACAGTCCGGGAGCGCAAGAAGCGGTACGCCCGGCGCAAATACGGGACCGCCAACGTCCTTGATTCTGCAGAGCTCGAGAAGGTATGCAAAGGCGCTCCTGAGACGTTAGTAATCGGCAACGGCTTCGATTCTCAGTTACACCTTACGGATGATGCGGCAAAGCAGTTGAGCACGTCCGAGCTCTCATGGCACTCGATGGCAACACAGGAAGCCGTTGATGCCTATAATCGGGCGAAAAGCCCAAAAGCTCTGTTTCTGCACCTGAAGTGCTGACTGTACCAGCGGTTCTTTGACCGGAGTGAATGGCAATGCCAAAGCCCATCCTGCCCAGCGGAATATCCTTGGAAATGTGCACAGGCCGTGCGGCCTCACGCTATCTGAAGGCTAAGCTGCGTGAGGTCGGCCGATATGCTGAAGCGGCAGCGGAAGGAGACGCTGATGGCGTGCACGACATGCGCGTCGGGACAAAGCGGCTGCGCGAATCCATGAGACTGTTCGAACCGGTCTTTCCGCCGAAGCGCTTTCGGAATACCCTGGACCTCGTCGAAGAGCTTAACGACGCGCTTGGCCGTATGCGCGACCCCGACGTTCTGACCGGTCATCTCCTGACCGTCGCGCCGAACGTCCCGGGAGCAGATGCGCCAGTTGAGATGCTCTGTGAACACTGGCGAGAGAGCCGCGAGGCAGCGCATGCCAATTTCATCAAGGTCTGGAAGCGCCTGCGCGATGACGAAGACCTCCCCGATAAAATCCGCATTATCGCGAAGCGGGCGTCCGTGCGCACCGAGAAAGTCAATCGCCTTCCTCTGCGGGATTTCGCATGCGTATCGGTATGCACCCGAGTTGACCACATGTTCAGGCGGTTAGAACCAGCCATGACCGATGAAACACCTGCAACACTTCATGCTCTGCGCATCTCTGTCAAGCGTCTGAAATACACGCTTGAGCCATTTACGAATCTCATATCAGCATTTCAGGCCCCCTCCACAATCGTCGCTGACACTCAAGAGATCCTCGGCCTCATACACGACTTCGACGTCCTCGCCGCATCGATCGAAGATTTCTTCGTCAGCCGAGATATTCATGGAGACATGGTCATGCGGAAACTTATTGAGGTATCCTCACATTACAGAGAAAAACATTGTGCCGACGCCCGCGTCCTCCTGAGCAAGCTCAGCGAACTCGATTGGGAGCTGGCAGTCGCCGGCGTCATCACATAACCGCCTCAGATAGCCCCTTTCGCCCCAGATCATCATATCCGCCCGACGTACGCAATACAATTCTGGCAGCAGCAGGAATGCCCCGCTGGAAGGCGAATGTAACAGCGCATATCTGGTTGACTGAGAGCCGGAAGATTCCGGCCCGATAAGGCCTCACGAAAAGGATGAGTATTCATGGATTTTGAGAAACGCCGCGCACCGGCATCGGCATCTGCAGAGGCTTCTTTCCCGGCAATCATCCCGGAACCGCAGATAGTTGAATTCTTCAGCGGTGCCGTTCAAAGGCCGCAGCACGTTGGCCTGCCAGAGGCAGCCGACGAGATCAGCAAACTTTTCGCCGGCATTATTCCGCTATTCGATGACGCCGACTATGAGGTGACCATTGAACTGGACGAGGAATTTGCTCCCGAAGAGGTGCCGCCCGCAGCCATTGATGAGGCGTACGAGCTGCAGATACTTTCCGATGAGGCGATCGTCATCGCCAAATCAGCCGCAGGAGTTCGCTGGGGTCTGAAGACACTGGCTGATGTTTTTGAGGGCATCCCGACCAATGGCAGCATTCCCTGCACACGCATACTCGACTGGCCCACATTCAAGACACGCGGCGTATTCATTGAGAACAAGTGGGGCCCGGACCTGATGGAGCTCGATGACTGGAAGGACCTTGTCGACTATCTGGCCGAACGCAAGATGAACAATCTCGGCATCAGCCTGTACGGCTGCTGGGGAGTCCAGTACGACGGCGGCGTAACCGAGTGGCTCATGACGCCAATCCCGGGTCACCCAGAGATCAAACGCGAGTGGAAGATCCGCTGGTATTCGCCTCTTGAAGATACCGAGAAGGAAATTGCGTATCTCCCGCCAATGTTTGAGCAGGATTTGTTTGGCGAAGTCGTTTCATATGGGCAGGAGAAGGGCGTCGAAGTCATCCCGTATGTCAACAGCCTTGGGCACAATACGCTGATCCCTCGGATGATTCCTGACTTTGCGGCCAAAAATGAGGCTGGCGAGCCCGAGGAATTTGGCTACTGCCTCAGTAATCCGGACCTAGTCGAGTTTGTGAAGGGTTGGTATCAGCACATCTATGAGACCTACCTCAAGCCCAATGGAGTGCACACATTCCATATTCAGATGGACGAGGTGGGCAGGGACTTTTGCCGATGCGCGGAATGCGCGAAGCACTCCATGGAGGAGATGCTTCAGGACTGGGTCATCACCCTGGCCAAGCATCTGGTGGACTGCGGCGTGCAGAATGTCGTTCTCTATAATGACCAGTTTACGCGCCATCTTGATACCAATGCACTTGATGATACCTTCCACCAGAAACTGCGCGACGCAGGCATCTATGAGAACATAGTTGTCGACTGGTGGGCATACAACAACGCGACAACCTATCCAGACACGCATCCAGCCAATGGTGGCGATCTGCGCAGTTGGGTCAAGCCGATGACATGCTATTACAACTGGTCACACTGGGACGCACATCAGAAGAACGTCGCAGTCATGTGCGAACTGGGGCATCGCGAAGGCTCTGAGGGCGCGGCTTCGTACTCGGTTTTTGACCCGGCATGGACGCTTGCGTTCGATGCGCTGGCAGAGTATTCGTGGAATTTCCGCGGCGCAGGCCCGCTTCACCGGTTCGAGCAGAAATGGGCAAAAGTTCGTTGCGACGGCGATGTGCTGGAAGCGATTCGCTGGATGGATCGCACCTATGAAACCGGCCTGCCGAATCTCATCAGTTACTACGCATACACGTACCTGCGCACTGGCAAGCCCAATCCGCGCCGCTATCCTGAGGAGCCGCTTGTCGAGCTTGCGAATATGGGTGATGAGCCGGAATTCGTCGCAGAAGCAGGGCGACGCGCTGGTGAGCTGCTGGCTGGCCGCACTGATGAGATGTCTCTCAACCTCATCGCCGAAGCCGCACGCACTGAGGCACTTGGCTACTCATTCGCGGTCATGCGCGATGTCTTCGAAATTGCGCACAACTCTGCATCAGATGCCGCAGACGGTGGCGTCGCTGCTCTGCAGGTCGAAGAGGCTCTTGATGTGGTCACTGACGCGATGGCCGTCATCGAGACCCATAAGCCGCATTACCTCGTGCCCAGCTATCTGCGGGATATGTCAGTCGTGCGCGAATACCTGCTCCAGCTACTCGGCGACCTGAATGAAATTGCCGAAGGCTCTCGCAAATGGTCAGCAATTCGCTGGATGGTAAACGTCAATATCGCTCAGCGCGGCACCCAGGGCTGACACTGGCTCCGTTGCCAAGAGATGCAACACGCAAACGCAGGCCGGCAGAATTGCCGGCCTGCGTTTCTTTCATCTGCTATTTCTGATGAATGCACCTACACGCGCATCAGCGCAGCGGCACCACCAGCAAGTTCGACATCAATTTTACAGTTGGTCAGAGCAATCTGTTCACCGCTTGCGAGATCCACAGCGCAGTCACTGCGCGTATCCAGCGTCACGAGCCCTTCTTCGTCGCCGAAATTTGCCACCAGAACATAGTTGTCTCCGTTCGCTCCAGATATACGCACCGCACGGAAACCGGTATTGCCGCATTCAAGCTGCTCAACACCTCCTGCGGCAAATTCCGCCGTCTCCACTGCAGTTGCTTTTGAGAGAACAACACTCCCACAGTCAAGCACAACCGCCCCTGCATCGACAGCATGCGTTCCTATCCGACATGGATAGCAGATTTCGTCATAGTACAGACTGTCGGCATATCCGGACGCTCTGCGCTCTCCTGCCTGAAAAATAGTCACCCAATCTGCTCCGTACACGCCAACTATGCCTATTGTGTTTTCCACATTTGCCCATTTTGAGCCAGTGCGCAGAATCTGTTTGCCACGCCCATCCATCATCGTGGGTCCAGCGTCTGTAAGGTAGGTGCGGCGGTAACGGTTGAACAGATCATTGGGTACATTCAGCTTGAGGCCCTTAATTTCGCTGACATAGCTCCTTACACCGAGCCTGCAATATTCGAGCACGACCATAGTCCGCTCATCCGGAAGGGCGGCGACCGCATATCTGTGATGCGCGGGATCGACACTCACCCATCCTTCTTGCAGCACCGCTTTTTCACTATCAGCAACGGTGCCGCTGGTGAGAAAACCACCATCGAAGATGCTCTGAACATGGGAGACGACCTTGCGCTTGCCAGTCTCCCCCGTCAGGCGAACGCTTCCGCCCATGTTGGAGCACCATTCGGCCAGATGCCCGCTGGCAGGCGGCAGACACAGGCCCTGTGGCGGCTCAGCGGCACGCCAGCTCCATGACGCCATGCGCCGCGGCGATCTGTGGAACATAGCGCCGTGCTCCGGCTCTCCCCAACTGCCTCCTACGGCTGCCTCGAAACTCTCTTCAGGCTCTGGCGCTGAGACTTCCAGCGTGCGTCGCCAATAGGCATTCATCGACAGTACGACCGCTTTGTCGGCCTCGAGTCGCGTATAGTAGTACGGATTGAGCTCTGGCATCGTCGCCAGTCGCTGTGAGAGGAATGAACCATTTGCGCACGCATTCTGCTCCTGGCGGTTGAGTTCAAGCACGCCTGCTTCCAGCGCACTGGCATGCGCGTCACCCAGATAGTCCTGTGCCCACAGGAGTGCCGGCAACAGATAGTCCTGGCAATAGCAATAGCGTTGCCTGGTGTCACCACCGATGCGACAGAGCCGCCCATCGGCGAAAATCAGCCGCTTCACAAGCCCCCACAGGTCACCGGCGTGGTGATAGAGGCTCTCAGGCGTCTCTATACCGAGTTCTTTGCATGAAAAGTGCAGCATGGCGATGTTGCTCAAGCAGATGACCATGTAACCCACGTTGAAATAGCCGTGATGGTCGAGGCCATAGTGGTCAAAAAAATTCGGCCCTACATACCACTGTTTCACAGGCATACCAGCCACCAGAGCCTCATCCTCAGCGTCAGCCGCGATAGAGATCCCGTTGACCAGGAACTGGTGCGCTTTATCTATCCAGTTATCTGCGCCTTGAGCGTCCGGATACATCTGCCAAGCCCGCCAGAGGAAGGCTCCATTCCAGATATTCGATTCCGGCCTGTTGCCGTGATCCGCCGCCCATCTCGTTCCCAGCACCGGAAGATTCAATGCCGCATCTGCTTCCGACACGAGTACCCTGCGCAGATCTGCTTTGTCCTCGTCGGTCATGTGTTCATCAAGTGCAGCTATCCCGTGCATCATGCGTTCGACGCCAAGCAGTGAAATCCACGTGTGCCCCCACTTCGTGCCGTCCGCGCAGTGATGATCGCCGGTAATGTGGCTTGCGAGCGAAAATCTCAATGCGCGCAGGGTGATATCAAGCGCCTCATCGCGCCCCATTCCGAGCACACTTTCCCTTACGTCAGGGGCAGTTGCCAGTATAGCCATCGCACCCAGGAATTTCTGATTCGTCTGCACGCCCCAACTGTTATAGCCGCTGCCAAAGCACCCCAGCTCAGGACGTTCCGGGTCCTGCCACCAATAGCCCATCGCAAATTTCGGCCATTTTTCCAGTACGCGCATGTAGTCGCCCGACGTCAAGGGCCTGTTGATCACAGCGATGCGCCTCCCGCTTCAGATATCTCCTCAGCTCGTAACTCTGAGCCGTGCCATTCTACATTAAAAACCGAACACCGCACGCTATACCCGGGTGAAACTTCCAGTCACAACGCATCCATTCCTGAATGATTTGGAGTATCCACTTGAGTATTCGCGCAATTGGGTGCATCTCCCTTCGCAAGGGCTGCATAGAATCTGTGAAGGCGAAAACGAGTGAATGCGGAATAGTGATATAACGATGCATCAGAGGTTGTCAGGGGGTTACGCCACAATGCGCCGTATATTGCTGGTGGTGCATATATCCTTATTTGCTCTCATTGGGGCTCAGGCCCTGTGCGACACGGCCTCGGAGGTTCTGTATACCGATGGTTTTGAGACGAGGGGAGAAAGTGCAACTCTGGTCACGGGGTGGCACTTCTTCGCAAAACCTAACGCTAAACTGGTGACTGAACCAGTTCATAGTGGCAATTATGCGGTCTGTATCGAAGACGATGATCCGGAGAATGCGGTTGGGCTGCGTAGTGACCACCTCCCAATCAAAGCGGGAGAACAGTACTACGTGAGCTGGTGGTTCCTGGGACCTAAAGGCAGTAGCATAACATTTTACGTTGAATACTGGACTGCTACCGGGGAACGCCCCGTTGACAGCGCCATCACATGGGGCTGCAATGGCCGAGACAAATGGGAGAAATTCACTCGAAGATTTACTGTTCCAGAGGGCGTTGCAAGCATTACATTGCACCTGAACAGCTACTCGACAAACCTTGCGACAGGCTACTTTGATGACATTGAATTCGGCATCGGAGGTAAGGCCGTGTATGATCGTACGCCGCAACCACCAGCACCCGTAAAACACCCCTGCGGGTACATAGGGGCCCCTCAGCTTGAAATTGCTCGACGCAATCTAAAGCGCCACGACTGGGCAAAAAGTGTAGTGGATGGCTGGAAAAGCCAAGCGAAATACTGGATGGATATGCCGGATGAGAAACTTCCGGAATACATTCCAGAGCTGACACCATACCGCGCAGTTGACTGTCCGAACTGTCAGGCTGGATCGGATTATTGCTGGGCCTATGAACCTGATAAGCTGAAGTGCAAAAACTGCGGTTTTGAGTGGCCGAATGCCGACTTCCCCGAGGAGTACTCAGACACTGTCATTGACCCCACCGGCAAGCCTCAAGTCATCCCCTATTACAAGGGAAAAGAATGGCTGATGCACACGGTCATTCCGACTGACAAATACCGGTTGAGTGCGCGGCTGGCCTATCAACGCATTGGAATGATTCAGCGTCTGAGTGCACTCGGGAAGCTCTATGCGTTCACTGATGACGCTTCGTATGCGGAGAAAGTCAGGGCTGTTCTGCTGCGCCTCGCGGAAGTCTACCCGCACTACATCCCGCACGACTGGTACCGGACATATGATGATTATGGTAATCTTCAATCGGGCAAAATGTGTGGCTGGAAATTGTTCGATGCGGCAATCTTTGTGGAGCTTGCGACCGCATATGATTTGACGTACAACAGCGGCCTCTACAGCGATGAGGACAAAGTGAAAATCGAGGAAGGCTGCTTCCGGGAATTCAAGCGGCTCATGACAGAAACAAGCCCGCGTGGCTGCTGCACCAATGACGGCCCGCAAGCAATGGGAGCCGGCGCACTGGTCGGGAAAATCCTAGGGGATCATGAGTTCATCGCATGGGCGATCGAGCCGCCAGACGGCTTCATAGGCTTTGTGGAAGACTATTTTGCCAGAGACGGGCACTGGATCGAAGCCTCGCCGTCATATGAAGCGATGGCACTTGGTCCAATCTGGCAGACACCCGAATCTCTGCGCGGTTACAGCGACCCCGAAAGCTACACGGGCAAGGACAGGTATGACAATCTGGACCTGCTTAAGCACCCGCTGATGCGTAAAATGCTGGTTGCCGGAGCATATGTCACGATGCCAGACGGGCATATGCCGGCAACCAATGATTCGACCTTTACGGACAGCTATCCGACAGCCCGGACCGAACAGAACTACTTCTGGAACCCCACAGAGCGCAACAAGGCATTGATGGCCTGGGCATTCAATGGCGATATAGGCGACAGTGGGAGTGAATACGCCCTATTTCGCCGCGATCCGGATCTGTCACTGGACGATGTGGAACCGTGGAATCCGGCAGCGAAGAGTGTTGTGCGACCGGGTGTCGGATGGTCGATACTGCGCACCGGCTCCAGCAAAGAGGATGCGGCACTGTTTATGGATTTTGGGCCGAAAGGAAGCGGGCACGGACACGCAGACCGTCTAAATATCGCATACTGGGACTATGGCAAGGAGATGGTTACAGACCTCGGTTATCTGGGCTGGCCACATCCGAACCGCCCATGGATGATCACGACCTGTGCGCATAATGAAGTTATAGTTGACGGGCAGCCGCAGAAGGCCGGTGCAGGCATT
>CAYSRY010000056.1:1566-15070 GCA_964433395.1 uncultured Armatimonadia bacterium | reverse complement strand
GGCGGTATTTTCGTCGACTGCCCCTACTGCGGCGCCCACTATCAGCTTGAGGAAGAGCCTAAATGGTAGAAACCGGAGAAGGGTTGCTGCGGCGTATCGCAAGCGCCATCCGGGACGATTTCTGGCGTCTGACGGACCGCGTTCACGCATTGACCAGCACCGATGCCGACGCGCCGGGGCTGTATACCTACCGCGTCGAAGAGAATGGTGGCAAGCTGCGTCTCCACCTGCGGGTTCACGCCGACCGGACCGGTTTGCTGTTCGTCAATGCTACTCAGACTGTCCACCTGTCGCCAACCGAAGTCGTGCTCGCTCGGCTCGCACTCGACGAAACGCCCGCCGGCCGGGTGATGGCCTGTCTGCAGCTCTATTATCCCGATGCACCGACTGATGAGCTCATGCGCCATTACAACCGCATCGCTTCGGCCGTCGCGACCTTGAGGGTGCCGACGAGTGATTGCTTGATATGCCAGCTCGGCCTGCCGCAGCCGCCGCCATTTGCAGTACGTGCTCAGGCGCCATACAAAGCCGATCTCGCCCTGCAGTACGCCTGCAACAATGCATGCACCCATTGCTATAATGAGCCTGGCCGCAAGCACATGCCCTCTCTGTCTCTCGAAAATTGGCGCAAGGTGCTCCGCAGCCTCTTTGACATCGGCGTCCCATACATAATCTTCACTGGTGGCGAGCCATCTATCCATCCGCACATTGTGGAGCTTGTCGCGCATGCTGAAATGCTTGGCCAGATAACCGGCATGAACACCAATGGCCGTCGGCTCGCCGACAGAGGTCTCTGCCAGTCTCTTCGCGATGCAGGCCTTGACCATGTGCAGGTGACACTCAATTCGCACCGGCGCGAGGTGCATAATCAGATTGTGGGTGCTGCGGCGTTCGACGAGACGGTGCAGGGCATACGCGAGGCCCTCGACGTGGGATTGCACACGCTCACCAACTCAACTCTGCTCCGCAGCAACGTTGACGAAGCGCTCAATCTCGTCGATTTCCTCCACGATCTCGGTGTCGGCACAATGGCCATGAATGGCATGATCTACTCCGGCTGCGGTGCGCGACATGAAGACGCGCTCGACGAAACACAACTCAGGAAAATCCTGCCGCGAGTGCTCGAACGTGTCGCGGCATATGATATGCGCTTTCTCTGGTACACTCCAACGCGATATTGCCGCATGAATCCTGTGGAAATGAGCCTTGGCATCCGCTGCTGCAACGCTGCCGAATATTCCATTTGCGTCGAGCCCAATGGCGATGTCCTCCCATGTCAGTCATACTACGAGCCGGCCGGAAATATCCTCACCGACCCGTGGGAGGCCATCTGGGAGAGCGACCTGTTCCACAGTTTCCGCGATCGCCGCGAAGATCCGGCCGCCTGCGGCCTGCCCGAGGAATGCCACGAGTGCGAACACCTGTCTGTATGCGGTGGCGGGTGCACGCTTGAGCGAAATAAAAGTATGTGCGGTGGCGTCGGACATTGACCGCGTTCCACCGCCCGTCGTTTCTATTCTTTTTTCGCAGTGAATGATCTTTCGGAGAGGGGACAGACCATGAGCGATATTGCAGGAGTGCCCGATATGCCTGCATCCCTGCCCAAATCGGGGATGTATCATTTCGAGCAACTGGTCGGCGAATGGCCGACGCGCTTCCATTTGCGGGTCGATCCCGATGGTGGGGGAGTGCTTCTGGCAAATGCGTCCGAAGCTGCGTCATTGTCACCGGTCGGCGTGCTGATGGCTCACGCCATTTTGCAGGGCGAAAGTGACGAGGCCATCGCCATGGCCATCAGGCTCGAGTTCGGCAATGCCCCCGAGGCGCAGGTAACTGCCGATCTGGCGGCTGTGCACAATCTCATCGCCGATCTGGCTTCACCCGGCGACAACTACCCGATCAGCAATCTTGGCCAGGGCGAATCCGACTGGCAGCGCCAGTTGGCCGCGCCCATGCGGGCCGACATTGACCAGACCGAGCCCGAAGTCGCGCGCCGGATTATGCGCAAACTCTGGGATGCGGGTGTCTGCCACGTAACCATCATCACCCAGCCTGAGCGTGACCCGGCCGAGCTTGTCCCCATCGTCGAAGCCGCCGAAGACATGGACATGATCTGCGGTGTGCGCGCTGTCGCAGGCTGGCTTTCCCCCGAGCTTATCGAGCAGATGGCGATGGCGGGCCTCGACCATCTCAATCTCGCAAACCTCAATGCCACCGCAGAGCTGCACGATTCATTCATTGGCGAGGGCGACTACGCAAAGGTCGTCGCCGCATTCAAACAATGCCACGAGTTGGAGCTTTGCCCGGTTGCGCAGGTCCCTCTTATGGATCACAATGCCGACTATATCGAGGAAATCTGCGAAGCTCTGGCCGAGATGGACGTGAGCAATGTCATTTTCTGGGCGCTTGTGTGTCCCGATGGCGACACTGCCGCCGACGAGGCTGGAGCCCTTTCCGCCCGCATGATGCTGCAGGTTGTCGTCAGCATCGAAGAGGCCGCCGACAACAGTAACGGGCGCTATCTATGGGCGCCGCCGGTCCGCTTTGACGTATCCCAAAACCTCACGCAGCAGATTATGGCTGGCCCGCGCACTGATGGCGACATCGCTGTCCGGGTCGATGCTGCTGGCGAAGTCTACCCGCCGCGTGGCCCTAAAATCAGCGCCGGCAACATACTCAACGACTCGTGGGATTCCATCTGGGGTCACGAATGTTTCACTCGCTACCGCGAAATTCTGCAGGAGCCTCCTGCATGTCCGGATTGCCGCGACCTGACAATCTGCCAGGCCGACTGCCCCAAAGAACCCAGAAGCTGGAGCGACGACACACAGGGCGGTGATTCCCAGTGCTGAGACAGCGATTTTACCTTGCAATAGCACTCCTGCTGGTGCTCTCCACAGCTGCGTACGCACAAGACTATTCATTCGCTGTGCCCCAGATGGAAATGCACGTTCGGGCGTTGGATGACGCGTCTGTCACGATCCAATATGTAATCCAATTCCACTGCAACGATGGCGCGCACCCCATCGACATTGTCGACATCGGAATGCCTACTTCGGCATATGACAAAGGCGAGATGATCGCAAAACTCGACGAGGTCGAGCAGTCCACTATCTACGACTCCGAAATCGTTCATCCGGGCGTTGAGGTGCATCTCACCTCACCCATCCAGCCCGGACAGTCTGGAAACTTCGAGCTCACCTTCAATATCCCTAATCTGGTCTGGCAGGACACAACCAACTCACAGTACGCGTCCCTCCAGATTACTCCGACGTGGTTCGACGGCAATTACATGACTGGCACCACCAAGCTGGCTGTCACCGTCTACATCCCGGGAGACATCAAGCCCGAAGAAGTGCTCTATCAGAAAGTGCCGTTTGACGAGAAATTTCAGCTTGACGATGGCACCATTGCCGTGTCGTGGTTCTACCCGGATACCACAGTCGACGGCCCCCATCAGGTGGGCGTCTCATTCCCCAAGCGTAACATGACGCGGGTCGTCTCCATGACCAAATTCGGTCTCCTTATGAAATGGTGGAAAGAGTCCAGTGGGGTCAGAGTCTTCTGCGGCATTCTCTACCTTGTACTCTTCGGCATTTTCTTTTACCGCACCAGCGGCGGAACGGGCACCTGCCTTTTCATCCCGGCGGTCATTGGCCTTGTTGTCTGGTGGTCGGTCAATCCAATTGCGCATTTCTTCTTCCCGCTGCTCCTGCTGGTCGTCTGGCTGCTGGTCGCCCGGATGGCAAAAAACAAGCACCACAAATATCTCCCTCCGATCAAATCTGTACCCGGCGGTGGCATCAAGCGAGGGCTGGCTGTCCCTGAGGCGGCTGTAATCCTCGAAGAACCGCTCGGCCGCGTTCTGGCCCTTGTCATGTTCGGGATGCTCAAAAAAAATCTGGTCACGCTCGACTCCGACAATCCCCTGAAGGTCAGTGTCGTTCCCGGATACGAAGTCACGCGTGCGGACAGGCGCAATGTCGCTCGTGATCGCGGCACTGTTGTTCGCGGGTATGAACAGCGCTTCCTCGAGGCTATTCTCGAAAAGCCTGCCAAAGCGGTCAAAGACCTCGACTTGCGCGAGGCGATGAAGTACATGGTCGAAAACGTGGCCAAGCGCATGAAAGGCTTCGATTTCGAGGAGACCAAAGAGTATTACCGTTCGATTACTGCCAAAGCATGGGCTGAGGCCAAGCAGATTGGCGAAGTCGAAGCGCGCGACAAATACGTTGACGACAACCTGCTGTGGCTCATGATGGCGCCGGACTACAACGACCAGTTCGAAGGCTGGCATTCGCGCGGATATCACTATTACCCGTCGTGGACTGGCAGTGGAAGTGGCAGCAGCGCGCCTTCTGTTCCCAGTGGACCAGCAGTTGGCGGGCGCACATCAATCGGCGACGTTGCTGCATCATTCGCCGGCTGGTCAGAAAATGTCACGGGCAATCTGGCGAACTCAATTGATCCGGTCAGCGTTGGCCTCAGCAAGGGCGGCGTAATCAACCTCGCTGGCGTTGACAAAGTCGGCGTGGATGTCCTCGAGGGGCTCGCCGAAAGTGGTGGCAGTGGTGGAGGCGGTGGCGGCGGATGTGCATGTGCTGGCTGTGCATGCGCATGTGCGTGTGCTGGCGGAGGCAGATAGCCGATGTATAGCCATTCGCCCGGCAGGCATAGCTATCCAGCAGGCCGGGCGCAGCATACATACTCTACACGTCCAGAGCTCCCTTCACGAGAGCAGGCAGAGGCCCTTGCAGGATGGCTGGCTGGGCCAAGGTCGCGTGTGCTTCGCCGCGCGAGTATCGGTCGCCGCGAAGATCTGCTCGAAGCGGGGGCCGGCCATTGCGTCGTAACTCCCGAGCTCATGCGTCGCGTTCGTGGCACAGTTACATGCATCGACGTTCTTCCCGAAACGGTACAGAGCGCGCCCATTGGTGCGGGTGCGCTCTGCGCTGATTTTCTCCACATGCCATTTCCCGTTTCCTCATTTGACGCTGTCTTCTTCCAGAATTCCCTGATGTGGTGCGGTGACATTCCGCGTGCTGCCTCCGAAGCTGTCCGCGTACTCACTCCCGGCGGTGCGCTGATAGCTCTCGAACCAGACTATGGCGGGATGCTCGAAGAGCCGCATATGGGCCTGCGCGACCTTTGGCTTGCCGGCCTCTCTCGCGCTGGCGCTGACCCGTGCGCTGGTCGCAAAATCCCGGCTGCATGTGAGGCTGCCTCGCTCGATGTATGGGTGGAATTCGCCCATGTCCCGCAACAGGCCGATGCTCAGGCAATCCTCCTGCTCGACGATCTCCCGCTTCACGATGACGAGCGGACTCAGGCCAATTCCATATCCAGTCGCATCGCCGAAAAAACTGGCGCATGGCAGTTTTTCGTTCATGTCCCATATTTCCTTGTCGTCGCCACAAAGCCAAATCTGTAACAGTCTGCAAGCATTCGCGACCAGCGTTTCTCACGCCTTTTCGGGAACAATTCTCCGCCCGAAAACCTTCTAGTAGACTGTAGCCGCTGCCAAATCTATGGCACGCCGACTGTGCCCGAAAGAGAGACAAATCATGAAAGCGGGACGGATTGCCGCCATATGTGTCATCTTCGTAGGCGCTTCGATTGCGTGGATCATTGTAGGCGCGACTGTTTCCGAGCGCACCACTAACAGCTTCCGCGAGCTCCATAATCAGGTCTCCGGCCTGTGGGGAAGCCCTCTCGCGCAGCAGGCGCCCGGACTCAGTGTGCAGGAAACAGAAAAATACTGGGAAACCGACGACAAAGGCAAGCGCACTCAGAAGACGCGCTATGTCTATACTGCCCTCACTCCGAATTCCTCCGACCTCAAGGTCAGCCTCGATTCCGACATGCGCCGCAAGGGGCTCCTCTGGTACAGAACATATGCCGTCGATTTTGACGCCACATATACCGTCACTCATAATCTCAGGCGCGATCCGCATCTGGTCGCGACGTTCCAGTTCCCTTCGTCTCAGGCGATGTATGACGATTTTTCATTCTCGATCAATGGCAAAGAATCAGCTGGCGTCCCCTCAGATGGCAGCAGCATCAAAACGCAGATTCCGCTCGCGCCCGGCCAGCAAGCCACCATTCGCCTGCATTACAAATCTCGCGGGCTTGATGACTGGACGTATCAGTTCGCAAATACTGGCTCAGGCGCCGTAGATTACGAGTATAGAGATCCGGGAATGGGCAGCGCTGGCCAGGCGGTCGCCGAGGTGAAAAACTTCAATCTCACCGTCATCACCAACTACGACCGCATCAATTTCCCGCCCGGTTCGATGTCTCCTACCGAAATGACGCGCGAGGGGGAGGGCTGGAAGCTCTCCTGGGCGTTCAAAAAGCTCATCACCGGCTTCAACGTCGGCGTCGAAATGCCCGATGAGCCGAATGCGGGCGAGATGGCCAGCCGCATCAGTTATTTCGCACCAGTTGGCCTCCTGTTCTTCATGAGCGTGCTTGTCATAATTGGCGCGCTCATAAAGCGCAATCTCCACCCGATGCACTATTTCTTCGTTGGTGGCGGTTTCTTTGCGTTCCATCTGCTTATGGCATATCTCGCCGATCATGTCGAAATCCGCGTGACGTTTGCCATCTGCGCCGTTGTCTCCGTACTCCTTGTCGTGAGCTATCTGTGGCGGGCGGTCGGGCGCGATTTCACGCTCAAAGTTGCTGCGCCTGCCCAGCTCCTTTTCCTGGTCATTTTCTCCTACACGTTCTTCTTCCAGGGCTACACAGGACTGGTCATTACCATTGCTTCCATCATCACTCTTGCCGTACTCATGCACATGACGGCCAAAGTCGATTGGGACAATATTGATAATGGTTCCACGTCCGCAGACCCACTGAAACCGCCCGCCTCACCAAAACCGCCTGTTCTGCCGCGGCCGCCTGCACCGCCTGTGCAACCGCAGTCGCCGTCGTCATAAGCGTGCCGTAGCCGTAACAGTCGTGTCCGTAACAGTCGTAGCCGTAACAGCCGTAGCCGTGACAGTCGTAGTCGTAACAGCCGTAGCGTGACAGCCGTAGCCGTGACAGTCGTAGTCGTGACAGTCGTAGTCGTGACAGTCGTAGTCGTGACAGTCGTAGCCGTAGCAGCCGTAATGCAATAAACACAATAGATGTGACAGCCGTAGCCGTAACAGTCGTGTCGTAACAGTCGTAGCCGTAACAGCCGTAGATGCAATAAACACAACAGATGTGACAGGTGTTGCCTTCGCTGTACCTGTGTCAAAACGCGCCCGACATATGTCGGGCGCGTTTCTCACTGCTGCCATCACATTGCTGCGCGCAGGTAATCCTCACTCTGCGCGGGAATACTCCCTGCAATTATCAATCACTCTGCACTGGAGAACCGCATGACCGTATCCCGATGGATCTGCGTTGCATTTGCTGCTTTCACCGCGATTACTGGTGGGTTCGCACAGGAGGATCCAATGGCTATTGCGTTGGAGGATTCCGTAACATTTGAAACTGTCCGTGTGCCATATCACGAGACTGCACAAGTTTCCCTGCCCGCATTGCCGCAGAAACCGGGCAAAGTGGTCGTACTGCGCTTCTCTGCGGTCGCATATTGCCCGCGGCCCGGCGGCTGCAATTACAACGCGACCTTGGACATCAACGGTGCCGCAATCACCCGCCGCACTGCCGCCGACGGCGAACGCCTGATTGGCCGCGAAGCCACATTCCATCTTACCAGCACCACTACCGATTTTCAGGTTTTCAGCGGGCCGCGCATGATGCTCATGTATGCCCCCGACGCGGAAGTCGGCAATGCCATGACTACCGACGGCTTGGCCGCCACGTTCGTACTCGACGTCACCGACCTCGTCAGCGGCGTGGATGGCAACACGCTCTCCATCGTGAATACGCGCCCCGCAATGCCTGAAGGCTATGCTCCCGATCTCATTATCGACAGCGTCGAAATTGGTTGGCTCGATCGTGACATGCTCCCCGAACCTGCTTCACGTGTCCCCGAGCGTGGCCCCATTGAGCAGTCCATTCCGGGCGTCGATGCGCCTGCCGAGGACCTTACCCTCATGCCCGCTGCTTCCGGCGGATTTGCCTTGCGGACCGCTTCCGGCATGGAATTGCGCATCGACACTGCGCTCGGCATGGGCAAAGATGCTCCGGTTCAATTGGCCGCTGCCGACGAGTACATTGCCCCCACTGCCACCACAATCACCTCCCATCCGTGGGGACCATCCGGCTTCGACATGTCCGCTCTGTTCGACGGCCTGCGCCTCTCACGCACTGTCGAAATCAAAGCTGGCGTCGTATGTTGGAAAGAGCGCTGGACCAACACGTCCTCCGACACTCGGGGTGTGCCGTTCCAGCACCGCTTTTTCCTCCAGGGGGCCACTGCCGACTTCATCGCGGGCGGCGACCCGGACGCTCCGGCTATGGCGGCCAGTGCCTGCAATCCAACGCTCTTTGTCAAAGCTGCCGGCGGTAATGGCTTTGGCGTCACCGCCGAAAGCGACTGGCTCCGGCTTCTCATTGGCATGCGCTCTGGCGGCGGAGTGGCCGATCTGTATTCCGAGACCCTTGCCCTTGCCCCGGGCGCGAGCATTGATTTCGAAATATCCATTACCCCCGTCACTGATGGCGGCGGCTACTGGACCTTCATCAATTCTCTGCGCGAACGCTGGGGTGTCAACGGCATCACATGTGAGCGCCCCATGTTCTGGGGCTATGCCCGCTCACAGGACGGCGACACGGACGAAAAGCGGCTCCAGAACGCCCTTGGCCATCTTGGCCCGATTACCCTCATCACCGGCGGATGGATGCGCCTCACTGCTGATTGCAATGCCTTACCGGGCGGACGATATGTCGGCGAAGAGAGCTCCACTGCCGAACAGGTCGAAGATTTCCTCACTTTCGCCCATCGCGAGCTCTGGTGGGAACAGAAGAAAACCGACGCCGAGCTGATCCGCCGCGCATGTCCCAATGCCAACATTATGCACATGACGCATCCGGCCATGGAGGTCGTCTGCGAACCGTTCGCCTCACGCTTCCCGATTGCCAGCGAGGCCATCATCACCGCCGAGGGCAAGCCATTCAATGTCGATCACTACAACCGCGCGCACCTCGGCGCTTTCGTCGATCGCGGCTGGAAGGTCTACTACTACACTCCACGCCCCGGCTCACCCTATCTCAATGCCCTGCTCCACAGCCTCGAAACCAGCCTCGACGTTTGCCAGAGCGACGGCATCTACTGCGACGAATTCAGTTGGGCTGGGCGCACGCGCGGATACAGCCGCTACGATTACAGCCGCTGGGACGGGTACTCCGCTGATCTCAACGAAAATGGCGCGGTCATGCGCCTCAAATCCGATAATGCATTCACCAGCGAATCATGTCAGCTCCGGATGGTCAACGAACCGCTCAGTCGTGGCAAGGTCTTCCTCGGCAATGGGGGAAATGCCCTCCGCAGCGTCGGAAGCCTCCCCATTCATCGCTTCATCGAGGGCGGCAATGGCCATGGCACGATGGCGAGTGGCCACCTCTCAGCAGTCCCGTTGGTTCTCGGCAACATGGGCGACACCACAACGCGCGCGGGTGTTTTCGAGAGCGTCAGACAGTGCCTCGAAATCGGCTGCATTTACTCACCGGTCGCCGTCAACCTGCTGCTTGAAGGCTCCGACAATTTCGTCTGCAAGCTCTATCCGATTACTATCCGCAAAATTTACGCGGGCACTGTCATCGGCCGCGAACGCCTCATCACCAGCCGTTCCGGCACCTTCAACTGGCCCGGCCAATCCGCAAAAATTCGCCTCTACACCTATAACGCCGGAGGCGACCTGACCTCCGCCGAAGTCGTCGACGCACCCGGCCCGGATTTCACAATCGAGGTCCTCGACGGTGGCCTTGTCATCGCCGAGCTGCAATAATCTCCGCCGCTCCTGAAAATTGCGCGGAATCTGCGCATTGATGGCGAAATAGGTAACATGAGTATTTATGTCGGACAATGCGGCGTTGTGACCAATTGCTGCGGGTATCGGCTGAGGGATGGTTATTCAGATGAGCGACAAATTGAGGATTACGACTCCGCGCATGGAGCTGATTGCGGCTATCGACGAAAATGTGGAAGCCGACATGGCAAAAGATGGACGCTTGACAGGCATGTTGGGTGCCCGAGTGCCTGACAACTGGCCCCCGCAGACTTCCGCGCATGCCCTGCCTGTGTTCCTCGATCAGTTGCGCGAACGCCCCGATCTGCGGGGATGGCTGCTGTGGTATTGGGTGCTCAAAGTCGAGGCCACGGGCCAGCATGTCCTCATCGGCAGTGGCGGTTTCAAAGGCGCGCCTGATACTGATGGAAGCGTCGAAATCGGCTATGCTGTCCTGCCGCAATATCACGGGCAGGGGTACGCGACCGAGGCCGTCAGAGCGCTTATAGGCTGGGCGTTCACGCATCCGGAAGTCTATTGCATCAAGGCCGAGACGCTGCCCGAAAATCGACCGTCTGTTCGCGTGCTCGAGAAAGTCGGTTTCCACCATGTCGGACCCGGTTCCGAAGCGGGTTGCATAGCGTTTGAACTCTCCTACTGCGATTACGAGCCTCGAACCGAGCAGCAATAGCAGTCTGCGCGCACCGAATACCGAGGATATGTCTGTTCCTTTCCGACGGGAGGCATTGCCCGTGATATGTCCCAGATGCAGCTATGATAATTCAGAGAGTGCCAATTATTGCCTGCAGTGCGGGCACGACCTCCACGAACCCTATGTCCCCGGCTCTGAGCCGCCACAACCCCCTGCTGCCCCCGTTTCACCTCCACAACCCTCTGCGCCTGCGGGGCCAACGACCAGTGGCCTCGCCATAGCTGCCCTTGTATGCGCCATCATCGGCCCATGTTTCGGTCTGATCCCTGATGTCGCTGCCGTTATCCTCGGCATCCTCGCAATCACGGAAATCGACGCCAGCGACGGCATGAAAACTGGCCGCGGCATGGCAATTGCCGGCATTGCAGTTGGCGTGGCCATGCTGTTGCTGGCCATCGCGTACACAGTGATCGTATTTCTGCTGCCGGCATTTTGCGCATTGGCAGGAAATTACCCAAAAGGGTAGGTATCTATAATAGTAGTGACCACAAAGCGGGGTGGCGTGTGGGGTGGCGAAACCGCATCCGGAGGCTACGCCATGCAGAGTTCGTCAGATGATCACAAAGTAGAGCTCACTGATCCGCCCCAGAAAAGCCAGCATTCACTCGCCGGCCTCGCAATTCTCCTTTCTTTCCTTGGACTGCTGCTGCTCGTGTATTGTTATGGAGGCTTCGGAAGTTTCAGGCTTTCCCCTGGCCTGGTGTTGACGTTTATCATCGGTCTCATCGCCATTGTCGCGGGTATTGTCGTCCTTTGGCAGGCCGTGCAAAAATCAAGAGCCTATTGGGCAATTCCGGTGGTCCTGTTGTTCTCTTTTGCCTCGTTCTGTGCGGCGTTCATGGTAGTGACCGAAGTGCGCCATCAACGCTACCATGCCCGCCCCACGTGCATGCCGTCTCTCAACTCACTTGGGTATGCAATGCTGATGTATGCTGAAGAATACGATTCCAAACTCCCACTTGCCGATACCTGGTGTGACGCGATTTCCCCCTATGTCAGCGACGAAAAATCCTTCGTCTGCCCAGAGCTTCCCGACGCGCGTTGCGGCTATACGCTCAACTCCCGGATTGCCGGCGTGAACGTGGATAGTCTTCCTAATGCAAGTTACGTTGCGATGCTTTTCGATGGCCGCGGCGGGTGGAATCTGGCTGGCGGTCGCTCTGACGTCGTGTTTCGCCATTATGACTGGACAAATGTATGTTTCTCCGATGGCCATATAAAAGCGTGCAGTCGCGAGCAGGTCTCTTCATTCACCTGGAGCCCTGCCGCCGCTCCAGCACCATCGCCAGCTCCCGCCCAATAGTGCGTGCCGCTGCTGCCGGCATTTTGCGCATTGGCAGGAAATGACCCAAAAAGGTAGATAGCTATAATAGTAGTGACCACAAAGCGTGGTAGCGTGTGGGGTGGCGAAACCGCATCCGGAGGCGATGTCATGCAGAGTTCGTCAGATGATCGCAAAGTAGAGCTCGATAATCCACCGTACGCTCGCCAGCATTCACTCGCCGGCCTCGCAATTCTCCTTTCTTTCCTTGGACTGCTGCTGCTCGTGTATTGTTATGGAGGCTTCGGAAGTTTCAGGCTTTCCCCTGGCCTGGTGTTGACGTTTATCATCGGTCTCATCGCCATTGTCGCGGGTATTGTCGTCCTTTGGCAGGCCGTGCAAAAATCAAGAGCCTATTGGGCAATTCCGGTGGTCCTGTTGTTCTCTTTTGCCTCGTTCTGTGCGGCGTTCATGGTAGTGACCGAAGTGCGCCATCAACGCTACCATGCCCGCCCCACGTGCATGCCGTCTCTCAACTCACTTGGGTATGCAATGCTGATGTATGCTGAAGAATACGATTCCAAACTCCCACTTGCCGATACCTGGTGTGACGCGATTTCCCCCTATGTCAGCGACGAAAAATCCTTCGTCTGCCCAGAGCTTCCCGACGCGCGTTGCGGCTATACGCTCAACTCCCGGATTGCCGGCGTGAACGTGGATAGTCTTCCTAATGCAAGTTACGTTGCGATGCTTTTCGATGGCCGCGGCGGGTGGAATCTGGCTGGCGGTCGCTCTGACGTTGTGTTCCGCCACAACGGTGATGCAAATATCATATTCGGCGATTGTCATGCAAAAGGTTACACTCGCCAAGATATCTCCACAGTCACCTGGAGCCCTCCAGCCCAATAGTGCGTGCCGCTGCGTCCACATATTGTCCAATGCGCTGCCAACGCACTGAACAATTGATCATGAGCCGTCGTCTATACCACCGTATGCAGAGGGCAGGTTCCGGATTTCCGCAGTATGTGTGCTGGCGGAACTGGAAAAACTTATATCTCATAAGGAGAGGTACACATGGGCTGCTGCAAAAAGAGCGGTTGCGGATCTACCAAAAAAGCCGAAGAGAAAAAGGCCGAAGAAGTAAAAGCTGAAGAGGCAAAAGCTGAAGAGAAAAAAGACAAGAAGAAATGCTGCGGCAAGTAACGCGCCCACAATTTGCATGGAAAAGGCCGGAACCATATGGTTCCGGCCTTTTGTTTCCGTATACGCTGCCATTCCTACCGGTTGCAAATGCAGGAATCAATCCGCGCGTGGCACACCGGGCACGTCTCAACTTGCACGCCCGATGGGAAGCCAGGCGCAGCTCCCGGCCCGAGCATCAGATAGTCCGCGCTCAGATCTTTCCCGTCCACGCTCACCGTCACTGTAATCTCATTATTATCCGCAACTTCGTCGGCCACTATTCGGAAGCGCTTTTGCCCCAGAGCATCCTCGATGGCCTCCACATCCCAACCCAAAGGTACTGTAATCGCAACATCTGCGCATACTGGGTCCAGATCCTGCCGCACCGAGACGCCGACGATTTTCCCGATGCCCGGCCGCAGAACTGGTTCTCCGCCATAATGC
>CAYSRY010000056.1:0-1556 GCA_964433395.1 uncultured Armatimonadia bacterium | reverse complement strand
CAGCGAGATGCCGTAGCCGTCGACTGTCTCAATGGTCGATTGTGGGTCCTGATCGAGTGCCTTCAGCGCGCGCGTGTTGTCCGAAAGCAGCGTCAAAACGTTCTCTGGCGCGGCTGTCTCATCTCCGAGTTCGCACATCTCTGACCGCTCGGCAAGCATCACTTTTGCGATCTCAACAGTTTGCACGGTCAGCTCCTTCAGGTCCTCCGCAGCATCCAGATTCTCCGTGAACTTATGCAGGACGATCCCCTCGCCGATTGCGTCGCGCCATTTGTCGGGAATTACCGCAGTTCCGCCGATAATACCCAGCACCGAGCCCAGCGTCGCTCCCGAGCAGTCGGTGTCATAACCGCAGTTGACCGCCTTGCACAGGCAATCCCCGAATTCCTCGCCATACAGCCAGCCGATGATCGTAAATCCATGATTCTGCGCGGCGTTGCATGGCCAGAAATGCCCGAAATTCCGCACGGTGCGCTCACGGGCCTCCAACCAATCTACACCATTCTCGTGCATCCACACGGCATTGCGGATTGCCCGTGCGATGTTCGTATGCACCGGAATCATGTTCAGGCCGATCTCGATCAGCTGCAGCGGGTCCGAAATGACGAAAGCTGCGCTCTCGACTGCTGCCCAGAACATTTCGCCATATGTTCCCTCACCGCCCGCATGGTCAAGCACTGAGTCATTCCATGCCAGCGAAGCCGCCAGCCCCGGATCGCCGGGCGCGGTGCAGGCCCAGATTTCGCTGCGGATTGGCGACCCCATTTCGTCAATGTAGTAATTGTCATAGCAGCCAGAAATCGGGGGACGCAGGCCGCGGTTCAGATTCCGCCGACAGTGTCCGTACTCGTTCCACGGGTACGGGCCGAGGTTTTTCACCCAGTAGTCCGCGAAGTCCGAAACGGTCGGATAGACGCCGCGTTCCTGCAGCATTTTGACCCACACAAGTTGCAGGTCCAGATCATCATTCGGCAGCGGTTCGGTCGGTACTGGTTCATAGAATGTGAGCTCATGGACGCCCTTGTCGCCCTCAAGTGGGGTCCCCAGTGTTCCTCCGATGTTTTTGCCCAGCCAGCAGGCGTAGACCTTATCTGTGTATTCCGCTTCAGATAGGCGGATTGGACGCATGGCTCACTCCTCCAACGTTATCTTCATAGTGACCAACGCGTGAGTGTTCGCCGTTCATGCCGGCATCCCTCCTGCACTTCCTCTCATGTCTGTAAATCATCTCTGAGATGCAGGAGAGGACTGCATGTCGGCGAATATATCAAATATCTACCCCCACACACAATTGGAAGTTGTGAGAGGAGTACGAATGCACCATATTATTGTTGGCGTCGACGGCTCCGACTGGTCTGAAATCGCTGCGCATTACGCACTGGATATTGCTATGGCCGGCAAAGATGACATAACTGCAGTGGGGATCATACCCCCCGATGTCATGGCGACGCTTGAAGAAGAGCCGGCGTCTCTGGCCTTCAGCACGACCATTCTGCCCGGACCAGGTATGGGGCAGCGAGCGGTGAATGACTGGTTCGAAAAAACCGAGCATTTGT
>CAYSRY010000055.1:7155-15136 GCA_964433395.1 uncultured Armatimonadia bacterium | reverse complement strand
CCGGATTACGGAGAACGGGAAGACCATCGAGGCCGATATGAACATCGACCACGGTATGAGCGGCGGCCCTGTTACTGGTAATAATGGGCTTCTTATGGGTATGGTTACGGCGATGGGTGGGTCGGCCGATAACCCGACGGCCTTTGCATTCCTGATTTCTTCAGCTACGATTTTGCAGTTTCTGGAAGCGAACGGGAGCGATGTCCGGGCTGCCGAGCATAATACGATAAAGCAGCCAGGAGTCGAACCAGGTCCAGGACCAGGTGAACGGAGTCTGCGTTCGTATTTTTCACTTGGCTCATCCCTACGTGTAAATACGCTCGTTACGGGTCTTTTCGCCGAGCGTTCGCAGGAGAAGGGGAATGAGAAGTCTGGGTCGCCTGAGCTGGTTCCCGTTGCAGTTCGCAATATAGACAATATTGTCGGTTACCTTCGCGAGCTTAAGGCGACGAAGGAACTTGGGGGCGAGGCGGAAAAGTTGCGTCGCCTCGTTGAGGCGGGCGATGATGCCGCTCGCGCGGCTGAGATCGCCGCAGAGTTGGAGAGAAAAATCGACCAATGGGTTGCTTCGGGCGTGGCTGACAGTCTGGAGAAGCTGAATTACGATTTTGGCGCGTGGGTCATGGAGATGAAGCTTGGCCTGATCGATGCGGTCAAGGATCGCGAGACGTGCAGCAAGTTTCAGATGGTTGGGGAATTGCAGAGCGCGCCTGAGCAGACGCTGAAGTTGCTGGGGGAGATTCAGACGGTTTTGACCAGCATGGGGGGCGACGGGCGTTCGGTGACTGGCAAGGAGACGGTAGCCAAGCACGCGGAGAAGCTCATCGCAATCGGGTATCTCGGCCCCGGTACCGGCACTTCGACCACCACCACTGACAAAAGCGCTGCCGGTCAGAAGGATCCCGAAGGTCGTGAGGGGACGAATAGAATCCGAATGCCCCTGAATTGAATCAGAAGTCATATTTTGCCGCTCGCAGTTGCCGTCAGCATTCAGCACAGGATATCTCGGAGAAATGTATGCAGTTCAGCGAGCTGAAAAAACCGCGGCGGGACTCGAATGTCCCACTTTACGCGCAAATTATAGACAGTTTTTCCGAATCTATTCTGACTGGTAACCTGAAATCAGGTGACCGGCTGCCTCCGCAAGCCGAGCTGGCAGAATATCTTGGCGTAAGTCTGGCCCCAGTGAAACAGGCTCTTGGTGAACTGGAGAAACAGGGGATCGTGGCGCGTCGTCAAGGGCTTGGTACCTTTGTGCGCGATATAACACCTGTTCGTGAAGAGCGGATTCAGTATTCGCGGATTCCGTGGTTTCACCGAGAGATGGCCGAACGTGGGCTGAAGCCTTCAGGGTGTGTACTTCGGTTGGAGAGCATCCCGGCATCTGCGGACAAGCATGTTCAGGCTGAGTTGAAACTTGGTCCGACGGATCGCGTCGTGGTGCTGAAGCGCGTTCGTCAGGCAGATGCACAGCCGCTGGCCCTGCAGACAGCGTACTTCGTCGCAAGCAAAGTCCCCGGGCTGGCGGAGCGCGCAATCTCCGGCGAAGATTCGATCACGGAAATTCTGCGTGATGAGTACGGGCTGAGCATTGCCGCATCACAGCAGCGTATTGTTGCAGATAGCGCTGGCGCCGAGGACATACAGCATCTGCATGTCGTCGCTGGTAGTCCTTTGCTGGTGATTGAGCGCACGTCATATATTGAGAACGGGGATCCGCTCGAGTTTTTGCGGGATCGGCGTCACCCGTCGTGGAGTTTCAGCGTGTGGCTGAGGCGTCAGGATGATCAGAAAATATAGAGAGCATGCGTGATGCTGAAGCCCGCCTGAGAAGTCAGGCGGGCTTTTTGTTTTTGTCAGGCGGACGCTTGAGTTTGTCAGATGCAGGCGTCATTGGTGCGGCGATTGGCGTAAGCGGCCACAATGGCCATGATGCACATTACGAGGAGAGGCATTTCACCGTATTTGTGGTAGGTGGAGAGCTCTCCAGCAGCATATATGTTGGCGATGGCCGTGCCCTCTTCATTTGCAGAGACCGACTGAACGAGTCTGCCATAGGGATCATAGATGCCAGAAATGCCTGTAGAAGAGGCTCTTACCACGTATCTGCGTGCTTCGGCAGCGCGCAGAGGTGCAGTGTAGCTGTTGTGCAGCAGTTCAGTGCCGCGGCTTGCCCACGTGTCCGAATTGAGTATGGCAATGACATCAGCACCGAGGCGTGTGCATTCGCGCGTCGGCCCCGGGAAGATCGCCTCGAAGCAGATAAGTGGGCTGATCTGCAGATCATGTACCGACATGAGCTTGCGTTCCGTTCCGGGAGCGAAGTCTATGGAGCGTATTGGGTACCGTTTGAGGAATGGCAACTGGTCACGGAACGGGACGTACTCGCCGAAAGCCACGAGGTCAATTTTTCGGTAGGTATCCACGTGCAGGCCGTCAGGTGCGAAAAGATACGCAGAGTTGTAGAGCTTTCCATTTTCGCGTTCGAGCGCACCTATGAGCATGAATGAGTTGAGGTTGATGGCCAGGTTGGCGACCTGTTCACGCGCTGCGAGGTCTTCGTTGAGGTCTTTGGCCACAGCCGTTTCAGACCACACAATGAGCTGGACGCTATCATCGAGTTCGGCAGTCATCCGCATGTAGGTGGCCATCTCTTCGTTGAGCTCGTCGATCTTTGCCGGCACGCTCATGGAGCTATTAGGTTGTACAGTGGCAGTGATGACGGGCGTGGTGCGGTCGTTATCCGCAGGTGCAGAGCGGATGACAAGGGAGCCCCACGCATAGGCGACGAATATCACGACATAGACAGCGAGAAGTGCCCTGCTGGTCATGCGCGTAAAATAGATGTGGTTCTGTACCGGTCGGTACCATGACATCGGCATGAACGCCTGCAGCATATTTGCGAGGCCCGCGGCCAGGAGAGCGATGAGAAAGCTTACGCTGTATGGGCCGGCGAGGCTGGCGATCTGTATGATGGGCGTCAGTGCGTGTTGCGTGTAAACGAGATCGCCATATGTGTATGCGAGTGGGCCGAAATAGCCGCGGGCCATCTCGCATAATGCCCATGCTGCTGCGACTGTGAGAATTCGCATGGGAGAGCTCTGGAGGCGAGCAATGCCGGCAACACACAGCCCAAAGAGGGCGTAGAAGAGGCCGAACAGGAGCGCCATTGCGGCGAGAGGCAGCAGCCCGAAGAGGGCAATGAACGCGCTGGACCAGCCAATCAGAATGGCCCCGAATATCCAGCCGAGGATGAACCCCTGCATCGGGCGCACCTGAGTGAGTGCGAGAAAAAACGGGACCAGTCCCAGCCATGCCGCAAGTGCAAATTCGAATGGTGGGAATGCAAGGCATGTTGTAATTGCGGCAATCATGGTCAGTATGAGCATGAGACGGAAAGGCTGTTTGCCCAGCGTTTCGTGGAATTGCTTGCGGCCGGCGACCGCTATGCCAGACATGTAGGACCTCCAAAAAGAAGAAGACCGGCGCACTATGTCGGCGACCGGTCTTCGTCTGCTGTGCACGTTATGTTGTCATGGTTGCAGTATTGAGTGTCATGCAGAACGCTTTAGAAGCGGCGACGCTTACTGCCTTTGGATTTTCTTCGTTCTTTCCGTTCAGCGCGTTTTTCTTCGAGTTCCTGAGCTGCTGCGCGACGCATGGAGTCGACAGCGGAAGTCCCCGTTGTTGCGGCTTCCTGCTCTGGTGCGTCGTCGTCGGTGGTGGTCTCTTCAATTCGTCCGCGTGTGCGAGACGACGCGAGCGAGGCGCGTCCGTTGCTGCTGCGTGCGACGACACGGCGCTTGTCGCCAGTAGCGCGATACCAGAGAACAAGTATCGGAGTGGCGGTGAATATTGAGGAGTACGCACCACATGTGATACCAATGATCAGAGCTATGGCAAAGCCGCGGATTGTCACTCCGCCCCAACCAGCAATTGCTATAAGTGCGAGTAGGGTGGTGAATGTTGTGTTGATGGAACGGGTCATTGTCTGCAGAAGCGAAGCATTTGCAGCATCCTGGAAGCTGGCGCCGCGTTGCAGTCGGCGATTCTCACGGATACGATCGAAGATGATTATTGTGTCATTAATCGAGTATCCGATAACCGTCAGGAGTGCAGCGACGAATGCGGAGTCCAATTCGATCTGCAATACGGCCATTGCCCCAAGCACGATGAGCACGTCATGCACGAGAGAGAGGATAGCCGCGACTGCGAAACGGAACTCATATCTGATTGTGATGTAGATGAGAATGAGCAATGAGCCAATCAGGAGGGCATAGAGGGCACTATTGCGCAACTGATCGCCGACGATCGGACCGACTTTCTCTCGGCTGACCATTGTGATTTCACCATGGTCAGCGGCGAGCTTCGCATTGAGATCGGTGAGCAGTTTTTGTTCAAGCGCGAGACTTGCTGCGCTCGTGTCAGCGTCGGCTTCTGATACTGATGGTACGCGGATGTATATCTGGTTGTTGCCGGCTATCTGGACGGGGCTACTTCCGAGGCTACCCGCGTCGAGAATACCACGAACGGTGCGGAGTACCTGCCTCTCCTCGGCGCGTTCGCCACTGAGTGGAAGAGCCATCTGGTAACGGAGCAGCGTGCCACCAGTGAAGTCAATGCCGAGATTGAGACCGTGCGTGGCCCACCAGACCATACCGAAGACGATCAACACGGCGGAGGTTCCCAGCCAGAGCCCCGCTTTACCTACAATGTCCCAATTCTGTTTGCGAAAGAAATCCACGAAAAGACCTCCTCGGCTATAAAAACAAACGGTCAGCTAATTCGGTTGTTGTTGGTGGAGCTTACCTGTTCTGTTGGGTATTATCTCCGAACAGAGCACGATTCTGAGCGACTTTTGCATTGCCTCCAACCATGGTGACGAGCCAGCGTGTGAGCGTGACGGCAGTGAACAGTGAGCACAAGACGCCAACAAAGAGTGTAACGGCGAAGCTCTTGATCGAGCTGGAGCCGAGGAAGTAGAGGACCGCGGCTACGATGAGCGTCGTTGCATTAGCGTCGAAAATTGATGTCCAAGCGCGGTCGAAGCCTGCGTCGATAGCAGTGCGTATGACCTTGCCGGCCCAGAGTTCTTCTTTCAGACGTTCAAAGATGAGTACGTTGGCATCGACCGCCATGCCGATTGACAAGATGAATGCGGCAACACCTGGCAATGTCATGGTAGCTTTGGCGAGTGTAAGAGCCGCCAGCAGAAGGATGACATATACAGAGAGTGCGACCGCTGCAAGCAGGCCCGGGAGGCGGTAGAATGCAATCATGAAGACAAGTACGAGCATGAAGCCTATGATTGCGGCACGGAGACTTCGCATGATGGAGTCAGTACCGAGCGTCGGGCTTACCGAGCGGTTGGTATCGATTTCGAGCGGCACCGGGAGGGCACCAGCATTGAGCAGGAGTTTGAGGTCGCTGGCTTCCTGCGTGGTGAATCCGCCTTCGATAATACCACTGCCCGGGATTGGGCTGTTGATGTTGGGCGCCATCTGGCACTCATCGTCGAGGACGATAGCCATGAGGCGGCCGACATTCTGGCGCGTGAAGTCGAGGAACGCGCGCTTCTTTTCAGGCTTGAGTTCGAAGCCTACAACCCAACGGCCGGTGCTGTCTGGCTGAACCTGTGAATTGCTCTGCAGGTCGCGACCTGTGAATGCGAGCTCAGATTCTGCGAGTACCTGTTCCCATGGCACTGTGGTGTTTCCGCGGGAGTCCTGCCATTCTGCGTAGTCGTTATCGGCTGCGCCAGGTGGTGTATAGCGGCTTGGAATGAGGCGGAACTCGAGCATGGCAGTGCTTTTGAGCACGTCAAGCACTCGGTCGGGATCTTTGACACCGGGCAACTCGACGATGATATTATCGTCGCCCTGCTGTTGTACGATGGGTTCACGGATATCGCTCATTGCATAGAGACGGCGGTCGATGATATTTTTGACTTTGTCGGCAGTGCCGGGCTGTACATAGACAGCCTCGATTTCGTCGGCCGTCATGTCGATATCAGGGAACGTTCGTGAGATGAATGTTTGTGCGAGCTGTTGCTGAGTCTTTGACTCCTGCTCGTTCTGTGCTTCAGTGCGGATAACTATGCGGTTGTCGCCGGCCATGTAGACTTTGAGCTTGGCCGCGTCGACGCCCTCAGAGGTGAGGTAGTCTGAGACGAGTTTAACGAGTTGCTCGTGTGTACGCTCAGGGTATTTAATAGCCTGGCCGTCGGCAGTTGTGCGTGGTCTCTGGTCGGCAGGCGTATCCATGAGCTGCTGTGAGATCGCGATCGGCCGATCGGCCGGTGAGAAGAAAGCGATCGTGGTTTGTGGCACGCAGCGCAGGAGCACGTGGGCGCCTCCCTGGAGGTCGAGGCCCAGCCGGATCTGCATTTTGGGTGGATAGACGGCAAATGCTTTACCGATAGTGAACAATGGCTTGTCGGTCTCCACGGTTTTTTCTGCAGCCATGCTTTGGATGTTCGGGTAGGTCTGTTTGAGCGTTGCGAGCACTTTGGCAGCGTCCTGGTCGGCGCTTTCCTGAGTGATCGAGACAGTTTTGACCTCCAGGAGCTTAGCGTCAACGAATTTCACGTAGTCCAACTGAATGTCAGCCTTCGTGAGCGTCTCCCGCAGTTCCTGTGCTTTGGCATCAAGCCCCGCCTGTTCCGTAGCTGCTGCTTCGGGAAGACTGTAGCGCGTGGTGTCCTGGACGCTGTACCCTTCGTCCTTTGGTACTGGACGTATTGGGGCGAAAGCTACCAGAAACGCGAAAACGATAATCAGGATAATGAGCCCGATCCACGTCCTGTTGCGAGACTGCATGCGTGATACTCCTTTTCCGTGCAATGAAAGAGCAAGCCATTAAGCACCTTGTGCCCTTATCGGGGCGTTGAAAAGTGGAGCCGCCTCAGGGGAAGCAAGGGGCTACGGCTTGCTTACAGATGGCATCGTGAACATCATGGCATCTGGCTATATGCAACCATAAAATTATAAGGTATTCAGTTCCGAGTGTCAATTGTACTGCGGGTAGTTGAGCGGGTAGGGAACGGTCCGTCGAGATGGAAAGAGGGCCGGAATCGTACCGGCCCTGCTTTTTGGTGTCGAACAGAGCTGCTCAGTCTCGTTGAGGTGTGAAATCGCCTGGGACAGCGTGCGATACGGTCTTTACGTGGCCGTCGAAAAATGCGACATTGACCCGTTCGTTGTGGCGATGCATGCGTTCCAGTGTTTTTGTGCTGACGTATATCGGTGCAGAGGGCACCTCGTTGTTGATCCAGCTTGCCATGCGGTTTGCGTCAGCGTTTTCAATGTTGAACATAGGAGCATTGAGCTGGCGCGCGTTGTCCTCCGCTTCACTGTCGAACCACCAGCCATCCATGAGTACGATGGTCCCTGCGGGATCTTTGACGCTCGTATCGCGCAGGGCTTCCATATATGGTTGATTGTATAGATAGGAGGTATCGGGCGGCTCAAGTGGCGTTTTCTGAGCGGGCATAGCTTTGTAGTCGCCAGGTTCGACGGGATTGGCGGGGCAGGAATACATTTCGCTCGAGCCCGAATACAGGAATGTCACATGCATCCAGCGGTAATACATGCCATCTGCGGCATGAATGAACATGTAGGGCATGCGTCCATCGAAATCAGCCCGATAGAGCTGCATGGCAGTGTTGATCTGTTTGAGATTGGAGGTACATCCGGCCTGGTATGCTTTGTGGCGGGCATTTGCAAAGACAGGGAAGAGAATCGCCGCGAGGATCACGATTATGGTGATTACCACCAACAGCTCGACGAGAGTGAAACCGTGTGTTATTTTTCGCATCTGTGACCACGCTCCCGAGAGACCCGGTCTTAACACAGGCATGTTCTCAGCAGAAAATTCAGCAATGGCATCTATATACGCAATTACGCAATCAGTTTCTTCAAGCGAGTATTCTCGTTGATAGTCCGCATTCCTGCTTTGGCTATGAAAATGTGAAATATATCAG
>CAYSRY010000055.1:0-7145 GCA_964433395.1 uncultured Armatimonadia bacterium | reverse complement strand
TTCGGGTTGTGGTGGCGCCTGGCCGGCTTTGAGCAGCTGCAGCCATTTTTCGTCAGTGAGGCGATCGCTTACGGGCCAAGCGAACTCGTAGTATGAGAAAACTCCGCCTTTGGTAACTTGAAGGCCTCCATTGGGATCGGGGACGATGACATATATGCGGAAGCCATACCCGACGGCCTCCTCAAGAGCCGCGCCGAATGAGGTATGCACATCGGCTACAGTGGCAATGTTGCGGTCGACTTCGCTTGTAATCTGATACCAGTTTCTCGTTCCGCCCCATTCGGGGTGCTCGTCTGTTGCCACAGTGAGCTGTAGCCGCTCGAGTTCGCCGCCGAAATATTGAATGCGTTTATATTCTTCTGGGGTGAGGAGCAGCCCGCGCAATTCTTTTTCAGAGCAGGTTTTGAGGAAGAGCAGCGTGTCTTCATAGCGTGCAAATGCTGCGGTGATTTTGTCACTCAGCAGGTTTCGTGCCGCGAGACCATCACGGGAGAGTTTGGTGAGATAGGCCAGTCTGCCCCACGCTTCTGGGACCGGTTCAACGTAGCCACGCACGGGGAGAGGATCGTCGCCGCCCATTTCAGCGCCCGATGGCTTGGCATAGAGTATTGTGTCATGGCGCAGTTGCGCCCAACTTGCGAGAGAGGTGTTGAGGCATTTGTCTGCGTACGCGTTTGTCTTCATGAATGATGGGTATTGCTGTCCCCAGTCTTCGAGGAGCGCACTGAGCGAGTATATCCATCCCCAGTAGAGGTTTGACCACCATTTATCTTCGGGATATGCGAAGAATTCGTCGCGCAAAGATGCCATCTGCGTCTGATATCCGGGGAAGCGGCCCTGGTCATAGCGGTCGATAAGATGCTTGTAGGCGCGGGCAGACCCGAGAACGGACATCACGTCAAGCCCCATCGGCATATCACGTGCATCTGAAGGGTCTGCGGGGTTTGGGGAAACCTTTGGGGAGACGAGATTCTGGAGCATGTAGGAATCCGGAATGAAACGCTGGCCCATGAAACGGAATTGCCGGCCCTGTACCTGGGGCATGTCCGATGACAGCGCACCGCTGTCATCGGCATCTCTGAAGAATGGCGCTATTTGTGGTTTGGGCAGTGTTCTGCGAGCCTGGGCAATGAAGTCGTCCAGTTTCGAGGCATCCTGCATGGCGGTAAGCTGCATATCGGCGCCATAAATCGTGTGTGACAGCGGTGAGTATTCCCTGTAGCCGAGGTCATCGCTGCCGCCGACGTAGAATTGCGTTGGCTCGTAGATTTTTGCCCATAGCGTCCGCGCGATGTCGTCGCCCTTGAGAATTTTCGTGATGAGCAGTGCCTGCAGTTGATGGCGGTGGAGAAGCTCGGGCGGCATCAATGGCGCGTCGAGGTCCATGGCGACAGTGCCATACCATGTCATGGTGCGGAAGTAGCGCTCGAGGCGTTCGCTGCGCGTATAGTGGCCACGCGGTCGGAACTGATCGTAGTGGACTGTATTGCCCATGAGCGGAGATTGGCTCCGCCCCGCCAGTTGATTGACGCGTTGCATTTCATCTTCGAACAGCGGCAACTCGTTGGTTTTGAGAAAACGCGTCTGCGACGTGCCAGTGGAGAGACTCCATGCGATGGAGAAATACAGGGTATTTGCTCGTGCTGCCTTACGGAGCTCACCATCGGGAAGCGTGGCTGAGAATTTGTCGTTATGGTATGCGCAGATTTTGCTAAGCTTTTCGCATGCGTCTACCAGATACGTTTCTTCGGCAGAGCGGAGAGTGTAGTCGAAGAAGAGGTGGTATGCATGGAGGAGTGAGTCAACGGTGATGTAATTTGGTGTTGGCGCCTGATTATCAGCAGACTGGGAGTATTCTTCGTATAGGTAGAACATCTGAATAGCCTGATCTGGAATTACGACAAATCCGTTCTGGCTGAGTGCTGCAGTCTGGGAAGCAGTCAGCGCGTCAAGCGCGTCTGAATTGGTGATACGCGCTGGGTCAACTGGCAGAGGATATTGTGGAGCCGATGGTGTTTCAGTATAGCGATACTGTGCAGGCCTTGGTGCGGCGGAGGCCTGCACAAGCAGCATAGTCATACAGAATAATGAAATGACAGCCAGTGGTCCCGCTTTGACGCCGCTCATCAGAATTACCTCCGACAATCGAGACAAGGGACAATAGCCCCGTACGGTATGAGCACTATGGTCATGGGGACATTGCATTCGGTTGTCGGTGTACTGGTGCGCGTCCCCGGCCTTCTGTGTTCTCAGACCCCAGACAATTCAGCCAAGCATCAGTGGGTACGAGTTTTTGCACGTGCGCGTTTTGCTGCACCTTTTTCAGCCTTAGTTGCCTTATCCAGCTCCAGTCCCAGTATATTGTCCAGCACTGTGACTGGTTCGCGTGATGAGCGGTCCAATTCTGGAGGCGTGATTGCATTCTGATGTTTCAGATCAGCATGAGCCAGTGACGTCGTTTTGTCCTGATTATCAGTATTTCCAGCGTCACCCATGATGTCATCGAGGATGGCATCGCCTGACGACTTCGCTGCATCGTGCGGGAGTTGCTTGGCATTTTTGCCGTCGCCTCCGCCATCGGGATCGGTCGTGTCAGCCGGTGGTGTTGGTTGTGGATTGTCATCATCCGGGCCGTCACCATCGGGATCATCATCCGGGTCGTCCTGGTCGTCATCGGCATCTGACGAAGTGTCGTCTCGGTCTCTGGTTTCGAGATGGTCGAGTGTTTTCGTTGGCATTTCATCACTCAGCAAGGTCTCGATGAGCTCCTCGCTGTCTATGGTTTCAGCCTGGTCTGATATGTTTGTTGGCAGCGGTGTTTCGTGAGCGTAATCGTAGTAGTAATAATAGTAGTAGTAGTCACTAGCGTTAAGCTTGAGCTTGTTGAGAATTGTTCCGAGAATGTTGCCGCGGGCATTTCGGATGAGCCGTATCATCTCAATGAATGCGGTTCGGCTGACATGGTCGCACTCAGCGACGAGAATTGTCTGATCGATTCTCGACGACAGTAAGACGGCGTCTGTCAGGACGATTGCGGGCGGCGAGTCGAGAATGACTATGTCGGCAAATTCCATCGCCGCGCTGAGAACTTCCAGCATAGCGTTGGAACCGAGGAGGTCAGCAGGATTTGGCGGCAGCGGTCCAGTAGGCATTATAAAGAGGCCAGGAACCTGGTCAAATTCGATCATGACATCTTCCAGCGAGTTTTCGCCGATGAGTACGTTTGTGAGCCCGTAGTCTCTATCCACGCCGAACAGGCGTTGTTGTGACGGGCGCCTGAGGTCAGCGTCAATAAGCAATACCTTCTGACCAGCCTGGGCGAATACGACGGCGAGGTTTGCTGCCGTAAGGCTTTTACCCTCGCTGGCGCCGGCACTGGTGACAAGTAATGTATGTGCGGGGCTGTCTGCCTGGGCAAAGTGAATATTTGACCGCAGAACTCGGTACGCCTCCGCAGGTGGGCTTTTTGGCGCTGTAATTGTGATGAGTCCGCCGCCAGTTGCATTAAGCAGTGGCACCATACCGAGGAACGGGACATCGGTGTAGTGCGTGATGTCTTCGGGGCTATGGAATGTGTCATCGAGCGCTTCAAGCAATAGCGCCACCATCATACCAATGAACAGGCCAATAAAGAATGCGAAGAGGACTGTCCGTCCGAGGCCTGGTTTGATTTCTTCTGCATCGACAGCGCGGTCGATAACGGAGGCGCCGCTTTCCTTGATGGCTTCGCGCAGTTTGTTCTGTTCGAGCTGTTCAAGGAATGTCTCATATGTTCTGCGGGCGAGCGTGATCTGCGCCTGCAGGCGTGCGATGGTTGAGAGTTCGCGCGGCAGATCCGCTGTCTGATTTTTGAGGGCGCTGACTATACTGTTGAGTTTCGCGACTCGCTGCCCGGCCTCTGCGACGGAGACCTTGACGCCGGCAATTTCGGTTGGCAGGGAAGCGTAGAGCGGGTTCTGCATGTATGTTGGTGTGTCGATGCTTTGCGGAATTGCGTTCATGCGCTCCTGCAGTTGCTCTATCCTGCTCAGCGCTTCGCCGACCGCAGGGTGAGTGTCTTTGTATCGTGCTCGGAGTGTGGCGAGGTTGATCTCTTCCTGTCTCATCTGTGCGGCTATCATATCGCGTTCAGGGTTTCCCTGCGTCGCCTGGAATGTGACGGTTGGCTGCTGTTTCTGATGTTGTTCGTCGAGTTCGCCCTGCTTTGCCTTGAGTGCCTGCAGTTCAGTTTCGGCTTCCCTGAGGGCGTGTTCGTAGCTCTGTAGTTCTGTCATTTTGGCAGTGGCTTCTGCTTCAGGTACGACAATACCTACAGTCTGCTGATAGCTTGCGAGTTCATGTTCGAGACGGTCAAGTTTGGCAGAATACGCTTCGCACTGCTCTTCGAGGAATGTACGTGCTACGGTTACATCTGCACGCCGGAGTTCTGCGCTGACCTGCACAAAAGTATCAGCGGTTTCATTTGCGTATGCGAGAGCTTTGTCTTTTTCAACGTTTGTGGCTTCTATGAAGAGTCGGTCAGGTTTGTTTGGGTATGCGGCGAGGGAGTTTTTAATTTCAGACGGGTCAGCCACCATCTTTTCGCCGGATTCGCGTGCGCCCAGTTTTTTTGCTGTACGCACGGCCGAAGCATAGCTGGTGGCGATTTGCGCCTGCGTTTCGAGGGTGAGTTCGCGTCGTACGTTTTCGCCCTCGATTTCCCCCTCACCGAAGCGGATGCGCTCAATAGGCTGCTGACGGATGAGTACGACAGCGCTTGCGCGGTACGTGGCACGATAGCCGGCTGCATACAGGCCGCCGACCATGCTCACGGCGAGAGTTACAAGCAGAATGAACCATTTCCGCTTGCTGAAAATGCGCACGTAGTCTTTTACGTCGAAGGCACGGGCAGTGTTTTCCATCGGCAGTCATTCTCGGTTAATTTATTGTATTCCGATCATGTGCACAGCCGTACATCCTATGGATGCCGGGTTCATCTCTTGCAGTTACCATTGCTGTGATTGTTTGTGTTGGCTGCGGCACAGGTATCGCAGAGAATCCTGAATCCGCCCGTTGTCTACTTTTACCCGAAGTAGTATAGCATTGGGCTTTCCAAAGCGTCAAATAGAATGGTGCTCCATCTGGCCCGGTATGATTTCTAAAGGTCTGGTTTACGCTTGCCAATAATCATTGAGGGGCGAGCATATACTGCGAGCATGGTGACGATAGTCTCCGTCTGCCTGCGCCAGAAAAGGTGAACTATCAGGATGAGGCTTCCATTTCAGTGTTGCATATGCAAGGCGGTATGTTGGGACCCCGACGATGCAGACCATGGGCAAATCTGGACGCCCCATGACAAGATGATCATCGCTTCGCACGGTATCTGTCCGCAATGTCTGCCGGGTGAGCTGGAGAAGGTGCGGCGCAACCGGGATGGGAAGCCGGGAATCAGTCTTGCGTCCTGATAGTGGTTCAGCTGTCTGATTTTGCACGAGGGGGGCGAGAGAGCCCGGAACTTTCGTCCCCCTCGCTGCTGTATGTGGGTACTTGTCCATCTGGTTGAGTTGTGTTAGTCTGGCAGCCTAATGGGCACTGTCAGGACGTCTTTGAGAGAGCATGTCATCCTCGCTTCTCTACGCGCTTTCCTGTGCGTGCTTTTCTTCGTGTTCTGTTGCCACTGTCACGCTGCGCAGGTAGTTACCTGTTACGATGGCCTCGACGGATACTGCATCGCTACGTGGGATAACGGGCGAGTGCTCACCGCGATGGAATTGCCGGATTCTCGTCCTCGCGTGGTATTGCCTCCAGATGGTATGGCTGTGGAGAGACTTGCTGGCGGCTCTGGCCGGGCGCTTTACGCATTCGCTGGAGGGGCAGTTTTTGCACTGGACATGTCGAGAGCCCCTCTGGAGCTCGTTCGCCTCGGCGATTTTTCAAGCGAAGTGCGAGATGCCTGTACAGTGGGTGTCGGGCACATTGCTGCGATAGTTGGCGGCACGGCGATGGATGGGGCATACGGGGGGGCAGACCTGGAACTGTGGAACCTTCGGCCTATGCCTCACCGTGTCTGGAACATGGGCATGCATACGTTGTCGGGCGTATCGGCGGGGGGAGCTGGCGTCCTCGTGGGAGTGGTGAAGAGTGCGATCTTTGATCCGCTGGTAAGACTGCGCCCGTGGTTGTTGGCGCTTGATGGGGAGCGACTGCGAGCCCGCTGGAAAGGTACGAGTTTTGCGCGTCCGCATGTGGCGGCAGGTATCGTTGGTGGGGAAATGAGATCGTCATCGTCACAATGGGAGCTGTGGGCGATTGAGCTCACGCGTGATGGTCTGCGTGAAGTGGTGTGCTATGAGTTGAACGGCCTCGTGGCTGAGGCGACACGGCATAGCGCGCCGGGGCGTTTTGGGGACAGCGTTGTGACGGCAAGGACTCCTGGTAAAAGGTATAACACATTATATGTCTGGCTCGGGGGCGAGCAGGGCCGCCTGGTTGGTCTGGTGCCTGCGTCACGTGGGAAAGATGCACTGCAGAGGTTGACGATCGGGCGTTGCAGTGTCTTAATGGCACGCCCGATCGCGTGGGATGTGGCGGTGGTCAGCGGCATGCCGATGGCAGTGAGTGTCGAGGTGAGCGGGCGGGTCTTGGTGACGCCTCTGACGGAATGTAAAGCGTCTGACGTTGCAGATCTGGATTTGCACCAGCTCTAGCACTTATTGTGCAGCTTCAGCATTATTGTGGATTTATGTGGCAAGGGTGAGTTCCCTTCGCATTTCTCCGCCGATAATGGGAGTATGAGCCGAGGCAGGATGCGGAGTGGCCTCGCGCCCTGTGGTGCGATCAGTCGCATGTGAAAAAGAGAGAGGGCCGATTGAATTCGGCCCTCTCTTTGTTATGTTTTGACTGAATATCGGGGGAATGCTGGGGGGTGCCCTCATGTCCCTGAGTTGGGGTTACATCCCACCTGCCGCAAGTGCTTCCGAGAGGTCCATGTCTGGCGCATATTTGAAGTTTGGCGCGTTCCAGAGATAGCGCGGCGTCGGCTCCTCGGTGGTTACCTCGGCTGCAGGATCCGCTGGCTGGACCGGCTGCACAGTGGTGGCAGTGAGAAGTTCGCCAGCGCGCAGATCTTCGACCAATTCGAGATACTGCCCGAGAACCGTCGCTGT
>CAYSRY010000054.1:7425-15171 GCA_964433395.1 uncultured Armatimonadia bacterium | reverse complement strand
TCATGGACGAGAATTCCGTCACGACACTCGATCTTTACGCCCTGTGCCTGCCACGCCTGGCAGAGGTCCAGATTCCAGTGAATGTACACTTCACGGAGAGTGGCTATAATGTGCTGGCAGAATGGGTGGCCGCAGCTATAGCCGCTCAGCTATAGCGGGGCAGTACACATGGAGCTGCGGTATGCCTTACATTGTGCTATATACTGTTCAGAAACGATCTTCGGGTGGAAGCAGCGTCTGGACAGCGGGATGCCATTCGGGCACCGCTCGTGAGACAGTCAGCAGGTAGACTTCAGACGCACCATTTGCCTTGAGCGCACGGGCAGCATCGTTGGCAGTCGCACCGGTGGTGAGGACGTCGTCAACGATTATGATAGACTTTCCCGTCACCGCTTCGGGGCAGCGTACCGCGAATGCATTTTTGAGGTTTTCGCGTCGTTGCCTGGGCGATAACTTCACCTGCGGCGCGGTAGCCCGGACGCGCTGGAGACAATTAATCTGCGGCGTTTCGATCAGGGGAGCCAGATAATTCACCAACAGCCCCGCCTGGTCAAATCCGCGCCATCTGCGACGCTCAGGATGGAGCGGCACAGGTGCCACGAGATCGGCCCTGTGCAGCGGCAGAGGCCAGAATTCACTGGCTTCGATGGTCACCCGCCGAGCCATGAGTTCGGCCAGAAACGGAGCCGCAGACGTTCGTCCGCCGAATTTATAGGCGATGATGCAGTCACGGAGAGGTCCTGTATGCAGGCCAAACGCGCGCGCGCCATCGAAATATGGCGCAGTCATGTTGCAGTTGCGGCAAAGCGTCGGTGAAGCAGCGGCCGCAGGTTCAAGCGGGGCACCACATTGCGTGCAATAAGGATGACTGACTACCTCGACAGTCGCGAGGCAATCAGCGCACAATCCATTCTGCCCACGGGCACCGCATGACTGGCACGCCGGCGGCAAGACCAGATCGACTATCTCGTTGAACACGCGCAGGAGTTTCACGCATGTATTATGCACCGTAAATGAGTGGAATCCTCCACACCTCACTATTGCCAGAAATCGCCATAGGCCGTATTATTGGGGTACACGAGAAAAGCGCCGCATTCGCAGCATCTTGCGGCTATAGCGGGCCATAGCCCGAACATAAGCCACCCTCAAGCGTCCACTACAGGACGCTGTTGTACTAATTGTCGAAGGGAGTCCCGTATGCACGAGTGCTGGGTCGCTCTTTTGGCTGCATGCCTGTTGGTCAGCGCGTCCTCAGTCTATGCAGCTCACGTTGAGACACTGCCCAACGGCTGCACGTTGGCCGTTGAGGAAAATCACAGCGCTCCAGTCGCTGCCGTCCGATTCTATGTGAAAGTGGGCAGCGTCTATGAGGGCGAATACATTGGTGCTGGCATAAGCCACTTCATTGAGCACTGCGTCAGTGAGGGCACGCCGACCCGTACAAAAGAGCAGATTGACAACAAGAAGGAGAGTCTCGGCAACGACTCTAATGCCTACACGAGCGCGGACGTCACGTGCTATTACATCAATACAGCCGGCGATTATGTTCTTGACGCAGCCGATCTGATCAGCGACTACGTTTTCCATGCGAATTTTCCAGTTGAGAACGTGAAAACGCAGCGAGGCATCATCCTGCGTGAAATCGCGCGTGGAGACGATGATCCGGGTCGCCGCATCTGGAACATGCTGGCCCAGACGACATTTACTACCCATCCGGCCCGGTACCGTGTGATTGGCTACGAGGATCAGTTCACCAGCCTTACGCGAGCCGATCTGGCGGCTTTTCACAGTGCAGCCTATACCCCGGAAAACACCATCGCCGTAGTCGTCGGCGATTTCGACATGGACGAGGTCTTGCCGCGGCTACGTGATATGCTCAGCAAAGAGCCGAGCCGGGCAACCAGGCTTCTACCTCTGCCGACGGAGGCCGATCAGATCGCACCGCGCCGAAGGGTGGAGATTGACAACAGCCTCAACCGCGCGCAGCTTTTCATCGGCTGGCGGACAGTAGATCTTTTCCAGCCGGATCTCTATGCGCTCGACGTGGCCGCCTATATTCTGGGGCACGGACGCAGCAGCCGGTTAACACGGACGCTTCGTGACGAGCTTGGTCTGGTCGATGGTATCGGTGCGATGTCATATACGCCCCGCTATGATGCAGGGATATTTGGGATCAACGCAGTGCTGGACCCAGTCAACGTGGCTGAAGCTGAAAAAGCCGTGGCTGCCGAAGTGGAACGTCTGAAGACCGCGGATATTGACCCGGAAGAACTCCAAAGGGTGCTGGCCCAGAAATCCGCTGAAGTCATCTATAGTCAAGAGACAATTGAGGGACGTGCCAGCGTGCTTGGGAGCGACCTCCTCAGCACCGGCGATCCGGGCTTCAGCGATCTCTACGTGGCGAACATCAAGAAAGTCACTGCGGAAGATGTGCGGCGTGTGGCGAACAAATACCTCGTCGCCGAGAAACAGAACACTGCAATTCTGGGCCCGGAGGCAGTCGCATCCCAGGCAGACATGACGCATGCATCTGCCGGGGGTGCCGGCAAAATAGTCCGGAAGCAGCTTGATAATGGCCTCACGGTTATTGTCCAAGAGGCCCACCACAGCCCTACAGTCTCAATGCTTGCAGGGGTGAAGGCCGGCGTGCTATATGAGACGCCGCGGGACAATGGCATCTGCAACCTGACGGCAAACATGCTTACGCGGGGCACTACAAGCCGCACATATGAACAGATAGCCGACCAGACGGATGCAATGGCGGCAAGCATCGCACCATTTTCAGGACGCAACACATATGGTTTGCAGGCTCAGTGTACGAGCGACACATTCGACAAAGTGCTGGACATATTCGCAGACTGCATCATGCATCCAGCATTTCCGGAAGATCAACTGGCAAAGCAGCGACAGCTCACACTTGCAGCGATTCAGGGACGCGACGACAACGTCGATGCAGTCACCTCGGATCTGCTGAGCGCGGCCATCTATGGCAAGTATCCGTACGGGATGCCGCTGACGGGTACGCTGGAGACAGTCCAGAGCCTTACACGCGAGCAAGTCGCCAGCTTCCATGACCGGTACAGCCGACCAAATGGAATGGTTGTGGCTATACTTGGAGATGTAGATGCCGACAAGGCCATCCAGGCTATTGAGGATCGGTTCGCAGATTTTGAGATTGGCGAGATAACTCCGCCTGAGATAGCAGCCGCACCAGCCAAAGGGGCATCGGAACCGAAAATTGTGGAGCGAGAACAGCAGCAGGCCATCATCATGTACGGTTTCCTGGGCCCGACGATCGGCTCGGAGGACCGCTACGCCAGAGACGTCATGACGGCGATTCTTGCCGGTATGCCGATTCCGGGTGGCAGGCTCCATGAAGCCCTGCGTGGCGCAGAATTGGTCTATGCGACATTTGCTTACGCCATGCCTGGGATAGATACGGGACATTACACGCTCTATGCGGCCACGGCTCCCGAGAAGGTTGCTCAGGCGCGCGCCACCATTGAGCAGACGGTATTGCAGTTTGTTGCCGAAGGCCCCTCCGCAGAGGAACTTGAGCGTGGCAAGAGCATGGCCACCTCGGCCAAGCAACTTTCCATACAGAGCAATCTAGACCGCGCTCAGACAATCGTGCTGGATGAGTTGTATGGGCAGGGATTTGACAACTATCAGCACTATGCTGAAAATATTAATGCAGTGACCGCTGAAGAAATCAAAGAAACAGCTAAAGAAATGCTGGATTTTGGCAATGCCACGCTTGTCATTACACAACCAGCGCAGCAACAGTGAGAGGAAGATGTAGCCGTGCCTTACAAAAATGCACATGATGAATACCTGCGTTCAGTAATTCCCGGGCAGATTGCATCCGTCACGTCGAGAGTGAAAGTTTCAGAAGTCAGTGCGCTTACGAACGCCATTCTGGAAGCTGAGACAATCTTCGTCGCAGGTGCCGGTCGCAGTCTGCTGATGCTGCAAGCGTTTGCGATGCGACTGGTCCACCTCGGTTTGCGAGCTTACGTTGTCGGTGAGACGAGCACACCTGCCATTGACGCGGATGACCTGCTGATTGCAGCCAGTGGTTCGGGCGTCACACGTACCACACTGGCTATCGTCGAGGCAGCCAAGGAACGCGGCGCCAAGACTGCAGTGATCACCGCCAACCCATCAGGGCCGGTTCCGCAGCACGCCGACATAATGATAGAGATTCCATGGCCACTGACAAAAATCAGTGACGACGAGCTTTCACCACAGCCGCCAGGGTCACTTTTTGAACAGACTTTGCTGGTTGTTGGCGAAGATATAGTGATGCATCTGATGAATGCATTGGGCACAACGGCCCGCGAAATGCGCGCACGCCATACCAAACTTGAGTAGAAACTGTCAGGCAGCCCCGATCGCACAGTAAGTCATTACCAGCTGCAGAGCGCCATCGGAACAGAGTATGGTGCTCTGCGCGGATTATTATTGAGGTGATAGCGCTTTGTTGCTGAAACAGATATGGGAGGACATCAAGGCCGCAAAAGAACGCGATCCTGCAGCACGCAGCGTATTGGAGATCGTGCTTTGTTACTCCGGTCTGCACGCAACCATAGCGCATCGCATTAATCACCGCCTGTGGCGCGCTGGTTTTCATCTGCTTGCCCGTCTCAACTCTCAGATCGCCAAATTTCTGACCGGTATCGAGATTCACCCCGGGGCCACAATCGGTCGCCAATTCTTCATCGACCACGGTGCCGGTATTGTCATTGGCGAGACCGCGGAGATCGGAGACGAGTGCACACTTTTCCAAGGTGTCACACTTGGCGGCACAGGCAAGGAGACCGGTAAGCGCCACCCGACTCTGTCCGACAATGTCACAGTCGGCGCCCATGCCCAAATATTGGGCTCATTCACCATCGGACGTGGCTCAGTCATTGGCGCAGGCGCAGTCGTCGTGGACCCGGTGCCGGAGTACAGCACCGTCGTGGGGCACAAAGCGTTTATTGTTCGTCGCAAAGGTAAACGCGTCTATGATTTCCGGCATGACCGGATCGCGCACAGCCCGGACCCGCTCGACCGCATGGCTGAGCGGCTCGACCAGATTGAAAAAGCACTGGACCTGGCAACAACGCCCTCACCGGCGGCCCTTGGTCTGGATAACGAAGACACATCGGTGACGTCTGCGCCGCGGCCTGCTCACTCTGCCCGGCCCGCCGATGATGAACTGGAAACACAGGTACTGATAGACAGATGGATGCGGCAAAGAAACAGAAGCTGATCAAAGCCCTGCTAATCTCATTCGGCGTGGTTGCCATACTGCTGGTTGCCGGTGTCGTTGCCATTGTGATAAGTGCTAAAGCGTTTGCTGCGGGCGACACCATCGCCGATGGTGTCTCTGTCGCGGGCGTTGATGTCAGCGGCCTCACGCAGGCCAGTGCGGTCGAACGTCTCGAATCTCAATGGATCAGTACTCTGCCTGAAGCAGTGGAGCTCAGCTACGGCGGCAAAACAGGTGCATCCTCTGCAGTTTCGCAGTCCTCGACGAATCCTGAGAAGGTCGCAGACGATGAATCCGCCCCGACGACGGGCGACGACGCCTCTGCAAACGAGGACGATGCCCGCAACGTTTCTGTGAAGCTGACGCGCGAAAACCTCGGTGTAACTCTGCAACTCCAGCAGGCCACGGCCGCTGCCTATCGTGTCGCACGCGAGGGGAGTGTCTGGCAACAACTCTCCACCCAGATAGCTCTGCGTCGTACTGGCGTGGACATTCCAGTGAGCAGCGTGATCGATCAGCCTACATTGCGCGATAGCATCGAAGGGCTCACAGACACAGTCAATCAGGATCCCGTCGATGCGGAAGTCAGTCTGCACGGCAATGACGTTAACGTTACCCCCGGACAAACCGGCCGCTCTCTCGACGTTGACGCAAGTGTAGAAAAGCTGACCAAGCTTCTAGTCGATCCAAAGCTTGAACGTGCAGCGCTTGTGGTGAAAACGCGTGAGCCTGCAATTACTCAGGATATGCTGGCCCATCTGGAAACGGTGCTGTCAAGTTACAGCACACCATTTAACCCTGGCAAAGTCGATCGGACGCATAACCTGCGTCTGGCGATGGGTTTCATCAACAAGACAGTGCTCAAACCCGGCGAAGAATTCTCAATGAACAGCATAGTCGGGCCCCGCGTATCTGAGAAGGGTTATAAGGATGCGCCAATCTTTCTTTCCGGCGAAGTCAAACCTTCAACCGGAGGCGGCGTTTGCCAAGTCGCCACCACACTCTACAATGCTGCGCTCTTTGCAAATCTCAAGATGCTTGAGCGACATCATCATTCGCGGCCGGTAGATTACGCGCCAGTAGGGCGTGACGCGACTGTTTACTACGGCCAGCTTGACCTGCGTTTCAGGAACTCACTGCAGCACCCGATTCTCATAATCGGCTACATTGAAGGTTCCCGCCTTTACGCGAAGATAATCGGCAGCAAATCCGATTATTACAGTGTCGCATTGCTCCAGAGCGGGCTTGCAACAATCCCCTTCAAAGAGAAGGAGATTCCTGATCCGGAGCTTGAACTAGATAAAAAGGAAGTCGAGAAGGAAGGCCGCGTGGGCAAAAAAGCCACCATTACGCAGGTAGTCAAGAAAGATGGCAAGGAAGTCGAACGCACGGTCATCCACACCGACGTCTACGCACCCCAGACAAAAGTGATTCGCGTAGGTACGAAGAAACCAGAAGTACCTGTAAAACCTGAAGATGCAGCCGCAACCAAACCCGGTGCGGGCAAGAAGCCGAGTGACAAACCAGTGCCGGGTGGGATTACACCCGCACGGAAGCCAGCGCCCCGAAACGGAGACGATTAGGATGAAAGCAGCCTTCATGACCGCTGTGAACGAGATGAAGGTCATGGAAACGGCAACGCCCTCTCCCGGTCCGGGAGAGGTTCTGCTCAGGATCCGCTCGGTCGCTGTCTGTGCATCCGATCTTCACCTCTTTGAAGAAGGCAGCAGCAGCGGTGCATATCCTGATCTTCCATTCATCCTCGGCCATGAGTTCTCTGGCGAGGTAGCCGCGCTTGGCGAAGGTGTCACGTCATGGCAGATTGGCGATCGCGTCGCATGTGAGCCGAGTTGGCCTTGCGGGACCTGCGAGATGTGCCAGAATGGTTGGACCAATCTTTGCCAAAACGTGATCTTTCCGAGCTTTCCCGGCACGAATGGTGCGATGGCCGAATACATCGCCGTCCCGGATGATTCGCTGTGCGCACTTCCGGATGGTATGAGTTTTAACGCTGGTGCGCTGGTCGAGCCCCTTGGCATTGGCATGCATGCAGTCCGTCGATCTGGTCTTCGCGATGGTGACGACGTCGCGATCCTCGGAGCTGGCGCGATCGGTATCAGCGTGCTTGATGTCTGCAAGCATCTGGGAGCTCGCAATATCTACGTTGCTGAGCCACTGCCGAATCGGCAGACCTATCCTGCCAGTCTGGGGGCTACGGTTGTCAGCTCCGCGGCCGAACTTGAGGCCATGTTCACCGAGACTGCCTCATATCCACCAGTCGTATTTGAGGCCTCTGGTGGCTCAACTGCATTTGATGAGACAATGCCGCTTGTGCGCGCCAATGGCACGGCAGTTATCCTCGGGATTCCGACGCAAGATGCGCAAACTTTCTCGGCCCGTGTTCCGCGTCGCAAAGAGCTCACTGTGCGCTTCTGCCGCCGGTCACGTGATACGCTTGACCAGTGTGTTGAGCTGGTCGCAGCAGGAAA
>CAYSRY010000054.1:790-7415 GCA_964433395.1 uncultured Armatimonadia bacterium | reverse complement strand
CTGCATGCGGAAGACTATCCAATCCGCGAATACTCTCTCGATGAAGCTTCCGAGGCCATGCAAGCCTCTTCCGCGCGAGCCGATAATGTTATCCGCGCGATCATCAAGCCCAATGGGTAGCGGTTTCGACTTTCTCTAGTGCGTATACAGCAAAAAAAAACTCCCTCCGCAGAATGCGGAGGGAGTTTCGTTTTCCATGCATTTACCACCGTCACGCGTCTCTATTGGCGGAGCTGTATGGCCAAATCCACGGTTTGCGTTGCCAGATCGCTGATCGAATTCACGTTATAACCATCGATTGCACTGTATAACGTATCATTGAACCGGCCCGTCCATTTTGCATCTATGCCATCTGCGCCGACGAGGGTGCCCATCACCGACCCTGCCGTCGCGCCGTTGCAATCGGTGTCCCAGCCCCCCATGACCGCAATACTGATCGCGCGGCCAAAGTCTCCCTTGCTGTGCAGAATTCCCAGGAGCACCAGTGCCGCATTGTTGATCGTATGCACCCAGTTGTAGTGTCCGTATTCTGCCTCGACGCGATCGCGCGTGGTCTCCCACGCATCATCGGCGTTACACCAGTCAGTTACAGTGCGCACCATCTCGGCGAAGCGCGAGTTGGCTGGCACAACCCGCAATGCACGCTCGATAACTCCATGGATGTTACCATAACTGCTTACAAGGCTCTCTGCAATCATGGCTGCGAAAAAAATCTCGCCATATATTCCATTTTTGACATGCGTCAGAGCCGCATCCTGATATGCCAGCTTTGCCGCCTGCCATGCCCAGCCGGGCGAAACGTAACCGAACGCATCGCAACGGATTTGAGCACCAATCCATTCCCGGTACGGATTCATGAATATGGCAGTTTTATCGGCAGGAATTTCGAGGACCAGATTTCTGTATGCCACCTGTTCGGCGGTGTATGTCTTCCTGTATGGCAAGCGCAGCATCCACTCTGTGCCGACATTTGCTGATGTCAGTTTGCCTCCATATGTTTTCACCATATGGAGGCCGAGAATCGTGTAGTCAGTATCATCATCTCGCGCCGAATAACGGATATTCTGCCGCAAGCTGTCGTTGTCATGCCCTATATAAGGAAAAGATTGTGGCTCGTCATACTCGGGCAATGCGGGAAAATAGTCATTGAGTGGATACTCACCGGCATATTCCAGCAAGGCCTGAATATCCGTCCGCTTCCATCCTTCAACCGGCTTGCCGAGAACGCATCCGGCGCACCGCCCCAGCCATGCACCCTGTATCCGGCGCAGTAGTTCCTCACGGTCTGGCAGAGGTTGCGGTTCAGAATACATCTGGCAGCATGTGGTCTCTATTTCATCCCAGGACGTCGGCTCGTCGTATTTATAGTCTTCCACAGGTTGGGCACAGGGAGCCAGGCGCCAGAATTCCTCGAGGGCAGCCCGTTCTTGACCGGGCTGCCTGGTCCGTTCGAGTATTGCCCGTAAATCCGCAGTCTCGCGTCCTTCTTCGTCAAGCTGTGTGAGTTCAACTTCCGCCATACAGGAGAGGGTTTTTGTGCTGAAGCTGGGTATCATCGCTGTCATCTCCGGGCGCGCGGATGCGCGTCGTCGTAGACGTCTTTCTTGTGCTGGTCAGAAATATGCGTATATCGTTCAGTTACTGCGAGACTCGAATGTCCGAGCATTTCCTGAATAACACGCAGATCTGCCCCACCGTGCAGAAGATGAGTGGCGAAACTGTGGCGCAAAGTGTGGGGAGAGAGCGTCGGCGGCAACCCTGCGCGCAAAGCATAGTGCTTCAGCATTTTCCAGAAACCCACGCGCGTATAGGGTTTGCCACGCATTGAGAGGAAGACGCCACTCGTGTTGCCGTGGATGTCGAATGTCGCACGAGCAGTCAACATGTAGTGTCTGACAAGTTCCATTGCGACCGGAGCAACGGGCACCAGGCGCTCTTTTCCCCCCTTGCCAACAATCCGCACCATTTCCTCTTCCATGTTCAGCTCGTGCAGATCTAGATTGACAAGCTCAGAGACACGCAGCCCGGTGGCATAGAGCAATGTGATCATCGCCGCATCGCGCAGCCCCTCATGCGTCCCCACATCCGGGGCTTTCAGCAGCGCCATGCACTGGTCCTCGCTGAGCACGACAGGCAGGGTGCGCGATAGCTTCGGGCCGTCGACATTCGCCGTCGGATCGCTATCAGTCTCTCCCTCTCGCAACAGGAACTTATACAATTGGCGGACTGCAGTGAGTTTTCGCGCCACCGTACTGCGCTTCAGGCCTTTTTTCAGCAGGTGCCCCAAATAGTCGATGACGAGTTGCCTGGTGGCTGCACGCACATTTTCGACGCCTTTGCCGCGCAGAAACTCCACGTAGTCGCCAAGGTCGCGCCCATAGGCAGTCACCGTATTGGTGGCCAGCCCGGCATCTGCTATGAGATATTTCAAGAAGGCATCGACATCTCGCTGCAAAAGTAGCTCCTAGTTGTTCAGCGCCTGCTGCAGAGAGGTTTCTTCGTTCGGCAGCAGCGGATGCTGTGACACGCCACTGATAATTCCGCGGATGAAAATCCTCGTGCGATGGTGGTCGGTGATTGACGTCAGAATAAAGCCGTGGCTGCGTGCATCAAGCATAGTGAGTGCGAAACTCAATTCGCCGCCAATTTCGTCATTGGCATTGAACCTCGCCAATCCGATGCTCTGCACTGCTGTATCCAGCCGCGAATCAATCTCTTTGGCAAACGTCTCGAGGTCATGAATATTGCGGGTGAGCTCAGCCAGTTGTGTTTCAGCGCGCGCCAGCTTCTCAGTGGGAGCTTGTTGCGTTATGAGTGCATCAAGGCTGTCAATGCGTACCGGATCAGCGGCTTTTCTGGCTTGCCACGCGAAAAAAATGGCAGCGATAGCCACCACAATAGCGACGATAGCCACCGCGATTGACGCGTATTCCACCTACTTTTCCTCCTCAGACTGCATCCGGCGTATCGCCCGTCGATCAATCGTGATGACAACATTTTCGGCAATTTTCAGGGAGACTGTTTTGTCCCAGACACGTGTAACTGTACCGTAAAGTCCGCCCGCTGTTATTACTTTGCTGCCATTCTCGACTGAATCAATGATGTGCAGATGCTCATCCTGCCGTCGCTTGGTTGGTTTGAGGAGTGCAAACCAGAAATATCCAAGAATCGCGACCATGAGTATAATAATCGGTACCCACTGGCGCCAATCAAAGCCTTCCGCAATATCTGCCGGCATCTCTATCTTCTCCCGCCAAAAAGTCGCTGCAATTTCGAGATTCTACCACATATCACCGGATAATTCAGTGACGACTTAGCAACTGAAACCAAAAAGCCCGCCACATTTTGCGGGCGGGCTGAAGATCACTGGCGAATCTCTATGTTCATCGGCGTCCATGGGCCAAATCCCAAACTTTGCGCCCCGTATCAAGCATCGTGTGCATGTTTGGAAGTTTCCCATTTCGCGGCACAGCGCCACCAGTGTTGAGTATCGCTCCTCCGCCCACCATCGCACGGACCAAGTTGTCCGTCTCACTGGCCACTTGTGAAGCCGATGCATCAACAAGAGCATCCACCGGATCGATATTGCCCATCAGGCAGATTTCCGGCCCCAGCCTCTCCAGTGCCGCCGCCATATTAATGTGCGCCCCTACGTTGAGCGCGCTAGGCTCTGCCCGAGCCTGGAGTTCGAGGCCGATGATTCCATCTTCGGCTGTATCGAGGAATACCACTCCGCCATATTCACGGAGTTCGGTGCAAACACGCGCTGCAAACGGTAATGACCATTTTTCACAATTTTCTGCACCCAATACAGCGGTCGATGCGGTGCAGTCACCAACCCATATCGCGTGGGCACCAGCATCCAGTTGTGCTGCTCCCCATGCGATTGCCATATCGGCAGCAAATGCCAACGCGTCCTGGAGCACTTTGTGTGATCGTCGCATTGCCGCGAGCACCGCTGGCGGTCCAAATATAAGAGTAACCAGGGAAAATGGCCCGACAACACGACCAGTAATGCAGCGAGTATCACCGCAGACCGATCGCAAGCCGGAGATGGCCTCAGTGAGAATAGGCATACGCCCGGATGTTATGGGATTTGCTATTTTCAGTGAAGAAACAGTCGCAGCATCGAGTTTCAAATACTCGGTAGGCAAAGCACCCGGCAAATGCTCGACACCGAGCGTCTCTATTTCAATAAAATCATCGAGGTGAAGCCATGCCCAGTCCCAGCCGAATTTCTCAATGACTTCGAGCTGACACTGAATAATGTTATCTGGCGAGGCGACATATTCTGCGTAGCCCAGACCACAATACTTAGCGTCAAAATGCTCGCTCATGCAGAATACCGGCAAAACCTCGGGTACCTGAAGGCCGATACATTGTCGGATATTCTCCATTACATCCATGCGGCCAAAACCCCTCTCCCGCGCTGGCGAATACAGCACTATATTACAGTTTCACCGCTTCGGGAGGGAATTCCTGCCCCATATCAGCCTAAGCAGACCTGGCTGCGTTACGCCACCTTTTAGCGGTGGAAAGCGCTTTCCAATATTGTAAAAACCAGCTCGCGGTACGTAATTCCGGCGGCCTCGGCCTCGTGCGGCACGTCCGAGGTTTCAGTAAGACCCGGCATGCTGTTAATCTCGTGTATCCAGCACGTACCGTCCTTGTCCACATGCATGTCGCACCGACTGATACCATGACAGTCTGTCACTCTGTGGGCTTGTAAAGCCTGCGAAAACGCCACAGCCGTAACACTGTCAGGAATGCGGGCCGGGCAGATCAGATCCGTTAACCCCTTTGTATATTTGGCTTCGTAGTCATAGAAATCGTTGTGCGACACGATCTCAAGCACCGGCAAGGCGCGCACGTTTTCTCCCCAGCCTATAACGCCAACAGTGATTTCGATGCCTGACACAAACTTCTCGATCATGATGCGCCCATACGCTTTGACCAGCTGGAGTGCTTCCCCGACAGCCTCGTCGACGGAGCTGCAGATGGTAACTCCAAGGCTTGAGCCTTCAGCCGACGGCTTTGTGACAACCGGCAAGCCTATCCGTTCAATCCCTGCGACGATTTCCTCGGGTTTGGTATTTCTGAAAACCGACATATAATCGGGTATCGGCAGACCATTGTCGCGAAGCGCAGCCTGCGTCGCCAACTTGTCCATTGTCAACGCGCTGGCGAAAACTCCGCACCCTGTGTAGGGTATATTGAGCATTTCCAGAACGCCCTGAACAGTTCCGTCTTCACCGGCACCACCATGCAGGGCGTTGAAAACAACATCTGCCCCTGCTTCTCTGAGCTGAGCAGCAAGGTCAGCAACCGGGTCGAGCAGCACTGCATCGATTCCTTCAGCTGTGAGAACATCCAGCACTCCTTGGGCAGATCGGAACGATACCTCTCTCTCGCCCGATTGGCCACCACCAAGTACTGCTACCCGTTTACCCGCGATCTCCTTCAGCACTGCAATTGCCTCTTTTCTGCGACGTTCCAAGCTTCATCTTGTTCTGTATCAGTTTCCGGCTGCTTCAGGCTGCTGTGCATTGAACTTCAAGAAAAGTGTTCCAATTGTCTTGCCCCCAGCTATGTTGTTGGTCAGCATGGCATCACGATCTGCTGGCCCTGCTGCGAGCTTGATGTGTGCAGCACCGACAGTCAGTCTTCCCCATGACGGATCCATTTCCACCCATTCGCCGACATAGAGTTCGTTCCATTCATGGTAGGCATACTGTCCATTCACATAGACAAGTCCAATGGCGATACGCACTGGAATTCCCACGGATTTTGCCAATGCCGCCATGAGAACGGCATGCTCGCTGCAATCCCCCTGTTTCTGTTCCAGCACTTCAAGTGCTGACACGGGTCGCGGGTCGCTTTGGACTTTACGCAAATTTCCATACACCCAGTTCAGCAGTGCTATAGATGCCTGCCATGCATCCGTCTCATCGCCAACTATCTGGCGCGCGAGACCTGCAATCCGCTCATCATCACATTGAGTTATCTCATTGTGCCCCAGATATACTGAAAACTCGGGGTCAGTCACCGGGATTTGCACCGTGTGCGACGGCACGCGCTGGGGAGTGCAGACAACCTCCACAGTCCCATCATCACGAGCCAGCACCTGCTGGCGAGCAGTGGACGGAATCATATCAATAACGCTCATGTCCGCTGCTGCCGACGCGATAAGGCTGACTGCACTGACGCGATGAGGATCAAACGGCGGGCGGCCGACCTGAATACCCGTGCTGAAGTCAGGCCCAGTGATTTCGGCCAGGGCTTCATTCTCTGTGGTCCTGCGCACTACAATGCCCATCAATGCCGGCAAACTCTGTTCGCTGATCGAGCCATCCGCCGCCAGCCGCGTCTGGATTGTCACTGCTGCTTTCTGCACATCCGTCAACAGTAGCACGCCCGCTCCATTATCGGCCGACGGATACTCTGCTACTCGGACAACGTATTGATCCATGTGGCCACTGAAGGGATCAAATGCCGCGAACTCGTGGCGCCAGTCGGCAGTGATTCTACCTCCCGCTGCGGCGAGAAGTATGTCGAGGTCTGATCCGAAGTTTTCGGGGAGCGGGATTGACCGCGTATGCTGCCCATCAGGCTGCGTAACCGTGAT
>CAYSRY010000054.1:298-780 GCA_964433395.1 uncultured Armatimonadia bacterium | reverse complement strand
GCGTCTCGGCACGTGCAATAACATGGGTCTCGGAGTGCCTGCCCATCAGATCCTGCGTCAGGACAATGCGTTCAGGCCTGTTCCGTATATCGTAGTCCGTCACCAATCGGCTGCTCATCTGTTGCCGTACATTCCCGATGGCGAAAAACACTTTTGTAAACTCTTCAACCCGCAGTGCAGGTCCGACATCAGTGGAGCGAATTCTGGCCTGCCAGCGCAGGTAACCCGCCTTCTGCCCCTGCATCGAAACCGAATACCAATTTGGCCCGCCGTGGTTCTGGACGAACGTCGCCAAGTCGATCTCAGCCCCCTGTGCGGCCGGCATATCTCCTGCGTCCGCCAGCGCAATAGCACATGGCAATACGAGCAGCATCGCCAGCGATCCCCACAGAGTGCCTGACCTATTCATCATCTGACTCAAGGTCAGGCAAGGCGCCGTCACCAGCAGCGCTGGCATTCTCCTTCGCCTCGATTTCCGCAAG
>CAYSRY010000054.1:0-288 GCA_964433395.1 uncultured Armatimonadia bacterium | reverse complement strand
GTGGAATTTTCCCACAATCTCAGGGTCAAACTCGGTCCCAGCTCGTGAGACAACATCCAGCAGGACCTGCTTAGTGGGCAGCGTCCGCCCTCCCGGGTTCTGAAGCCGGTCGAATGTGTCGACCACCGCCACAAGCCGCGCAGCGAGGGGAATATCTTTCCCCTCAACTCCCACAGGGAAACCTTTGCCATCCCAGCGTTCATGGTGATATCTGACAATGGGAAGGCTCGGCTCTAAAAACCCAATCGGCTGCAGAATACTTACACCGATCAGCGGGTGCATGCGGTA
>CAYSRY010000053.1:11277-15259 GCA_964433395.1 uncultured Armatimonadia bacterium | reverse complement strand
CCGTTTCGAACATTTCCTCGGTTATCTCGCGGGGCTCAAGCATGATTGTCTGTCGAGCGGCACAGATCGGTCCAAGCTCGGTTGGCTCTGCCATGGAGAGAACTTTCAGCGCCTCGGCACCAACTTTATAGCCTACACGCCGCGACCATTTTGGGCCGAATTCACTCTCCTGTAATGAAACGTTATTGACCTGCGTCACATCACCGCACGCGCCATTAAGGAAAACGACCTCGCCTCCTCCCATGCCCCCGGTGATGCACTTGCGTAACCAGTATATCCAGTCGGCAGAAATGCCTGTGTTGCCAGTCGTTCCGTGGCACGTGAAATTGACTGTACAACCGAGGAAGCCGCCTTCGGGCGTCCACGCACTGAGAACTCCAACTTCTGGATCGGCGGGGCCAGCGAACCCGACGATGTTCGGGTTACCTTTTCCCGGATGCGTCTGCTGAGCTCCATCTTTCATAATGAATCGGCGGTTGAAGGCAACGGTCGGTTCTTCACCACTGCCAACAGCTAACTTTGCGTCCTGTTTCGTCTGATCAGCAATGATGACCGCAGATGCAATCTGTTTCGAGAGATACTCGAGATAGCACGGGTCTGGTGCAGTTCCACGGTTCTGAGCCATGTCCTCGCAGAGTTCGGGGTCAAATGAGTCCGCGAAATCTCCAGGCATCGGCCCCATGCCTGGGCCGGCACTGTGGCTGTGAGACGCTCCGACCATCACATTGGCGGGAGCAATACCGGTCTTTTCCTCAATCAGCGCGCGCGCAGCCTCAACGACTGAGTGTTTCACCGACAGGGCGTCGAGACCAACCAGCGCAACGCGCTGGCCATCACCCTCGATAACCATTGCCTTGGCATAGCATGGGTCATGGAAAGCAACATGATAGGCTTTACACAGACTCCCCGGCTTCTCCATGCCTATGCACGGAGTGACGTCAGCAGATCCGAAACCGACTTTCATCTTCAGGCCTCCATGGTCACTACTCATTGGGACATTGAGCGATTCTTCGTCGTCTGCAAGCAATGACCTTGCCCTCTCGTCAAAATAACAGCTCGGACTATTGTTGACCGCCTTGCCAAGCGCGAGAACTGTTCTGGAATTTATAGCCCATGATGGCACAATGTTGATAACGTTACATTCATGCGCTGGCGTCACTGAATCTCCCACAGCCGAGCCAGCCAAAATAGCAATGTGGATAATACTGTTGATAAATCAGTGGATAGTCTGAGGAAAATGATCCCATTTGCAGCTCAAAACATTGTGAGACATTGATACTCTTGGGCTTGTTACTTCTCATGCCATGTGAATAATGTTGAAGATAACAAAAAGCTTTTCTGTGTAATTTGTGGATAAGATACATGGGGACACTAATCCACACTGTTTCCACCGATGTTGCTTTGCATTGTGGAAAACAGTGTGGATAATGCGGGGCTATTACTCAAGATTGTAGAGTGTTCGGGCGTTTACCGTGGTCAGAGCGGCGATCTCCGCGGTTTCGGCCCCCCGCACTTCAGCGACTTTTTCAGCCACTCTGATGAGGTAAGCGGGCTCATTTCTTCTGCCCCTGTGCCCTTGCGGCGACAGGTACGGGCAATCGGTTTCTATAACTATCCTATCCGATGAAGCTGCTGCAACCGCTTCACGCAAGGCGGTATTTCGAGGATATGTAACAGTGCCGGTGATACCTATATAGCATCCAAGGGCCAAATATTCATCAAGTATCTGCGGTCCTCCAGCCATACAGTGCCGAACAACTGGCTGTCCTTCGGCCAAATTGTCCTCAAGGATTTTGAGCGTCTGCACATCCGCGTCTCGACTATGCACGACCAGTGTTTTGCCTATTGAGGCGGCTATATGGATGAAATCAGCAAAGACAGCTGCCTGAACGTCGCGCGGCGACATGTCATAGTGAAAATCAAGGCCAGTCTCTCCTACGCCAACGACTCGCTCGTGTGCTGCCAAGTCGACCAGGGCCTGCATAATCTGAGGCGTCGCATCCTTGGCGTCATGCGGGTGGAGGCCCACAACTGCCCGAACGCCCGGATAGCGTTCTGCGTAGTCTACGGCGAGGCGGCTGGAGTCAAAGTCGTACCCGACCACGATCATGTCACTGACACCCGCCTCAGTAGCTCGCGCAATGACGTCGGGGAGATTCGGTGAGAATTTGGCATCATTGAGATGGCAGTGAGTATCAATGAGGCGCATGGACAAGCGCTCCTGTTCTTCTGAACAACAAAAAGCGAAGGCCGCGGCTTCTCGCCTGCTTCGACCTTCGCCATGTCAACTTGTGATGTTGCGAAACTCAGTTGAACCGACTGGTCAACTGTTTGTAATCTCGATCATCTTCCACTTGCGTCCAGACCATCGTCCACAACTCGCGATCGCGAACAAACGCGACGTGACTACCATCCGGGCTCCACACCGGGAAACCATCGCTGCGGGAAGTCTGTGTCACGGGGTAAACGTTGGATGGATTCGCCATTTCCATTGCCCAGATATTATATTTGTCGCCACTGCGATTACTATGGAAAAGGAGCGTCGTGCCATCTGGTGACAGTGATGGCGACCCCTCATCGAATGCACTGGCCAAGAGCGGTGCGTTGTTATTACCGTCAGCATCGCACCACCAGATGTCCGATTCGTCGCTGCTCAGCGCGCGACGCTCATATATGATCTTCGTGCCAGCTGCATTGTAGGTCGGCCAGAGGCAGTTGAGCGTTGAATCCAGGGCCAGTAGAGCTGCTCGTCCAGTGCCGCCTGCGGTGACTGTTGCGAGCTCCATAGTTCCGTTATAGCCTGTCGTCACAAAAACCAGACCGGAAGCATCCGGTTTCCAGCTAGGCATTGTGTCTGCGCCCGTGGTAGCTGGCTTAGTTATGAGAGTTGCCGAAGAGCTGCGGTCTCCGTCCTCCGCATCCATGAGAAAGAGGCCGACGTTTGTCCCTCTCCGACCAGCAAAAGCAATCGCTTCACCATCGGGGCGATAGGCCGGATGGTAGCCGCCTTCGTCATCATAGTCGTCATCATTGTCCGACCAGTTCAACAATGTGAGGCTGCCGCCATTCTCGTTAATTCTGTAGATATAGCGAATCTCATTGCCTCCCCAAGAGGTAACAGCGATTCGCTCGGTTGTCCCCCAAGCAGGTCGTTCAGAGACATTCAAGAACAGGTCGTCGCCACTGCCGCCGCCACAACCCGCCATAATCATCAGGCTGGCCACTGCCACTGCGCCCAGAAGATACATACCCAGTCTGGTGCCAAACCTCATTGCCTTTGCTCCTCGTCCGGATATCGGCAGTCGGCACACGCCAAACCGCCAACACATACCCGATTATGTTAGTGCTACAATCTGTGTAGACATCCTGCAGGCCGATTTGTTGCAGCGGCCACAAATACAGGTTCACCGGCGTACCCCGTGCAACCTGCATGAACTTTGAATTATAGTGTTGGCTGTTCAATGTGGTCAAGCTGGAGCAACAATTGAGCTGGGAAAATCCAGAAACAACAACACCCAACGGTCTCTGCATTTTCCCAGCACTCCGGGTGCAACGTAATAACGTCGCTGTGCCCGAGAGACATTACTCAGTGCTTTCTCTCGATGTGTTGAGACGGTCTGCAACGCAGTCATGTTCCATCTTCCGTAGCTTCCGGTTAATATAGCGTCTCTCCACAGCGTCCTGCTCATTTCAGCCAGCAGTGTTCGTGCAGTCCAACTCTACCTCTGTGGAGGTTTTATAGCTGTTGTGTGGAAGATATCGGCAATATATAGCCCGTGGAGGTTGAAATGATGCGTAAACTGGCCATTATTGTGTTGCTTGGTCTGGGGGTCGGGGTTCACGCCGCCACGAGTATCTTCTCAATCCAGTCAAATGTTCGTGCAACACTAAGTTTTCCGGCTGCTGAGCAGATCCAGACAATTGAACACATAGCCACTGACGGCCATATTGGAGCCGTGCCCTTGCAATGTGTGAACGGTGC
>CAYSRY010000053.1:0-11267 GCA_964433395.1 uncultured Armatimonadia bacterium | reverse complement strand
TGATGAACGAAGGCAAGGCTGTTTTTGTCGTCAATCGGCCAGCGGGGCGAGATCTCTCCGATCATTCTGCACCGTCTTTCGGCCCGATCGTCATAGATAGCACTGAGGCGAACAGCGATGCGAAGGCACTGAGTATCCCCTTCCAGCCGTCTACAGTGTCTGTCCAGCTCAGCGACCCAAGCGGTATTTCGCGGCGGGGCTTACAGATAGAGGTTAATGGCGACCGCGCTGAGGACCGCGACCTCATTATCGAACGCCGCGCGATGGGCCGAACGTGGGACATCACGTACAACCGGCCTCAGGGATTCGCTCTGGAAAAGTTCCGTGTGACCGCAACCGATCGATCGCTGCTGGGTAATCGTGCGCAATTTTCGCTTATGGTCGAGGGCAGCCTCGCGATAGTAAAGGGCGCCCATTTCAGCGGTGGCAAGGCGCTCGAACTCGGTTCAGACAAGGCTTTCGCAGGAGTGAAACTGGCATTGGCAGCAGGGAAATACAGTGTGGAAATCATCGGATATGGCCCCGATAGCGGCAGCAACTCGTTGTGGATGGAGCTGGACGGCAGACGCATCGATGATGCCGTCCATCTTCCAGAATCCAAGCCCGGCATTTCCAGCGCGCTGGTGACCATTGATCCCGAGGTAATGCCATCGCTCACGGTCGATAAGTCCGGGGATCATATACTGGTTATTGTTCTGCGCGAAGGTCCTGCTCCGATTATTGACCGGATGAGAATCCTTCAAAATGGCAAGGAGATTGCGGTTTTTGAAGGCGAAGATATGATTCCGACGTTCCCCAAGCTATAGGAGCCCCAGTAACGAAATGCCAACGAGCCACCATTCTGGTGGCTCGTTTATACCTGCAGCCCACAAAGAGTGTCAATTGTTGTATAACTTGGCAAAACTCGCGTAATTCAGAGTTGAGAGCTCTTCTGCGAACTTAAGAATCTCATCGACCTCGATCGGTCCCATAGTGTCAAACTCTTCTTTGGCATCAACGGGCATCTCATCGACCTCTGATACAGTCATGAGCTGATTCCACTTGTCGTAATCGACAAGCCCCACACCCTCAACTCCGCACTCGGTGCAGCGATACTTTATGAAGACATAGGCGGGATCATCATCAACCATCACAAAGCCATGTGCGGTAAGCTCGTCAAGCCCGACGCCGTGGCCGCATGTACATTGAGTAACTATAGTCATCGGTGAATCTCTCCTTCCACAACTGTGGCCTATTATAGCCAAGAGGCCAACCCGATTACAACGGGCATCGAGTGTTAGACGGCTCACGGCGCGTACTTGTTTGCAGATTCTTCTGCAAAAACGGCAGTAATGTCCACATCCGCTGTGGCAACCGAATTCTGTCAAGTAGCCAGTAGACCTTATAGTTTGATTTTCTGTGGTCGCCCTGCAGCTGCGGATTTCTCGGCGGCATCCATCACGGCAATGACGGTCGCAGCTTCGATGGGCTTGACCACAAGTTCGGTGCCCTTGCGCAAGTGCGCTGCGATGTTTTCATAGTATTTCTCGCGGGTTGAAGGCAGCAGCGGTACATCGAGCGTAGCCTCCAGGCCGTTGAGCTCCGTGACAACTTTGACTGAATCAGCAGACCATTGGGCCTCGATAGCACCTTTTTCACCAAGAATTCGCCATTTTGCTTTGCGAACACGCGCAATACTCGAAATCTTTACATCTGCCTGCACATTGTCCTCAAAGCGGATTATCGCACGCACTTGATCCTCGTTAGTCATCTGGGTCCAGACGCGTTTGTGGAAAAAGCCAGTGACATCGATGATCGGCTTATTCACGATCTGCAGCGTCCAGTCGAGGATGTGGGCTCCCCAGTCGAAAAATGCACCACCAGAGATTTTTTTGTCTGACCGCCACCAATTCCTCGGTGGCTCCCAACCACCCATGTATGCTTCGACATCGAAGACGTTACCGATGAGTCCATCTCCGATGATCTTCTGTATTGTGAGAAAATCAGCATCCCAGCGGCGATTGTGAAAAACTGAGAGCATGACATCGTTGGTCTTGGCCGCCTGCAACATTTTGCGCGCTTCCGCAGCGCTGATGCACATCGGCTTTTCGACAACCACATGTTTGCCAGCCTTCATGCAGTCGACCGCCAACTTGGAATGCATATTGTGCGGTACTATCAGGATGGCGAGATCAAAATCCTCGTCAGCAAGCATATTACTCAAGTCAGCGTACGTATGCACGCCGGGCAAATCTTCCTCGGCTGTCGCTCTGCATTCGGCGACCGGGTCACAGACGGCCACTACCTTCATACCCGTGCACGCATTGATGAAGTCGGCGTGGTGCTTTCCCATTTTGAAAGCCGGGCCATAGCCGACTATCCCGCATCTCACCTGTCTGAGCAGCTCCGCCATCTTTCCAGACCCCCATAATGATGGATATATGCACAGAGGTATATTGGCCCTGTTGCGCGGTGATTCCTTCGCAGGCTCAATGAGCGTCGCCGATCTCCAGCAAGAGTTCTTATTTGTTCAGCACGGTCAATCAACTGCGTCGAGAATTTGCTTTACCTGCTCCTCATCAAGAAGGGGTACTACGTCCATTCCCAACATTCTCATGCCCTCGTCGACAAGCACTTCGGCCTCAACATAGTCCTCCGCATACAGAGACAAGCGCGCAGCACTGAAAAGCCTTTCCAGTTTTTCTACCAGCTCAGGGTTTTTGCCGGACGCTTTGAGGGCAATGAACGGGCCTTGTGCCTTGACCATTTTAGACCGAATCCGGCTTTCGGCTTTGGCGCGGTCGGTCTCAGTTTTATAGATTGGCACAGTGTCCAGCCCTTCAGTGGGACGCGCCTGAGGCTTCTGCACATTCTCTTCGGGCTTTGCTGCATCGTGTGTCTGCGGAGATTGGCCTGGTTGAGTAAGCGCTATTTCAAGTTCGCGCTGGATAGCATCACGGCGTTTTGCGAACTCCTCGTCGCTGAGGTTGCGTGCGCGCTCGAGTACTGCCATTGCGCGGGCGGCCTGAACTTTGATAAGTCGATCCATCCGGTCGGTATTCGCGGTGGGGCGCATCGCTCCCTGGGCCCCTGCAGCATCGCGTCGGGGCCGATCATTGCCCTGCGGCCGTTGGTTGCCCGGCTGTGGCGTCTCTCCAGCTTGCGTGCGTACCTCCCCCTGTGCCGCTGCGCTCATCATTTTGTTCATCGCCTGCGAAAAGGCCTGGCGCCGCTTGCCGATGACGTCAAAGCTCTCGAATGCAGTGCCGAGAATTTCCTTCACCTGCTCGGCATTCTTCTCACGCACAGCCACCTTTGCGCTGTCGATTGCGTGGTAGATTCGCGACAAATCTGCTTCTTCAGCTGAGATCATTGAAAGCAGATTTTGCAGGAGGACCTGCGCCAGCCCAGCTCGCTCATTCTGGCGGTTCATCATTCCCGTGCGCGCCATAGCAGGACTTACCCGTCGTTCTCCACTGCCCATTTGTCCACGCGGTCTCATTCCCCCAGCACGTGCCATAGCCGGACCGCGCAGTTGCATACGCTTCGCGCTTCGCGCACTACTGATTGCTTTTTGTACCAATGCCGCGGCTTCGTCGGTCTTACCTTCGATTGCGAGCTTATCAGCGCGCTGCATCAGTTCGATTGCAGGGCGAATGTCGCGCCGCTGTTTCTGCGCGTCCTGCGCCACCTCACGGAATTTTTTGACCCCTGCAACAAGTTCTTCTGGCATTTCGGGCACTGGCCCGCCTTTTTGCATCGTCATTTTAGTCATATCGCCGAGTAAGGCCTGGACTTTCTCGTGTTGACCAAGGTTTGCCGCTTCTATTATGGCATCGCGTACGCCACGCAGATCGTCAACGGCCACACCTTTGTCACGAAGGGTGCGTGACACGTCACATTGTCTAAGGAACGCACGCAAAATGTCTTCATGCGTTCTAAAATAGTCAGCCGCGCCCTTTGGAAGGTCTTTATAAGCCTCGGGTGGCAGGGCGTCTCCGGCTGAACTTCCGCCGAGAGCGCCTGCAGGATCCAGACTGCCAGCCCCAGGTGGGAGCAATTGTGGTTGAGTCGAGCGATTGGCAGCACTGGCAAAACTGCTCATAATGTCCTTCACACGACTGTAATTACCATTTTGAAGTTCCTGCATCGCTTCGGTGACCAAGTTTCGGCTGTCAGTGCCCATACTCGCCGTTTCCATGGTCTTCAACGTCGCCGTCAATGCAGATGACATCTGCTCGCGATCTCTCATGACCTTCCAGCCAGCGGCCACTACGGCAATCACTAACAGGCATAAGACAGACAACAATACGGGGACGATGATGCTACGCCTGCGTCGTGGTGGCACAGATGGCTGTGATGCCTCTGACTCATTTTCAGGCTCCCATGGCGGCGTAGTCTGCGGCGGCTCTGTGGAAACCTGAGGCCATTCTGCAACTCCGTCATTGGCTGATGCCGGGCCACCGGCGGGTTGGGATTCTTCGGATACCTCCCCTTGCTCCTGGGGTGTGTCTGAGGCCTCTATATCTTCAGAATCTTCTCTGTGCCCATCTGTTGAGGCTGTGCGCTGATATTGCGAATCTGGCCACTGGTTTTCCCGATTATCGTTTTCCACAGTTGCCACGCATTCCTTCCCCGAATCGAGTCATATCTCTTCCGTCAAAGCTATACTTAGATTTACACATTGCCCACATGGTTATCCACAAAGTAGTGGATAAGTCGATACTTTCCACATTTGTGGAAATCTCTATCTGTCAATGATTTGCCATTAAAGCTATATTTACTTGTACTCTGATAAATCACTTTGCCACAGCCTGTGAGATAAAGACCACAGCCTGCGCGTCCAATTCAGCGATGAAGTGCACCTGTTTGGAGGCTCGCGCCCACTGTTCTATCTGCTCAATCTCAGTCGCGGCCGAACCGGATCCTGCATCGCCACTACCCGCAGCTCCGCTTCCCGCCGACTCTGAAGCATGTTCAATGAGATTGGCCAGGGTTTCCAATTCTTGGTCGATACTTTCATAGACCTGCGCCGCATGCTGAAGATTCCCAGCTTTCTCTCCTGCAGCACTCTTGGCGTGCTGTCGAAGATAGACCGCAGCGGCTTTGCGGTTGCGGCGCAACTGTGGAATCTGTTCTCTTGCCCAGACCAATAGATTAGCATTGCTATTGGGGGAAGGCTGCGAGTCCAGCTCCTCAGCCAGCTTTGCCCACGCGCGAGGCCCAGATGGAACACCCGATATGCTCCGGTTCTCCCCTGCACTGATGGCCATCCGCAAGGCTTCATTCAAGAGTTCTGCTTCGCTTGGCGTCTGCTCACGTTCGCCGATGGAGAACTGGTAATAAGCGCCATATGTCTGCTGCCGGGTCGCGGTCCAAGCGCCTATAAAAGCCGCTTTGCCAGTAGTAACGGAGCCATTTTTGCCCGGAGGCAGATACGTGATACGATCTTCGGCGGGCCGGTACCCTGTGACAATACACCATCGGGAGTTCGGCTTGCTTTGATGTATGATTACCGGTCGGCCATGCCGAATCGCCTGAGCCAGAGTGGTAAAGCTGCCTTCAGATTGTGGTGCCGACCACTCATTAGTGGAAAACCCAAGAGTTTCGGCTACACTTATGAAAGGATTGCGAATGAACATGCGTGAAGTCACTGACGGCTCTGAGGGCACATAGAAAAAGTCAAATGCAGCACCAGACAGAGCGATTATCGTCTGTTCATCCAGCGGTATCTCACGAAATGCCAGATAAGCTCTCAGTACTTCGAGTTGCCCCAGACGTGCCGGCCTTGCGGCAGGCTGTGGCACACCATGTACGATCCTCGCAGCGGCGCGCAAAGCGGCTTGTTGCTTCTGTTCGTCAGCTTTACTGGCATCATGGTAAATCCATCCCAGAGCCGACTTCGCCTCTAGTGCACTGTAGCTTTCCGGATACCTGGCTAATATACTTTCGTACACGGCAACTGCAGCGCCAGAATTTTTCGATGTTTTCTCCAATGCTTTGGCGCGAATCAATGCCGCTGCAGCAGCCTGACGACGCTCTTTCGGAAAACCGTTTTCAAGCAGCTGAGCTTCATGCGTGGCCTCTTCGTACCGCCCCGCGGCGTAGAGCGCTTGAGCGAGATGCAGGTAGCAGCGCGCGACCATTCGCTCGTCTTCGGGGTACAGACTCTGCATGCGGTTGAATGTTGCGCGCACTGCCTCTGGATCTTTCAGATCGCGACGCTGGATATGCGCCACCCATAGCAGAGCTTCGTTACCATATGGTGAGTCAGGATAATCGTTGACAAGCAACTCATAAGTCGCGATAGCAGAATTCGGATCCGCAAACTCTTCCCGGAAAAGGTACGCTAGCTTGTATAGAGCATCGTCGGCGAGCGGTGATCTTTTGTCCTCAATTACCAGACGACGGTATTCGGTGGCGGCAAGTATAGGCTTATCCTGTGCGAGGAATGCCTCGGCTCTCTGATAGAGGCGTTGTGACCTGCTGTAGCAACCACACAGCATTAGGAGGCTCCCCGCGCAAAGAACGAATGCTACCCTCCTGTGCCATGCTCGTGTTCTCACCAGTTCTCAACCTCCTCAAACGCCAGTGCTACCATCATAAGTTCCTGTCGCATCGCGCCACTGTAGCGATCGGATATGGCTGTAAGCTCTTCGGCTAAGTTGTCGGCCCTGCTCCGCTCCCCCAGGTAGTGCATCATCGTCAGTGAAGCTGTCGGGGATGCGTTGGCAATCTCTTCCGTGACCAAGCCAGCCCTTTGCAGCATTTCCGCGCCTTCTGTCCCATGTTGATCGGCGACAACGATCTCGCCAAGCACATCGGCAATAGTTCCGGCCATATCCTGGCGTTCGACTCGCTCCTTGATGCACTGCCAGGCCAGCTGTGTCGAGCTTATCTGACTGGCAAGCATTAGATTCCAGATCAGAATACCCGCCGCTACAAGCGCGAGCGGGACCGATAATGTACGCGCGGCTCGTCGCCCTCTGACTCGACGCTCATGGGCGCTGGCAATACAGGCCGCTGCCGGTGTCACACCCGAGAGCAACTCATCCATCACAGCATCAGGTAGAGGGATAAGCTCTTCAGTCGCCATTTGCCGGGCAGTTTCGGTAGCCTTCAATGCCTGTTGGGCGGTAGAGTGACGAACCAGCAGGCGACGTAGTATGGCACGCGAGCGGGGATCCATTTCGCCACCAAAGCGCCATGAAGAGAGTTTGCGTACGACGAGGTCCCAGACTTCGCGCACGGTCTCTGCCGCAACGGATTCGTCATGGCAGACGAGCATTGCGGCAGTGTACCAACGATCTGCACTGCGGTAGAGCATTGCGCGTAGGGCGTCAGTCGCTCCGTGGCGACACCTGCGATAGAGAGCCAACTCGGAGCGGTGGCGGTAACGTCTATTGTCTGCGTTCTGTATCCTGATCAAACAGGGAGTCCTTTAGTCCAGTGTTGACCTTTATTTGCTTGAAATGCATCCGCACCTCGCCCTTGCCACCGTGCGGCAATTGGCCCGACGAGGCTGCGAAGATAATCCATTGGGGCATCCAATACCTTCCCGCGATTTTCTGATGGGTCCAGCGCACCTCGAACAATTGGTTGCTGCCGCGATACATCTGCATTTTCTGCACGGTCCAGTTGTCGCCCCACACCCATATAAGCAGGCGCTGATTGTCCACAGCGGCTGGTCCGTTCCTGTATTGCCTATTTGCAGGCGCATCAGTGTTCGGGTCTCGCTCAGGTGCGAGCACTTTGACACTATACAATAGCCGCCCGCTGACAGTCTTCTTGCCCAAGAGCATGACACGACTGTCTTTCGCGATCTCACTCCCAAGCGAGTGCAGATTGACCACGCGTTTGGGTATGAAGACCACGCCGTCGGAATCCACATGCACTTTGTCAGGGGCTTTGTAGTAGAGCGTTATCTGCCGATCGGGTATGTCTACATCCTCAAAATCTGTCGTCACGGCGACCTGAGCGGTGTAGTCCTTGATTCCCTCTCGGAGGTTGAGCGCTTTTTTCAGAATCTCGTCACCTGTCAATGCCCACGCACCGGTTGCCGTCATGCACGAGAGCACATACAGACATATAGTGCTGCATACAACCCTTTTCAGAACGTTTTTTGTCAGCATTTGATGTCCCTGCAGCGAAAGGTAATCAGCCCTATAATGAACGGAACAATCGTATAGAGACCGACACAGACCAGTGGCCAGCGCAGCACGGCGCGGTCTACGGTCGAATGGAAAACTTCGCTGTATGTCATGAGATGAGTGCTGAGTAGATAGGGTTTCATGAACTCAAAATACGGTATGCCTGAAATAGTTGCACCGACTAAAAGGAATGCCAATGCTATCGCCGCGGCTGTGAGAGGACTTTGCACAAGCTGCGAAAGTGTCATCGCCAGTGACGCGACCGCACACATGGCAAATGCTGCAATCAGGTAGGCTTCAAGAAGTCGCCGAAGAGCTAGAGGCTCTGGGAGTATCGTGAGCCCTCCCTCCATGGAAATCAAGTCCCCACGCCCCAGCACAATCGATCCCAGCAGGAGTGTTACAATGCCGAGAAACAGCGTAAGACTCGTTGCGTGGATCCACCCTGCAATGTATTTGCTCGTGGCGACGGCCACGCGGCCGACAGGTTTGCAGAGAAGCGTTCGCATCGTTCCCCGCTGCATCTCTCCGGCGAACATTCCACCTGAAATAACGCTCACCAGCAGCGGAATCAGCACAAGCATCGACGGAATCATGATATAGCAGGCGATTGTCGCCCCAGTCACGAGATTGCCGCCGACTATGAATTCGCTGTTGTGGGCTAAATGCTCCCCCCATGGAGGACCATAACGCCAAGAAGCCCAGACAACCAGTCCAGAAAGCACAAGCAGCACTCCGTAGCCAACGTATGTGCCCTTCTGCCCGAATATTTTGGTTAATTCGTTGCGCAGCAGGAGCCCCAGTTTCATCTGGCATCATCTCCAGACACATTAGGAGCCTCGGCAAGTGTACCAGCTTCGCTGCTGTTCCCAGCCAGCGTCATGTAAACATCCTCGAGTTCAGTGCGACACGCTGAAAGCTCGAAGACCCCTGCCCCCGCATATACGAGCGCCGCGTTCAGCTCTTCCGGGTGGTCTTCATGCAACCAGACAGTGTAGTAGCTGCTATCTGCAGCTACTTGGAATTGCCTGACAAGCGGCAAGTCGGCGAGCGTCTTCCCGGCTATCAGGACATCACGCACACGAACACAGTAGCCGCCATCACCGGTGAGGAGCTCGTCAACGGTGCCGCTGGCGATCAATTTTCCTCGGGCCATCACGCCGACATGCGTACAAATCTGCTCAACTTCGTGTAGCAAGTGACTCGATAAGAGAATCGTCATCCCACCAGAAGCAAGTTCCCGCAGAAGCTCTCTCACTTCCGCCATCCCCGCCGGATCGAGCCCATTGGTGGGTTCGTCAAGCACGAGTAGTCTGGGACGCGGCACGAGCGCCTGTGCAATGCCCAGGCGTTGGCGCATTCCATGACTGTAGCTAGAGACTCTGTCCGCTCTACGCTCCCACATTCGCACAGTGCGCAACGCCTGATCCACTTCATCTGACGCCACATTGCCAGAGAGCGAAGCGAGCATGCGGAGATTGCGATAGCCGGAGAGATACTCGTAGAATGCAGGCTCTTCAATCAGTGCTCCCACTGCCCCATTGTCAGGTACGCCTCCGGTGCCGACCGGATGCCCCCAAATGCGGACTTCGCCGTCAGTCGGACGCAAGAGCCCCATAAGCATCCGCAGAGTCGTGCTCTTGCCGGCTCCATTTGGCCCCAACAGGCCGTAGATCTGTCCCTCCTGCACGCACAGATCGAGCCCGCGCACAGCCCACGCGCGACCAAACCTCTTCCTCAGGCAATGGAACTCTACCGCGCAGGTCATCAGCTCACCCAGATGGGGCTGCTCCAGGCCATTTCGCCATCTGCCTGCAGCACGCGCACGTAATAGTAGTTAGCATCTCCCGGTTCTGGTTCATCCATAAACTCAAACTGGCATTTGGCATCATACGCCGAGTGAACATAGATCATCTGGCGCCCGCGGAGCACTTCAACCGCCATCAATTCGTTCGTGCCGCAGACTTTTACGGATATTCTATGCGCTTGAGCAAACGGTTGATGCGGGATGGCACTGCCCATCGGCTGGCCATCAATGGAGAATTCAAGGATTATTCTCGCCCCAGTCGTACCGTAGCAGCGGCGATTCCATAAAGCATCCCAGATAGCTTCGCGCGTCAGCTCGGATGCCCAAGCCGCCACAAGGCCACCGGGGAACGCTTTGCGTACCCGGAGCCAGTCAGTCCGGCCCGGCCGTCCTGCATGATCGTCTGACGACGCCATGAACCCTAACTGCCAGCCTTTCTCGAGAAGATCGGCCGCCAACATTCCTGTATAGCTGCGCTGCTGTGCAGGAATCAGTGGTCGTGAACCCTCTGCCGCCTCCGAATCGCCCCAGATGGAGTAAATTTCGGCGAGTCTGACCAGATCAGGGTCATAGTAGGTGTCACTGCCTCCAGCGTGCTGATGCAGAATCATCATAGCACCAGCCTGTTTCCACGTCTCGGTGTAATCGTTCAGATCCGCGTATTCGGTGCGCCAGATATCGGTCGCACGTAGCAAAGGTCCGGTGTCACCAGGATAGTAAATGTTTTTATCGCCATAGAGTGGCTTGGCAGCATTGAGTGAAACTTCATACCCCAAAAGTGTAACATACTTGTCTACTGTATTGTATTCTCGCGTCGCTTGCTGGATGTGCTCCCAATCTTCGTCAGAGATGTACTGGCTGTGATCGGTAATCGCGCAGAAGTCCAGGCAAGCCTGCTCGCGCCCGAATTCATAGTATTCCTCAGGTGTGCCCAGGCCGTCTGAGAGAATTGTGTGGCCGTGTATATCGCCCCAGAAGAGATGTGATTCTGGCGGCTCGGGGGTTACGATAACAGGGTTCGACGCCCCTGCTATGCCCGTCGCCATGTCGAGCACAGTAAGTACCTTTTCGCCGGGCAAACCATATTTCACGTGCACGCTCGAATGCCATCGCCCTGCCTCGACTTCGGCGTCACTTGAAGCTCCCCCAGAGGAATCGAGCGCATAGCGCACGCCGTGGTCCTCGAGGGCATTGCAATTGCCGTCTTCGACAACGATTTGTACACTGAATGTCTCCCCCATCTGCACATACGATGGGACCACGATCAGCAGCTGCTGCGCTTTAGCGGCAATGACCCTGAGTTTCGGCTGATGCGCGATGAGCGCATACCC
>CAYSRY010000052.1:0-15270 GCA_964433395.1 uncultured Armatimonadia bacterium | reverse complement strand
CTTGCCCGGCCTGACGGGTGGGGCTATACTGAGAAGTGGACTTTGAGCGGGAAGCCATTTTTACCATAGAGAACGGAGTTGACCGACAGTGCCCGATCTGTACATGCACGTGAATTATTTTGAGGGCGGCTATTCGATGGACCAGACCTTTGACAAGGTGCTGGAATACGGGTTCGACGGCGTGGAGCTGCGCGGTTTCTCGCGGGACGGGCTCTGCACTGACGAATATCTGGGCATCGTGCAGAAAGAAATGGACCGGACCGGCCTGACAAACGTCGTGCTGAGCCTGAATGCGGATTTCATGCTTGGCGGGCAGAAATGGGAAGACGAGCTGAACCGCTGGAGCGATGTCCTGCAGAAAGGCATCGACATGGGGGTGCGGACGTTCAATTCGTTCACCGGCACGCTGCTTGCGCAGGGGACAACGTACATTGAATTTGATAAGAATGGCTCAGGCTGCGCGACGCTGGATCAGTGGGAGTTGGCAGTCGAGGCGTATAAGCATCTGGGTGCAATCGCTGAAAAAGGCGGTGCACGGATCGCTTTTGAGACTCATAATTGCTATCTTCATGATCTGGCCACACCGACGAAAAAGCTGCTTGATATGATAGATTCTCCAGCAGTCGGCGCGAATGTTGACATGGGCAACATTGTTCTCAACGTCAATGGCGAGACACTCGAAAATGCGCTGGAGATTCTGAACAGCAAAATCTATTACATCCATCTGAAAAACATGATCAAGCTGCCGGGCGGCGGCTTCCTCGGGACGGGAATGGGCGACGGCTGCATCAATAACCGCGCATTCCTGCGGATATTGCATGAGCAGGGCTATGCTGGCATCGTATGCCTCGAAGCCCCACGCGCAGGCGACCGCGACCACTTCGCCCAGAGCGATCTGGCATATACGAAGGCAGTCTGCGAGTATCTCGGCTGGGAATAAATCCGGCGGCGACGGCTGCGTGAGACATGAAAAGCACGGGCGCCCTCAAGCCGGGGGCGCCCGTCGTGTCAGATGGGAGAGCCCATGGAACTTGGAATCTGCTATAAGGTAACCGATGGGGTCACGCGGGAGATCTGCGAGAAATACAGCCTCAGCGCCGAGGCTGCGTACCGGGGATTTGAGGCCGCGTGCGAAGAGGTCCCGGACCTCGTGACCAGCGTGCATCTGCCATGGAATGATTCTGATCTCGGGCGGCTGAATTATGCGGGGCCTGACGGGGAATATCGGCGTGCTGTGCTGGCGCGGATTCGCGGGGTCATTGAGGAGGCGGCGGGGCATTTTCCGAACGTGGAGCGCGCGGTCATGCATGGCGCGCCGAAACGGTGGGATGACCACTTTGAGGCGGATGCGCGGGTCGGGGATTATGAGGTTTTTGTCGCCACATTGCGGGAGCTGGCTGATTTCGCCGGCGATCATGGCATGGTGCTGACGCTCGAGAATAACAATGCCTACTGGCGCAACGATGCGGGGCAGTTGGATGTGGAGAACGGGCGTCTCCAGCCTGACGCAGATTACTTCGGCTGCTCGGTGGACGAATGGCTGCAGGCGTATGACGATGTGGCGCACGAGAATCTGAAGCTCACGCTGGACACGGCGCATGCCTGCACCTGGGCACACAGCATTGAGGATCACGCGGAGCGGACGCAGGCGCTGCTGCGGTATCTGTCGCGCCCGGAGGCGATTGCGGAAGTGCACTGGAACGGGCACCTTGCATTTGAAATCGAAGGGCGGACAGACCAGCATATGACGCTCGGCACGGGGAGCATTCCGATCGAAATGCACCGTGGCGTGAAGGCGCTTGAGTGCATGCATCTGCTGGAGCATTTTCATGGGGAGGACGCCCTGATCGAGGAACTCGCGTTCATCGAAAGCCTGTGAGCAGGTGGCGGCGGGGTATGGCAGCGGTATGAATGCAATATTGATAGTCAATCCGATCGCCGGAGCGCGAGATGCGCTTGAGTCGGCTGAAATCGCGCGGAAGACGCTGATTGCCGGCAGATGGGAAGCGTCAGTCGTCGTGACGACGAAAGCCGGCGGCGCAGCGGAACTGGCGAAAGAAGCCGCTGGGAATTGTGACGTGGTCGTCGGAGTTGGGGGCGACGGCACACTTTCGGAACTATTTAATGGGCTGGCGGCGTCAAAGGAGCAGGGAGGCACGGAGGCCCTGGGGCGGATAGTGACGCCAGTGGGGCTGATACCCGCCGGGACCGGGAATGATTTCGCACGTTTTGCGGGTATACAGGACAACGCGGAGGCTGCGGCGAAACAGATTATTGAGGGGAAGCCGCGCGCAATTGATCTTGGGCGCATAGTGGGGAACCGGCTTTTCGTGAACACCGTCGGAGCCGGCTTTGATGCGGCTGTGGCCGGGCGGATAAACCGCAGAAAGCGGATATCGCGCGGGCTTGCGGCGTATCTTCCTGCGGTGCTTGCTGAGCTGGCCGGAGGCCACCACCTTGCGGCGAAAGTGACCGTGGACGGGCAGGTATTTGAGGATGAATGGCTGCTTGTTGCGGTGGCGAACGGGAATGCATATGGGGCGGGCTTCCAGATTGCGCCACATGCCGAAATTGACAGCGGCGCATTCGAAGTGGTGCTCGTGCAGCGCATGGGGCGCCTTGAAGCATTATGCAACCTGAAACTGTGCATGGCAGGGCAGCATGAATCTCTTCCGAAGGTGCGGATGTTGCGCGGCAGACATATTGAGATTGAAACGGAGACACCCGCGCCGGCACTGGTAGACGGGGATCTGCTGGCGGAGACGCCGCTGGCGATTGATGTGCTGCCGGGTGCGGGGACGTTGTGGAGTTAGCCGAAGCAGGGAGAGCTGAACGATGAGACGATACATGTTGCTGGTAGCTGCAGCGGTGGGGATTACGCTTCTGGGCGGCTGTGGTGGTGGCGCACAGCAGGCACGATCTCCGCAGCAGGAGATACCAGGTATTGCAGGGCCGACAAGCAATGCTCAACAGGCGGCGGGAGCTTCCGTCGAGGAGTTCAACTACCACGGCTGGAAAGCCCTGCGGCTGAGCAATGGGATTGTGACGCTGGTCGCTGTTCCGCAGATTGGCGGGCGGATTATTGAGTATAAGATCGGGAGCCAACCGCTTTTATGGGTGAACCCGATTGAGCTTGGGAAAGAGTATGACGCGGCTGGAGTGGAGCAGGGCTTCGTGCCGGATTTTGGCGGGAATCGCGCAATTCCGGCCGAGAGTGACGCGTCGGATGCCAGCAATCTGGCGAGGCTGCTGAGCTCAGCCTGGACATATGAAATCGTCATGGGTCGCGGGCGAAAAGTCGAAATCACGATGACCAGCCCCGCGAGCGATGAAGGCGCGACCCTGCAGGTGACCCGCAGCATCGCAATGTATTCGGGCAGCACACAGGTGCAGGTGACGGATACGTTCACGAATATCGGAGAGAATGACGCTGAGTGGAGCATTCAGCATACTTCGCAGTTGCTCGGGTCGCTGAGCTCGGACGCGAAATTTTCGCCTGAGGCGAAAATTTACGTGCCGCTGAACCCGGAGAGTAGCAGCACGCAGCGGTTTGCGTATCTGGAGAGTGGCGGCGGAGATCAGTTTGTGCCGATTGAGGATAACGCGCTTCTGGAAGTGAGCAATCTCGGGCAGGCCGGATACGTTGGTGTGGATAGCATGAGCGGCTGGGCTGCATGGGCTGACGCGAAAGATGAATATGCGTTTGTTCAGCGATTTGTGCCCGAAAAGCTGCGCGACTATCCGAATCAGAATTCGAGTGTGACGGTGCAGATTGGCAAAAATCCAGCGTACATGGAGCTTGGTCTGCGGACGCCAACGATGCGAGTTGCGCCGGGAGACAGCATATCGGCAACATTCGACTGGTATGCGACGCGAATTGCCGCGCCGGTGCGCGATGTGACCGATGTGGCAGCGATTCATGAAGCGCCGAAGGTTGAGAAGGTCGGCGAAGAGTTCAAAGTGAGCGGGAAATTCGGAGTCTTCGCTAACGGTGAGCTTCGAGTGTATCTGAAGGACGCGGACGGTCTGACAGTGGGCGAGGCCATTAAAATGCAGGCCGGAAGCAGTAAAATGGTCGAGTTTGAGAAGACCTTGCCAGCAGATGCAAAGGCCGCGACCGTGGTGATGGAGCTGAGCGGCATGGAAGGCAGTCCGCTGGGTGAGATCGCGGCATTTGATGTCGCGCCGACACTGGCAGTAGCGGATGATGAGTAGGGCTGGCATTGTGGCATGAGATGAAAGCCGCACCCGAAACGGGTGCGGCTTTTGGTTTTGCAGCGGAAGGATTCGGTGAGTACAGGGCGTAATCTGTGCATGGCGCAGGATGATTACAGTGATGGCCGGAGGGACGAATGGCACAGCACCCGAGATTGCGATTGCGCAGCACAGTAGCACTTCTGCAGGCAGTGAATGCAGATATGCCGCGGATGATGGGGTATGAGGAGACGGGGGCGGTGGCTCAATTTCGACCGTGGCAAGGCCGGGCGCGTCGGAAATTGAAAGACCTGCTGGGGTTTTTGCCAGCGCAGATCGCGCAGCCGCAGGCATGGCTGCTTGGGGAAGAACAGGCAGATGGCTTCATGCGGCAGCGCTGGGCGATGGAATCGCCCTTCGGAGATCACATATTGTTCTATCGGCTGGTGCCGGAGGGGATGGAGAAGCCGAAGAGCATTCTGCTGGCTCTGCATGGTCACGGGCCATTTGGGGCCGATCCGGTGGCCGGGATTGATCTGGGGCGGCCCGGGGAGACCGCGCATATCAAGGAAGCAAATTACGCATATGGAGCGGAATTTGCGCGGCGGGGGTATCTTGTCTATGCGCCATGTCATCGCGGCTTCGCCCAGCGATGCGACACCGGGGATCCGTGGGAGACGGGTAAGGGGAATTCGTGTATCGACATAAACTCGCGCGCAATTCTGCTCGGAACGACCGATGTTGGCCTGCGGATTCAGGATACCATGCACTTAATCGACTATATCCGGAGGCAGCCGGGCGAAGAAAAAGTGCCTCTGGGATGCGTGGGGCTTTCCGGTGGCGGGCATACGACGGAGCTTCTGAGCGCAATCGATACGCGCATCGAGGTAGTGTGCATTCAGGGGTATTTCGCGTATTGGGCAGAGCAGATTATGGACGTGACCCATTGTAACTGCAACTATATTCCCGGGCTGCTGCGTTGGTTTGAGCAGGACGACGTGTGCGGTCTGATCTGTCCGCGCCCGCTATTAGTAACGACCGCTGATAAGGATGGAGTGGCACCGGCGAAGAGTTTCCGGAAAGCGTATAAGGCGCTGAAGGGGATGTATCGCGATCAGGGCGCGGAAAATATGCTGCACCAGGAAATATTCGAAGGGGGACATGCTTTTACCGGTGAGAAAGCATTCCCGTTCTTTGAGCGATACCTGATGCCGTAGCGTGTCGGGAGATTGGGAAGAAAGAAAGCCGCACCCAATCTGGGTGCGGCTTTTTATGTTTTGCAGATGGGGGGCAATAGCTCAGTAGAGCAGGAATTCGCGCGCAGTGGCGGCGAATGCGTCGAGATCGGCCTGCCATGGGGCGATAATTGCGTCATAGGCGACACCTGCGGAAATAGAATTGCGCAGGGAATCTGTGCCGGCCAGACGATTGATTGAACTCGGCTCGCGCCACGCGAAATCATCAGGCCACAAGCGGCGGATTTCGCAGAGCATCGCCACACTGGTTGTGATGCAGCGGTAGGCCTCGCGGTCGGTCACGTGGAGGAAGACGCCTCCGCATTCGGTACCCTTGTGCTTTGAGCTGATGGGCGTAAATGTGGCGGGCTCGAACTGGACGCCTTGCAGGCCGAGATCATTGAGGGCTGCGGAGAGAACGTCGCCATCGATGAATGGTGCGCCGGAAAGCTCGAAAGGATGGTCAGTACCGCGGCCTTCGGAGAGAGTTGTGCCCTCGAAGAAGCATGTGGCACCGTAGGCAAGCTCGGTGTCGAACGTGTAGATGCCGGGAGAGGGTTTTGCCCATGGGAGGCCGGTCTGGTCGAACCAGAGATCGCGCGTCCAGCCTTGTGCAGGGATAATCTGGAGGTCGCAGGGAGCTTCCATGAAGCGGGCGTTGAAGAGACGGGCCAACTCGCCGACAGTCATGGCGTGACGCGTTGGGATTGGTTGGCAGCCGACAAATGAGCGGAATTCCGGGTCAAGCACCGGCCCTTCGGTGATGAGACCAGCGAGCGGATTGGGCCTGTCGAGAACAACAAATGCGATGCCGGCTTCGGCGGCAGCTTCCATCGCCAGAGAGAGTGTCGAGATGTAGGTGTAAAAGCGCAGGCCGACATCCTGAATGTCAAAAATGAGCAGGTCAATGCCTTCGAGTTGCTCTGGGGAAGGCTTGCGGGTCTCACCATAAAGGCTGTGAATGGGGAGGCCGGTAGTCTCATCGGTGCCACTGGCGACCTGACCATCGTCCTGCTGCTGGCGGAGGCCATGCTCGGGCGAATAGAGGGCGACGAGATCGACGCCCGGTGCCTCGTAGAGCGCGTCAATGTCGAGAACGCCAGAAGATGTGATGGCGCTGGTATTTGTGATGAGGCCGCAGCGGGCGTCAGCAAGCGCGTCAATATGGTCGGTGAGCAGGACGTCAATTCCGGGTTGGACACGAGAGGTCATGAGTTTTCTCCTGAATAAATGGCGGGTGAAGCTCAGTATGTCGAATTGACATTTAGGGCACTCTGGAAATCGAGTACCCAGCGGTATGAGCGAACGAGGGCTCCCATGGATTTTTCGTTGTCGAGTGCAGTCTGCATTTTTGTCGCGGGCGCGTCGGCTCCCCACGGCTGGGCGAGTGAGCCGGTGAACTGTGGAATGCGCGGATCGAGCTGCTCCTTGATGGGAGATTGGCCAGCGGCCGCGCGCATGTAGATTCTGCAGTGATTGAGCATATCGCATTGCACGATCAGGTCGTAGAGATCTGCACCGGCTGCATCGGGCGATTTGATGTCGAGAATGAGGTAGATGTCGTGCTTTTTGGCATATTGGAGGATTTCGGAGAAGAGCGGAATACGGGCGTCCGAGAATCGCGGGTCTATCCAGGACCCGGCGTCGAAAGCCTTGATCTGCTCCCATGTGAAGTCGGAGAGCTTGCCGGTGCCATTCGTGGTGCGGTCGATGGTCTCGTCATGAAGAAGAACGATCTGGCCGTCTTTTGTGGCGCGGAGGTCAAGCTCGACGTATTTTGCGCCAAGCCGGGCGGAGCGCCTGAGAGCGTCCATGGTGTTTTCGGGGACGTCGATTTCGCCGCAGCGATGAACAGCCCAGATCGGTTTAGCCCACGGCTGCCATTCGTCCGAACTCGCCGAGGGAGCGAATGCGGCGGATAAGAGGCATACAAAACCGGCGCACCATAGAAGGCGCGCCGGCGTATATCTGCGATTGCTGTTTGTCATCGAGGTATCTCCCACGATGCGAATTTGCTGCATTCTCGGAAGAACTTATTCTTCCCGAGCTTTCCGCATCTCGAGATGATATTCCTGCAACGACTGCGGAAGCATGTGTCCGTCACGATGGGCTTCAAGCCCAAGGCCGGCGACCATAGCACCAGAGAGCGTGGTGATACACGGGACATTGTATACGACGGCCTCGTGGCGAATTGCGAGCTGGTCGGCGCGAGGCGCATGCCCGGCCGTCGGCGTATTGATGATGAGGCTGATGTGTCCGTCGCGGATCAGGTCGACGGCGTTGTGCCCGGTCGGATCGGACAGGCGCGCGATCTCCTCGGCTTTGATGCCTGAGCGGCTGAGAACCTGCGCAGTTCCGCGGGTGGCAACAATCTCATAGCCGAGTTCGGAAAGACGTTTTGCGAGGAAGATGACATCTCGTTTATCACGATTGCGGACCGAGATGAAAATCTTCCCGCGGGTCGGTAGGTTGTGGCCGGCGGCGATATACGCTTTGGCGAATGCAGCACCGAAATTGGCGTCGATGCCCATAACTTCACCAGTGGATTTCATTTCCGGGCCAAGCAGCGTGTCAACACCCATGAATTTGTTGAACGGGAACACAGGAGCTTTGACGGCCATGTGCGGCGGCTGGATTTCTTCGGTGAAGCCGAGCTCTTCGAGTGTCTGGCCGACCATTACACGGGCGGCGATTTTGGCAAGCGGCATGCCGATGGCCTTGGAGACAAACGGCACAGTGCGGGATGCGCGCGGGTTGACTTCGAGGACATAGAGCTCCTCATTGCGTATTGCGTACTGGATATTGAGGAGGCCCTTGACGCCCAGTTCGAGGGCGATTGCAGTGGTCTGCTGGCGGATTTGCGCGACCTCATCTTCGGCCAGTGAGAACGCCGGGAGGACACATGCGGAGTCGCCGGAGTGAATGCCAGCCTCTTCGATATGTTCCATGATTCCGCCGATAACGCAGCGTTCGCCGTCAGCGACCGCGTCGACATCAATCTCGATGGCATTCTGAAGATACTGGTCGATGAGGACCGGGGCTTCCGGAGATGCCTCTACGGCCTGTGTCATGTAGGTCGCGAGGGCTTCATCATCATAAACAATTCGCATTGCTCGTCCGCCCAGAACGTACGATGGGCGCACGACGACGGGATACCCGATGCGGTTGGCAGCTTCAAGCGCTTCTTCAACGTTGGTTGCAGTGTCGTTGTGAGGCTGCCTGCATCCGAGCTTCATGAGCATATGCTGGAATCGTTCGCGGTCTTCTGCGCGGTCGATTGCATCAGATGACGTGCCGAGAATGGGGATCCCGTATTCGGAAAGCTCGCGGGCGAGATTGAGGGGCGTCTGGCCGCCGAACTGCATGATGACGCCGAATGGCTTCTCTTTGTCGCAGATATTGAGAACATCTTCGATGGTCAGCGGCTCGAAATAGAGCTTGTCGGAGGTGTCATAGTCGGTGGAGACTGTCTCCGGATTTGAGTTGACCATGATGGTCTCGTAGCCATCTTCGCTGAGCGCAAATGCGGCGTGACAGCAGCAGTAGTCGAATTCGATGCCCTGTCCGATGCGGTTTGGTCCTGCGCCAAGAATGAGGACTTTCCTGGCGTCAGTGGCGCGATGCTCATCCTCGGTTTCGTAGGTCATGTAGTAGTAGGGCGTGAACGCTTCAAATTCGCCAGCGCACGTGTCCACAAGTTTGACGACAGGAGTAATGCCGAGAGCTTTGCGCGCTTTGCGGATAGTTTTGGCATCGGATCGGGTGAGAATTGCAATCTGGATGTCGGAAGAGCCGACTCGTTTTGCCTCGCGCATGAGGTCGCGAGGGATCGGTGAGCCAGCGGCTTTCTCTTCCTCGGTGAGAGTGGCCTTATATTCGTCTTTGCGATAGAGAGCCAGTTTATCCTGAACGTCGACAATCTCGCGCATGTTCTGAAGGAACCACGGGTCGATCTGCGTGATTGCGTGAAGCTCTTCGACCGTTGCGCCGCCGAGCATTGCGCTGCGGAGCTGGAAGAGGCGATCCGGATGCGGAATGAGGAGGAGTTCCTTGAGTTCCTCAAACGGCATCTTGTCATAATGCGCGCCTTTCCCGTCCGCGCCGAGGCCAAAGCGTCCGATTTCGAGACTGCGAATGCCCTTCTGGAGGGATTCTTTGAATGTTCGGCCAATGGCCATCGCCTCGCCGACAGATTTCATCTGGGTCATGAGGGTCATGTCAGCGCCGGGGAATTTTTCGAACGCCCACCGCGGGATCTTGGTGACCACATAGTCGATGGTCGGTTCAAAGCAGGCGGGAGTCTGGCGGGTGATGTCATTGGGGATTTCGTCAAGTGTGAAGCCGACGGCAAGCAGCGCGGCGATTTTTGCAATCGGGAAACCGGTGGCTTTGGAAGCCAGCGCAGAGGAGCGGCTGACACGCGGGTTCATCTCGATAACGACCATGCGGCCATTTTCGGGATTGACGGCGAACTGGATGTTGGAGCCGCCGGTGTCGACACCAATTTCGCGAATGATGCGGAGTGACTGGTCGCGCATGCGTTGGTATTCGCGGTCAGTGAGTGTCTGCGCGGGCGCAACCGTGATGGAGTCGCCTGTGTGGATGCCCATCGGATCGAAATTTTCGATGGAGCATACGATGACCACATTGTCTTTGCGGTCGCGCATGACCTCGAGCTCAAATTCTTTCCAGCCGATGACGGATTCTTCGACGAGGACCTCATTCATGGGGCTGGCGTCGATGCCACGGCCGCAGATTTCCTCGAGCTCTTCCATGTTATGGGCGATGCCGCCGCCGCTTCCGCCGAGGGTTCCAGACGGGCGGATGATAAGCGGGAAACCGATGCGTTCGGCGATTTCGCGCGCATCTCGGAGGTTGGAAGCGAAGTCACTGTCGGGTACTTCAAGCCCCGCCGCGATCATGGCGTCTTTGAAGAGTTCGCGATCTTCGGCTTTTTTGATTGCCTTCCGGGAAGCGCCGATAAGTTCGACATTATAGCGGGAGAGGGAACCATTTTCGGCAAGCTGGAGAGTGAGATTGAGGGCAGTTTGTCCGCCGAGGGTGGGGAGCAATGCGTCAGGCTTTTCTTTGGCGATGATTTCGGTAAGGCTTTCGACGGTGAGCGGTTCAATGTATGTGCGATCTGCGGTTTCGGGATCGGTCATAATGGTTGCCGGGTTGGAATTGACCAGAATGACCTCATAGCCCTGTTCGCGCAGCGCTTTACATGCCTGAGTGCCAGAATAGTCGAATTCGCAGGCCTGGCCGATAATGATCGGTCCGGAGCCGATGAGCAGAATTTTCTGTATGTCCGTGCGTTTGGGCATGAATTCACTCCAGAGAGAAAGCCGATTCAGGCGACAGAATGCCTGTGAACAATGCCATGTGTCCGCAGCCGCTTTTCGGGCGACGGGCGGCCACAAATAACGGTGCCCGTCACTGGTGACGGCCACCGCTCAATCCGGCGCTTGGCTGTGTCGTATTATGCTAGTTGCCGATTTTGCAGGTAACTCCGTGGTCCTCAGCGATCTGGACCAGGTTCGCCATCAGTGTCTTATCCGGTGGCTTGACACCGCGCAGCTTGTATTCCATCCCGAGCCGCTCGAATTTGGCTTCGCCAAGTTCGTGATAGGGCAGCAGTTCGAGTTCCGGAGGCCTGGTGAGGCCAGCGAGGAAGTCCGCAATGTCCGCGATCGCCTCGGGTGTGGCGTTGAGGCCCGGTATGACCGGTGTGCGTACGAGGACCTCGGCCCCCGCCTGTACCAGAGCTGCAAGATTGGCGATTATCACATGATTTTCGCAGCCGGTAGCTTCGCGGTGTCTTTTGTTGTCAAGCGTCTTCACGTCATAGAGAACTGTGTCGGTGTACGGCAATATGGCCTGGAAGGCTGCCCACGGTACAAGCCCGCACGTGTCGAGACACGTATGCAGGCCGGTATTTCTGGCCACTTTCATCAGGGCGACAGCAAAATCAGCCTGATACAGCGGTTCGCCGCCCGAGATTGTCATACCGCCGCCGGAGGTTTCGTAGAAAGGTCGATCTTTTTCGACTTCAGCGATAGCCTCTTCGACTGAGACCTTGCGGCCATAGACGGTCATGGCCTCAGTTGGGCACGCCTCGGCGCAAGCCCCGCAGGCTGTGCACTTCAGGTAATCTCTGACGATACCATTTTCGGTTTGTGAAAGTGCGTCCGACGGGCACGCCCGGATACATTTTGCGCATCCGATGCAATGTGCCGAGATATATGCCACGTCAGACTGTGGTGACTGAGTTTCCGGATTGTGACACCACAGGCACCGCAAAGGACAGCCTTTTAAGAAGACTGTCGTCCTGATGCCAGGCCCGTCGTGGATGGCGAATTTTTTGATGTCCGTTATCAGGCCTGTTACAGCCATAATAGCGCATCATCCGCACTTTTCGCGGACCAATTCTGTACAGCGATATCCGCGGCATTCTATATTGAATGCGTTGTGATGTCAACAATCCTGGGACCATACGATTATGTCGCCGAAGAGGAAACTCCCCGGCGGCCGATAAGAGTGTGACGAGCAGGCTGCACGGGGCTCAGATTTTGACGGGTGTCCGCGTGCGTGCGGACTCGAAGATGGCATCGCTTACCCGGAGAAAACGGACGCCATCAGCACCAGTAATGCGCGGTTCGCGGTTTTCACCGATTGCATCGACGAATTCGTGCATTTCAGCTGCCCACATTGGCAGATATTTTGCGGCCGCGATGCTGCCGATTGCGGCGAACGGGACCTGTTGAAGAGATGGGGTAAGTGGCACCTCGATTTCGGTAGGCTGGGCGTAGGCGCTTGAGCCGGTGCTCCATATGAAGAGCTTGTTGCTTTCCCATTCGGCGCGCATTCGCCCTTCGGAGCCCATGACATCAAGCCAGCCATATCGTCCGCCGATGCGGTACGATGTGCAGAGATGAATCGCGACACCGCCTTCGACGGTTAGAATGGCATCGACGCTTGCCTCGGCAGCATCTGGGTCTGGCCAGTGAGTGACGGCGTATGCGGTTTGCACATGCCGGTCGTGGACCATCCAGAGGGCATTGTCGAGAGCATGAGAGCCGATGTAATAGAGCGGACCGCCGCCGTGCCTGGGATCATTGAGCCAGCCTCCGCAGAGACCGACGCACTGGCCGCATGAGATATGCGCGATCTTGCCGATTGCGCCTTCGTCGAGCATTTTCTTCATGAGCATACGCTCGGGCATGAAGCGGAGGGTGTAGCCGACCATGAGGCGGACGTTGGCCGCCGCCGCAGCGTCGACGAGCGCTTGTCCGTCGGCAGCATTGAGGGCCATGGGCTTCTCGACGAAGACATGCTTGCCAGCGTTGACGGCCTCCATCGCCATTGGCTGGAGCTGGTCATGAATGGTGGCGATGATTACTGCGTCGATGTCGGCATCGTCGAGCATTTCGGCTGCGGCTGTGTATGATCTGCAGTAGCCGCATTGTGAGATTGCAGTTGCGGCTGCTTCGGCGTTTGGATCGGCACATGCGATGAGGTCGGCGCGGTCAGTCATGCGGAGCGCTTCAGAGAGAAAGCGTCCCTGCGAGCCGCAGCCTATGAGTCCGAATTTGAGTTTATCAGTCATTGTGTATTCCTCTTCTCCGTGTGCCGGGCAAATTCCCCGGCGTCGTCAGAGTCGGCTTTCGATAGCCGAGCTGAGCTCATGCAGCCAGATATTGAATTCGGCGGCGTGGTCGATATATATGAGGAGTTGGTCGGGCTCGTCGGGATCGCGCCAGCCGCCTTCAGGATATTGGGTATCGACAAGGAAATCCGCAAACTTCATGGCGCAGTCGCGTGCCTGCTCGTCGCCAGTTATGAGGTAGTAGAGAGCGGCGGCGAGGCTTGATTTGCCACTGCCGACGAATGTAAAGGCATCTTCGTAACAGGAGAGTTTGAATTCAAAGAATTTTCGCGCATAATCGAGGTAGCGCTGCTTTCTGGTGACCATGTAGAGGCGGCACATAAGCTGCATCGGGAGGCCGACTTCCCAGTAATCCTGTTTGGGCCTGGAGCAGTCGATGTGGAGAGCACCTTCGGGATGCATGTCGGGAGTGACCAACTGGCCGCAGCGGGAGGTCTGGAAGTAGAATTTGCCTTGCTCAGGCTGTTGCTGGTATACGCTTATGGCCCATTCCGCAGCTCTTCGCGCGACTTCGAGATTGCCGGCATATATGGCGGAGACGCCAGTCCAGCATGTCGCGAGGGATCGGCAGTATGTGTCGCCGGCGAAAAGCGGTAATCCGCCGCACATTGTCTGGGCCGCTATGTTATTTGAGATGACCGGGTAGCTGAGGTCAAAGCGGCCGAGGCGGTGGGCGCCCTGGAAAAACCAGGAGTATTTATAGAAATCGCCATTATAGCTTTTGAGTTCGCCATCTTCGCGGAGGCGGTTGTGGAAAACCCACGTCAGGAGGCGATGGGCTTCCGGAACGTGCCCGGCGATTGCCCATGAGTACGCCTGCTTGTGGAATGCATCGTTTGCGTAGCCATCCCAGATGTAGCCGCCATCTGGCTGGAGATACTGGAGTTGATACTCTACAGCCTTGCGGCCAGTTTCCCTGTACAGTGTCAGCCTGTCTCGCACGTTGCATCCGCTCCTCGCGGTACCCGGGGTGTGGATTAGCTAACTGGAATCGTATCGCGAGAGAATTTCCACGGTGAGACTCTGAAAACCTGCATAGAAGAATATGAACCTGTGGCGGAAAGCAAACGTCAATGCGTTCGCTGGACTAAAGTACCGCGGCCCAGTTATTGCGGTCGCAGTCTATCCATATGAATTGGGAGTGAACTGGATGAAGATAGTGTCAACTAAGGGCCTGCTCGTGGTTGTGCTGGCACTTGTGATCGTCGCCGCAGGCTGGACCGCATTGAATAGCAGCAGCGCTGCCACGCCGGCTGGCGATGGCGGCAGTAATTGCTGGGCATGTCCAAGTGCGGGCGCGCCGGATGCGGGCGCCGGCTGTAAGGCCGACGTCGCAGAGTGTAAGCAGGATTGTAATGGAAACTGTGACGAATGCACCGGCGAGTGTAAGGACTGTGGCGGAAACTGTAACGCGTGTGAGGCAAAGCCGGCAGGGTGTCCGGTGGCTAATGAGGCTCCATGTGCGGCGCAAGCCACTTGTCCATCCGCGGATGTGTGCGCCGATGCTTCCAAGCCGTGCGTGAATCAGGAAAAATGCATCGGTTGCGGAATTTGTGTTCGCAAGGCGCCAGATGCTTTTAAGATGAATGCTGAGACCGGGAAGGCGCAAGTGAAGCCCGGCGCTCCGGCAGCCTCGGTCGCCAAAGGGGCGAAGGCTTGTCCAACCAAAGCTATAGAACAGTAGAAATTGATGGATAGCAGCGAGATATAAGAAGCGCCCGGCATATGCCGGGCGCTTCTTACTTTTTGCTTGATGAAGGCTATATGCGGAGGTCGCAGATGCAATCGCTGTGGAGGCGAACTGTCCTCGGATCGCAGAATTCGGCGCCTGCGTCGAGGAGGCCCTGAATACTGCTGCCTTCGAGCATGCGTATCTCCTGAGTGTAGGGGCCGGAGAAGAAGTACGGTTTGATTTCGTCGATTTTGGCGCATGCTTCGGCAGCTTTTTCGCGGATGAGCTCACATGCGGCCTGGTGTGAAAGATGGAGGGCAAGCTCGCGGCCGAGGGATTTTTTAACCTCTGCGCCAACAATGTTGGGAATCAGGTCGCGGGCTTCGTCAAATGTGACATCGCATCCGGTGACGAGGATCGTGGGAATGCCCATCGTGCCGGCCATGAGCGCACGGCAGCCGAACTCTCCGAGTTCGACACCATTGATTTTGTAATATTCG
>CAYSRY010000051.1:1552-15489 GCA_964433395.1 uncultured Armatimonadia bacterium | reverse complement strand
CTATGTGCACACAAGCACGTTTGGCGGCAATCCTCTGGCATGTCGAGCAGCGATTGCTGCGGTTGAACTCATGGAGGAGCTGAATATCCCCGAGCTGTGCGCAATCCGGGGAGCGCAGCTGCTGGAAGGAATCACTGAGGTCGCTGAGGAATTTGGAAATGTTATTAGTGGAGTTCGCGGCCGCGGTTTGCTTGTGGGCGTGGAATTCGCGGAAAGCGACATTGCCAGCCTTGTTATCTCCGGCCTCGTCGCTGAACGCATTCTTACGGCGTTTACGCTTAACCAGCCAAAAGTTGTCCGCCTTGAGCCGCCTGCACTCATAACGGAGGCAGAGGTTGAGCGCGTGGTCGGCGCATTCCGTACGGCGGCGGCTGCCACTGCAGAGATGCTTGGCCTCTGAACTCCCGGGGAGGACCCATGCTGAGGCATCTGCTAGCTGCTCTGCTTGTAACTGGTGTGCTGATTCTCTCGGCAGCGGGGGCAGGATGCAGAAGACAGGACGCGGGCAGTGTTGCGGTTACGCAGCAAGCAGCAAAAGTGCCGCTGCCAGATCGCACTGTTCATGTCTTCTGTTATCATGGTGTTGAACCCGATACGCAGAACTCATACTTCAGTTGTACTGATGATTTCAAAGCACAGATGAGTGTGCTCAAAGATGCCGGTTTTCAGAGTATCTCGTGCCAGCAGCTTGCTGATTACTTGGATGGGGACAAAGATATCCCCGAAAAGTCAGTTATCATCACATTTGACGATGGCAATCTCTCGGTCTATGAGACAGCTGTGCCAATTCTTGATAAATATGGCTTCACCGCGACGATGTTTGTCATCACGAACAGTATCGGTGGGACCGGCCATATGAACTGGGAACAGCTTGCCGAACTTCACAACAAGGGTTATGAGATTGGTTCGCACACTCGAGGCCATGTCAATCTTGTCAAACGCGGCGATATGACAGCAGAAGAGCATCATGCGAAAATCACCAGCGAGCTCCGCGAATCGAAGCGAGTTATCGAAGAATCGCTAGGGTTTATGATAGGCGCATTCGCATATCCCTATGGGACATATGACGAAACCGTCATGTCTGCCGCCAAGGATGCAGGGTACAGGACAGCATTCTCTATTGATCGGGGACCAGCCTATGCGGCTTCCAACTGTTTTGCACTGCCCCGGCAAATAGTGGTCCGTGACAACTCGCTCAGGACGTTCAAAACGTGGCTTGCCCAGGAGCCGCTGCGCCTCAATAACATGTCACCAGCTCTCGGGAAAATCATGCGCAAACCAGATGTTGAGTTGCGAGCAGAACTGGGAGACAGTGATGTAGACGCGGACAGGCTGACGGTCGAAGGCGGGCGTAAGCCGCGCGTCAGCACTGACCATGAGACCGGCCAGATCGTTATCCACACTACACTTCGCGAAGGCGCGAATAACATACGACTTCAGCACCAGGGCAACCCCTCCCGCGAAAAGTCGTGGGTTGTTGTATACAGGCCCTGATACCGTCGTACACGAGTGAATCCTATCGAATATGCGTCATGAATCTGTTCGCATAATGAGCCAACGGTCACCGAAGAGCCTGCGACGTGAGAGACAGAGCAGGCAGCGGTCCACCTGTTGCTGCTTGCTTGTTGTGGTGCTTTCGTTGTTCATCGTCATTGTTGCCTTTCGCGGACCTCTCGGCAGTTGGATCAGTCGGGGAGGTCGTGGAGTAACGGCAGATGGCCCCACTGCGATTTTCCCGCTTGAGCTCACAACGAAAAGCCCCAGATACTATCGATACGCACTCATTCGGCTTGAGGCTGCACTTGTTGACAGTCACGGCAACCCGACGGTAGCCGCGGAAGACCCCGCCGTAACTATCACCCACAATGGAAAGACCGTCACAACAATAGCAGATATCGACCAGGTGCGGCTGAAGTACGATCCCAAAACCAGGCAGTACGCCACGTATTGGCCCGTACCATGGAATGCTGAACCCGGGATCTACATCGCTGAGGCCAGAATGCAGATGGAGAAGCCCGCCGACTGGACATGGGTCGCCGAAGAACAGCGCCGCGAACAGGAAGAGGAAGAGCCCTCTGGCATCGAAGGCAAAACATGGTGTGTAGCCCGAGCACGCTTTGAGATCGTCGCGCGTGAACGTGATGACGTCAAACCAGGCACCTGTATAGCCACTTGGGAACCTAATTTTCGTGCTACCGATATTCGAGGCCCCAATGGAAAAATCGGCGACTGGAAGACCATGTTTGATTGGGCTGAGTACATCGGAGCCGATACATTCTGGTTCCGCGGAGCGGTGACGCAAGTCTATGACTCCGAAAAACTGTCGATGGAGCAACCGTTCAAAACTTCGAACCTCGACGTCATTCCAAAGTTGGCTGCGGAGGCGCACCGGCGCGGTCTGAAATTTGGTGTGTGGGCTGTCGCTTATGGGACATATCCCAAAACGAACACAGGCAAACCGCCATATCAATATGCAATGGATATAAGCCGGAGTTCAGGGCAAACGTCTGAGCGAGAGTTTATATCGCTGCTTGATGATCGCCGTATCTCTCATCTGGCCAGATTCGTTGCCGATATGGAGCAGATAGAAGGTGTCGACTATGTCGGATTCGACTATTTCCGAACCGACAGAGGCGGCTATGAAGTCATTGACAAGCTCGCTGAGGAGATGCCTGTCGCGTTGCCTGATAACTGGGAGAGCATGAGTCACAACAAGCGGATGCTCTTCGCTGCGAACAGGATTGAAAGCAGGGGTTGGCAGAAATATCCACAATTCTACGATGCGTGGAACTGGTGGCGGGCGCACAGAGGGGCGCAGATTCTGCGCGCAATCCGGGAACGATCGAAGGGTACGAAACCAATCTGGATTTTTGTTCTGAGCTGGCAGCATGGTAAGCAGCATGGCCAGGATCCCCTCATGTTCACAGATGCGGGGGTCACGTTACTGGCACCTATGCTTTATCAGGTTGATGGACGCCCCATGTTCGACACGATGGCCAAAGATTGGAATACATATCTGCGGCCTGGACAGGTCAACACTGCCGTTGGTGATCAGGTCGACGATGTATGGCATCAGCGAACCCGGGTGCCTGCTGCACCCGAGGAGTTCTACAGCCGCATCGTCACCGCGCACCAGATGTTTTCTCCGGGGGATGAACCGACCAAAGGCGCATTCTTCCATGACATCAGCCGAGTCTCAACATGGGGTTCGCGAGGACCGTATCCGGGAACCGAATGGGCTCTTGCCGGGGCCGCTGCATTCACAACTGTGCGCAACAACTGGCAGGTGTACCCAATCAAATGTACACTTGAGAAAGTCGAACGCAACAGTGCGCAGTTTATCGCGCGGCTGTCCATAGAGAACCTCTCAAAAAAGGAATTGCGCGATATTCAGATCACTGTGCTTGACACACCGAATATCGAGGCAACTGGCGGCAAACGGCGAGTGGCCAAAACACTCGGACCGGGGGAGACACTGAACGTCCCGCTCAAAGGCCGAATTACGGGGGCATCGGCCGAACGAAAAAATCGTTTCATGGTTGCCATTCGCATTACTTGGCCAGAGGGCGAATATGGAGACGAATTCCGTCTTGACCTGCCGCGCCAGCAGACCGTGATGAAATATATCCAACTGGGAGGCTAAATACCTGCTGGCGGGATGAAAGAGAATTGGGGGCTGTGGATTCTAAATGATGCAGCACGGACACACAACTGACGAGTTTACCCGCCCCGGGCAAGGAGAGTTTGACGGAGTTGCCGCCTATTACGACGAATTGATGCGCACCGTTCCCTATGCCGGCTGGGTTGAGTATATTGAGCGCATACTTCGTCGCTGGCAGCACAGACCCGCAACCGTGCTTGACCTCGCATGTGGCACTGGGCGTGTCGGGAGTGAAATGGTGAAGCGAGGGTATAAGGTATTGGGGGCAGACCTCTCTGAGCCGATGGTACGTGCATGCGCCAGGCAGCAGCCACCACTGAGAGCCCTCGTGTGTGATGCCTCACAGATGAGCATTGCCGACGATTCTTTCGATCTTATCGTCTGTCTTTACGACAGCCTCAACTATATTTTGCAGCCGGAAAAGCTCGCTGAAGCACTGACTGACGCGCACCGAATTCTGAAGCCGGGCGGCCTCTTCGTCTTCGATATGAACACAGAATATGCGCTGGCGATCGGGTTGTTTACGCAGAGCAATCTGAACTCGGACGATCCACTGCAGTATAGCTGGGAGGCGCACTGGAACCCGAAAACACGAATCTGCAAAGTCGATATGCTCTTCTACTGGAATGGCGTTGCCGGACAGAAGCATTTCCGGGAAACGCATTACCAGCGCGCTTATGAGGCCGACGAAGTCCTCAGCATGTTGCGCATGGCCGGGTTCAAAGCGTTTGAGGTCTACTCGGCATTCACATTCCGAGCGGTTACCCCGCGCAGTGACCGGATGTACTTCGCGGCTCTGAAGGGTGGGGCGTGATGAAATCTGCACATGTCTGTAGTGGAGCGCTGCTTGTGTTGGCACTCGCGGGCGTGCTGACCGGTTGTGGCAAACAGGGACCGCATGCGGTAGCACAGGCGTTTGTCTCTGCGATGGGCAAAGGTGACACCACAACTGCGGCGGGCTACTGGGATTACATTACGTACTGCAAACAGCAGAATCCAGACTGGGACACATTTGGCAAAGCTCAAAAGGATCTCATCATTCAAGAATCGAAGTTCGAAGAGAAACGCGCAACCGAATTGGGGTACTGGAAGACGCATTTCCCGCGCGCGTCGAAAGTCGTAAGTGTTACTGAGCAGGGTGACACCGCCACGGCTACACTGGAAGGTGCACGGGTTGGTGAACTCATTCTTGTGAAGCATGACGATCAGTGGTACGTTTCCGATCTGCGGTAGTTGTTGCACTACTCCATGGAACAATAAACCGGGACCTTTGGATGGTCCCGGTTTTTGCTGTCGGCTGTCGAGTGATGCGCCGTTACCAGGCCGTCCAGCCGCCATCTACCGCGATTATCTGGCCCGTTACATATTGTGCCGCATCTGAGGCGAGGAAGAGCGCGGGGCCCTTTATGTCCTCCGGGCCGGCAAGCCGTGCCAGCGGGCAGTGCGCGAGGTATTTCTCGCGGAAAGTCCAGTCCTGACCACTCTCAAGCCCCCCTGGCGCGATTGCGTTTACGCGGACTTTGGGGGCGAGTAGGGTTGCCATGTAGCGCGTCAGGTTGGTCATGCCACCCTTGACGAATGCATATTCCGCAGGAGAAATCACAGGAGAGCCCTGATATATCGGAAATGTCGGTCCAACAAGGCCATAGATGGACGAGATGTTGATGATCGAGCCGCTGCCAGCATCATACATGTATTTGCCAATGTGTTTGCTTATGAGCAGCACACCTGTCGCATTGACCTGCATATAATCTGGCCAGTAATTCGTTTCCGTCTTAAGCAGATCATCCACCGGGAAGCGGCCCACTGCGTTGTTCACAAAGATATCGAGTTGCCCAAACTCCGCGTCGATATAATCGCGCAGAGCAATTATGGACTCCTCGCATCCCTGATCGAGTTCCGCCCCGCTCGCGCTGTAGCCGGCCTCACGGAGTTCTGCTGCATATGCTTCGCATTGTGCCAGATTCCGCGATGCTATGATCGTGTGCGCTCCGGCCTCGGCCATTGTCTGTGATAGCCACCGCCCATAGAGCCCATATCCTCCAGTAACCAGTGCGATTTTGCCTGTAATGTTGTAGAGCTCATGAATAGCTCTGACGTTCTGTTGATCACTCATTGCAATCACCTCAACGAGACAATTCTTCCGCACCCTGATGGTTTCCTCCAGCCATAACTGCTCGAATTTGCATATCAGCAACAAGCGTATTCCCATGATAGCCGTACAGTATTGCAGCCGAATATATTCAGGATGCAGCAACCTATGGAATGTGCGTCTGTCATAGCTTCCGGCAGTGATACGATGATGCCTGGGGACATCACCAGACAATGCTTATTGCGTGGTCTGCATCTGTAAATAGCGTTGAACACCTTTGTTGAAGGAGATTGTGGGGCACATCGCCAATAAAAGTATCATGGACTGTGAAAATGACTGTAGCATCTCTCATATTCACTGACTGGAGACTTTCATATGACTGAAGAGAAAGAGACCGTGGCAAAAAGTGAACGGACCAAGGTCATCTGGGCCGAAGCAAGCAGCTGGGAACATGATTACCTGACGGAGCAGTCCAAAGCAGCCGGCTGGGATTATTCATTTGTTGATGGGCTGGCCGAGGAGCTCTCCGCCAAGGATCGTAAGGCTGTGCAGGTGCTGTCGTGTTTCATCGGATCCACAGTAGATGCAAAGCTGCTCGACAGCTGCCCAAATCTTAAGCTCATCACCAATCGCTCGACTGGGTATGATCGAATCGATGTTGCAGCATGCAATGAGCGCGGCATCACGGTGTGCAATGTCCCGAGATACGGTGAAAATACGGTGGCAGAGCATACGTTTGGTCTTATTCTCGCACTCTCGCGAAATATCTACCAGGCTGTCGACAGGGCGAAACGCGGCGATTTCTCCACCGATGGCTTGCGCGGCTTTGACCTGTATGGCAAGACGTTGGGGCTCATTGGAGCCGGCAGTATTGGTCTCCACGTTATCCGCATGGCACGGGCACTCAATATGCGGGTGCTTGTCTACGATGTGCGTCCGCAGCGGCTGATGGCTGAGGTCCTGACATTTGAGTATGCCGATCTTGAGACCGTACTGAGTGAAGCTGATGTGTTGACCATCCATACCCCTCTGCTGCCGTCGACGTATCACCTTGTTGATGCCGGGAAGCTTGCGCTTATGAAACCGAGTGCAGTCATCATCAATACTTCACGAGGTGGAGTAGTTGACAGCGCTGCGCTGCTCGATGCGCTGAACAGCAACAGACTCGCCGGGGCGGCTCTCGATGTTCTCGAGTGTGAAGAAGTGATCACTGAAGATCGCGTACTGCTCGAAGACGATACCGTGTCGCCTGCTGATCTTTTCATGGTGGTGGATTCATACAAACTTATGCACCATCCGAAAGTCATTATCACGCCTCACATTGCATTCTACAGTCAGGAGGCGCTTCAGAGAATTTTGGCAACAACGATTGACAATGTCAAATCGTTCCTGGCCGGCAACACAGTGAGCCAGGTACGCGAGTCAACTGTCGGGCTTGCGACAGAAGAAGAGGCAAAATGATCCACCCGGATCGGATCCGGGACCTGAACGATCGCCCTGTGCGCGAAGGACGCTATGTGCTGTACTGGATGCAGGCGTCACAGCGCGTTGACTTCAACCATGCTCTTGAGTATGCGGTGCGGCAGGCCAACGAACTTGGCCTGCCGCTCGTCGTATTATTCTGCCTCACGCCTGCATTTCCCGAGGCAAATCTCCGCCACTACCAGTTTATGCTGCAGGGAATTGCCGAGGTCGCTGACAACTTGCGCGAACGCGGAATTCGTCTCGTGCTCCGTTTGGGGCAACCTGTTGAGGTCGTCACGAAAATGGCGGCACAAGCAGCGGCAGTGGTCGTCGATTGCGGCTATCTGCGCACCCAGCGCCAATGGCGTGATGCGGTGGCTGTCGAGCTGACATGCCATTGTGTGCAGGTTGAAAGCGATGTTGTTGTCCCCGTCGATTCCACATCCGATAAGGAAGAATACGCGGCTCGCACCATACGTCCAAAAATCCACCGTGTCATGTTCGACTACCTGAGACCTCTTTCACTCACACGCCTGAAGCATACTTCGTCAGACATGGAGTTCACAGGCCTTGACCCCGCAGACGTGCAGGCGAATCTCGCTGTACTCAGTATCGACCACAGTACCAGACCTGTCGACGCTTTTGTGGGTGGGGCCTCGCAGGCCAGGCGCCTGCTGGATGATTTCATCGCACATCGGTTGGACCAATACGATGGAATGAGGAACGATCCCTCACTCGACTGGGTCTCAAACATGAGCCCATATCTGCATTTTGGCCAGATTTCCCCCATAGAAATAGCATTGCAGATTATCAATACCGGTAGCCCATCCGTCGACGCCTACATTGAGCAACTCATAGTCCGGCGCGAACTGAGCATGAATTTTGTGCGTTTCAACACCAAATATGACAGTTTCGCGTGCCTCCCCGAATGGACGAGGAAGACATTGGCGGCTCATGCACATGACGCGCGCGAATATGACTACTCGCTGGATGAATTGGAGCATGCACGCACGCATGACCCGTATTGGAACGCTGCGCAGATGGAAATGGTAACCACTGGCAAAATGCACAATTACATGCGGATGTATTGGGGGAAGAAGGTCATCGAATGGTCGGCTTCACCCGAAGATGCGTTTGCCGCGCTCGTTTATCTCAATAACCGTTACGAACTTGATGGCCGCGATCCCAACTCATTTGCGGGCATTGCCTGGTGCTTTGGAAAGCATGACCGACCGTGGAAAGAACGCTCAATTTTTGGAACTGTGCGCTATATGAATGCAGCTGGACTGGAACGCAAATTCGATATGGATGCCTACGTGAACAAAATAGAGAGGAGGCTCAACTGAGCCTCCTCCACTCTTGCGCTCACAGCAATATGCTTATTCCCCGCGCAATTTTCTGAAGACATCCCCGAAGATCGCGTCGCGGTTGCAGTTGTCAGCTATGCGTACAAAATGCCGACGCGTGTCGCGTGACCACGTGACTTGGTCCGTCAGAATGGGGGAGTGTCGCAGCGTGCTCGGAACCCAGTCTGCATTGATGAGCCATGCGATAGCGGAAATATCCCAGATAACCTTGGACCATGCGAAGTGTTCGCCACTGTATCCCCGAACAATGTCCACCAGATAGTCGCACAGATCCGAATGCCCGAGAAGATACGTCTCAAGCTCGGCAACTGTTGTGCGCAGATGTTCCGCGACGTTCTTACATGGGATCTGCACAAATGGCACACCCGAATCCAGAATGACTCGCGCCGCGTGCAGATCCTGCATCAGATTGAACTCCAATGTGTTCGGCCAATAGGTCGGGTGCCCGCCCAGCCACACGACAACAATTCGATTGATGATTTCCGGCTCAATGAGGATTGCCGAGGCCACGTTGGTAATCGCACCGATGGCTGCTACGTACAGAGGCTCTTCACTATCCTTCATTGCTCGAGTTATCAGATCCTCAGTTGCGGGACTCGCCACCGGCTCTTCCGCTGCCGGAAGATAGCTGCGAGAACCACGAAAGGCAAAGCCTTCTGCCTCCTGCTCAAGCCACCGGAGCAGCCGCAGAATCTCCTCGTAGCTCTTCTCCATGCCATCCTCGGGGCCCGTTGAGTTGGAATTGTGAAATGGTGCCGCATAGACCGCTTCCAGGTCAATATGCGCCGGTGACAAAAGAGCGTAGGCGAGCGCGAACTGGTCGTCAATCTCGTTGTACGTATCTGTGTCGAGTACGGCGCGCACGCGCTTGGTTGGGGGCTCAAGGCGGGCGATACGGGTTGTTTCATCAATGACAGGGTATTGCATCAGGCACCTCTCAATATGTAATGCTGTATTGCTCAGTATACGTAGATCATATTTTCTTGCACACCGGTAACTGCATCTATGATGGCCCACAGGCCGGATGCGGCGAACTGGCCGAGAATCATCCCCAAGAATATCATTATTGCGACGCGGAAAGCGCGATAGCCTCCAAGATGCAGGACTGTTGTCTTGATGAGCCATCCGATGAAAATTGAGAACCACAGGTCGACCACCGGCTGCGTCGGACCTATTGCAAAGCCCAGCGGATGAAGTGGCCATCTCGGAAACTCATAATGCAATACAGTCAGCAGCCACATCACAGCGCCGCCGATGCCGAGAAATATCATCTTGGCAAAACTGGGCCCCTGCATCTCCTCAATGTTTGCTTCTGCAAACATATATGCGCGTTGCGGGCACCCGTTAAACAGCCAGCTGCTTAGCCACACCGCCCCTTCGTCATACCCCTTATAGATGGTGAAGCCTGTTGCCAGTAGCGCACAGAGGGCAATCGACACCACGACGATCGGAACGAAGCCGTGCTGCTTACCTTTGATTTCAGTCCACAGCTTCGCTGCATGTGCGGTGAAGGGCATCATGAATACGCGGATGTCAGCCACCCACACGAACGTCAGGCCGAGCACTGCCAGTCCTGTGGGGCCGACGAAGCGGCTTCCGAGTATTGATGTCGCGAACGATTGCGGTATAAGAGCTGCCCGCGAAACAGGAACGCCTCCCTGGATTGTAGCCCGCGTGAGGGCTATGAACGTAACAAATGCGCCGAACAGGAAGAATGCGATGCTCAGTGCGTTCATACCAGCAAGATAGAGCCAGCCAATCATTACGGTAAAACCGAAGAGCAGGCAGAATACGATGACGTGTGGCGAAGCGACCCCGACTTTGTTGGTATCTGCTGGTCTGCCGGAAAATGCTGCGCGAAAAATCGCTGCAATCGGCGTGCGAGCGGTATACAAACCGTAAAGCACGAGTACGATCATCGCGCCCATGGTTTGATTTGAGATAGCGGGTGTCCCTGCGCCGTAGACCTCTGCCGTGCCCAGCCCGATGCCCCAGATACGCATCAGAGGGTTTTCGAATTGCGTGAAAAGCGAGAAAAACCACAGGCTGAAAGCCAAGTCTGTGTGAATCAGATAGCTGAACGCTATGACGGATGGATTTATCCACAGGCGGATAAGAATATTCTCGGTTTGCAGTGGTATAGTCAGACTGTTGCGCAGTTGCAGAACTGGCAGCATCTTTGCATAAATGTGAAATGCCATGTATGAGCTTGCGAAAAAGGTCACCGCAAAGCCGATCCACATCAGCTTGTTATTGAACAGGTCGCCGACGATATGGTCGCCCGTGACGCCGCGCACCATTTCAATCGGTAGCCGCATCAGCGGATACACCAGCTTCTCGTGCTCGCTCCAATGATCGTGAAATAGAAGCGTAACCCCGAGTGTCGCCGCATACAGACCTGCGATAAAAACAAACCACGAGATGACCGGTACAATCCAGACGTTCCACGGAATCGCAGCTCCACGCGGAAGTCCTTCATAGAAGTCGGCTACTGCTTCGGCATCCTTAATAACTGCCCAGTCAGGCAGGAGGGGCAATATCTCTGTGTCCCACCGATTTGACGGGGTGGCATAGTATTTCCCGCCCGATATAATCGGCAGAAGCTGGCCAATCATGCCCCAGGTCGGGACCGCAGCGGCCACGAGCAGCATGATGAACACTACCATCAATTCGCGGCGCCCCAGACGCGCTTTTCTCTTGATAAGGCCCACCAGCGGATTGAGCAGACCCACCAGAATCAGGAAAAGAAAGACGACCCCGAAAGGCAGCGCAGTATTCGCAGGGCGCGTCCCCTGCACTACCAGATTCGCATACGGAAATCCGAGGCCTACTACGACGACACCAATAAGGCCAACCGTGACTGCCCGCGCCGAAATGGCCGGGCGCCCGTCTTCATTGTCGCTGAAATCAAATATCTTCTCGGTCGCCAAAAGATGTCTCCTGAAGCGCGATGCTCCCCGTGAGCTCCCTGGTTTCAGTCACTTTGTGAGGCGCGTATTCGTTCAGCCGTTGACTTCGGACAATGACACGATGCGTCGTTCATCACTCGCCACGTAGCCAGCCAGTGCGGTGGCTAAGGCGCGCTTTCCATCCTCTCCGCTTACCAATGGCGCGTGTTCGCCGCGGACCGCCCCGACGAAATCCTGCATCTGATTGATATAGAATGCGTCTCTGTCATAAACTTTTGTGCGATGGGTCCATGCGCGCGTTTCTGCGTCATAGATGGACACGCGGTTCTCATCGTAGCTGTATTCAACGGTGCCCTGCGAACCGACAATCTGGCCTCCGCGCTTGTAGTTCCTCTGCATATCTGCGCACATCAGGCTGACAATTGCGCCTGCTTCCGTTCTCATTACCAGTGCTGCGCCGTCATCGACATTGCCATCTACATCGAGCATAAAATGGTCCGCAAAGCACGCTACTTCTCGTATTGGGCCAGCAAGCCAGTTCACCAGATCAAGTTCGTGGCTCGCGTCATAGAGCACGCCGCCGCCTGTCGCCCGTTTCGCCCAGTACAGATTGCGATAGTCTGGGCGAAAATCCGGGATATATGAACCCACGCACACGTCGGCCATATGTACGCGACCGATGCGCCCGCCGGCAATCGCGTCATGCGCTTCGCGAATGTGCGGATTATGCCGCAGAACGTATCCAACCTGGACGACCAGATTCCGCTCCCGCGCTGCGGCAAGCAGCCCATCGACGCCATCGATGGTAACAGAAATTGGCTTCTCCACAAATACGTGGCAGCCGCTCTCAACTGCTCGCAGCGCTTGCGGAATGTGCTGGTCGCTCGGGGTGCAGATGAGAACTCCGTCAAAATCATCCAGATTTGCATCTGCATAATCTGTCAGGCCAGGTTCGGTGCCGTAAAGCTCCTGCATCTGCGCAAGCCGCTCATCCCGAGGATCACAGGGCGTCACACGAACGCCTTCGCAACTCCTCAGACACCGAATATGTCGTTCGCCTATTGAGCCGCAACCAACTACAATGAATCTTTCCATCGGAACCCTCCCTCACTGAGACCATGCAACAATTCTCCTTGCAGAAAGTGGATTCCTTGCCCACATACGAAACGGGCTGACTTTTCAGCCAGCCCGTCGGTAGTATCATCCCTGCTGATTGTGTGCGATTCTCTACCAGCCCAGTTTATGTTCGATGCCTGATATGGCATCATAGCCGCGCCACATCATCAGATGGTCGAGAACTGTAATTCGCGCCATAGCTGCGGCAACTGCGCACATGCGGCCGCAAATGGTCGCATCTCGACGCGTTATGGCTTCCAGTGTCGCCTCTTCCATCTTTGCCATGTCCACTGTCTGTTGCGCGATTGAGATGGTGGAAGTCGGCTTGACGGCTATCCGCACGACGATGTCTTCGCCGTTCGAAATGCCGCCGTCTATCCCGCCGGAATTATTTGTCCGGAAGCGTATTTTGCCATCCTCCATATACGGGATGTCATTGCACTCCGAACCACGCATGAGGCCACTTCGGAAGCCGGCGCCGATTTCGCAGCCCTTGACTGCGGGAATGCTCATAAGTCCCTTGGCGAGGTCGGCGCTGAGTTTGTCAAAGACTGGTTCGCCAAGACCCGGAGGAACATTGAATGCCTTGATCTCAACGACGCCACCCACAGTATCCCCTTCAGCTTTGATCTGGCGGGTGAGCCCGATCATCTTCTCGGCGGCTGAGAGGTCTGGGCAGAATATTTCATTTTTCAGCGAGTTTTCTGCAAGCTCCTCATAGCCCATGCCTTCGACATTGGCCTCAATATCCATCAGTTGCGTCACATAGGCCACGATGCCGATGCCTTCACGGTCAAGAATCTTCTTCGCGACTGCCCCGGCAGACACACGGCCCGCGGTTTCGCGTCCACTGGCTCGGCCTGCGCCGCACCAGTCGGTGTAATCGCCGTATTTGCAGCGATATGTATATTCCGCATGACCAGGGCGAATGAGATCCTTAACGTCCTCATATTCCTTCACGTGCTGAGGCATCGTGTCGACGTTATAGATGATCATGCCCACGGGAGCGCCGGTCGTGAAACCGTCGCGCAAGCCGGCAAAGATTTTGACCTGATCGGTCTCTTGACGAGGCGAATCTATCTCGCTCTGGCCGGGGCGACGCTTGTCCAATTCCGCCTGCACGTCAGCGTCGCAAAGCTCTAACCCGGGAGGAACGCCATCGCATATTGTAGCGAGGCCGCCACCGTACGATTCCCCGCACGTAGTCACTCTGAACATTCTGCCGAACGTATTGCCTAACATTTCGATCTCCTCCTGGACGTATTGGGGTGGCACGTCTGCGACGGGCTGGCGCACCGAGCCCATCTCTGCTACGGCGTGTCAACCTG
>CAYSRY010000051.1:0-1542 GCA_964433395.1 uncultured Armatimonadia bacterium | reverse complement strand
CCCAGCCGTTGCATCAGTTCTACAAAGTTTGGAAAAGTAACGGCCACCGATTCGGCCGTTGAAATCATCGTATCGCCTTCTGCGCTCATGCCCGCGATCGCCAGCGACATCACAACTCTGTGGTCTCCATGGCCATTGACGCACGCACCGTGCAGCTCACTTTTGCGAATGATGAGGCCATCCGGGAGCTCTGTCACATCCGCCCCCATTTTCGACAGCTCTGCCGCCATGACTGCCAGCCGGTCGGTCTCTTTCAGTCGCGCCTGAGGAACGTTCCCCAGCAGCGTCTCACCTTCAGCAAAACACGCAGCCACTGCAAGTGCTGGCAGGGCGTCGGGCGTTGCATTGAGATCCAGCTCGCACCCTTGCAGATTTCCTCCGCGGATTGTCATTTCCAGACCGTCCACTTCGATCTCCGCGCCCATTGCCCGCAGCATCTCCACAACTGCCTTATCTCCCTGCGGGTCCTGCATATCCAGTCCCGTCAGGGTCAGCTCACAGCCGGTCACTGCCGCTGCGCACATAAAAAAAGTAGCGGACGAAAAATCGGCCGGAATGTGCTGCTCAAAAGCGTTATATTTCTGCCCGCCGGGAATGCGAAAATGTTCAAGACCGTCGGATTCCCAGATGATTCCCTGCCGGGCCAGCCAATCCAGCGTCATTTCCACGTAGGGTCGCTCATGCAGCAGCGGTACATCTATCTCCGTCTCACCTGCGGCCAGCGGGCAATTCAAAAGCAGCGCCGTGAGATACTGTGACGTCGGGCACGCGATCGATGTTCGCCCGCCCTGCAATGGACCGGAAATTTCCACTGGAGCGCAACCGTTTCCCTGAATTGCTTTCGCATCAGCGCCGAGATCGCATATCGCGTCCAGCAGTGCCTGTATTGGCCGGGCCTGTATCTGCTCATCACCGGTCATCACCGTGGTGCCGTCGGCCAGAGCCGCAGTCACCGCCGCAATATACAGTGTCGTCCCCGAATTGCCCACGTCCACCGGCTTGGTGGGGGCAATCGGGTGCCCGGCTACGCCCGCAACGATGAGGTCGTTTCCCGCCCGCGCAATGCCAGCGCCGAATTGCCGCATCGTCTGTACTGCCGCGTCTGTATCGGCCGAAACGAGCGGTGCTATCAGGCGGCTTTCGCCTTCGGCAAGTCCGGCTATGACCAGCGCGCGGATCGTATGAGACTTCGACCCGGGCATTGCCGAGCTACCCTCAAGTTGTGAACGCCGGACGCGCAGATTCATCTGAGACTCCAGTGCCGCAGTGTCCGCGACAGCTTGATGCAGTGTACACGATGGTTAACTGCTAAGATTACCCGAGATTGACATTTTCTGCAAGCCGTAGAGGGAGGGGGCGAGTGAGACGATGGTGATGTGGGTGGGAAAGCGTGTTACGCATCGAATTATAGTGGCACGAAGGAAGGCGATTGAGCACGCGAAACGGATACTTACAGAGGAAAAAGTGATACTGAAAAGGTGAGGACGTCGCGGCCAGAGCTACAGTAGTAATATATATTAAATGATATTATAGCGGTAGAAA
>CAYSRY010000050.1:12258-15596 GCA_964433395.1 uncultured Armatimonadia bacterium | reverse complement strand
TAACTTGGTCTGTCAATATAACGCTTCTCTGCAAATTTTCGCTCAGTTGACAAATATGTCCCCCCTACCAGCGGGTACATACCGACCTTGTCCTTATAGAAGTAAATACCCGGTGGACGATTGTGCTGGCGGCCGCCTGACCAAGCAACAAACGGCACAAGAGAGCCACAACGATTGCATCGATACTGTCCAGCGTTATAGTGAGCTCTGCAACGAGTACAGATGAGGTCAAAGCGATCTCCGTACCAGTTGTCACGTCCATCTCGATATGCTTCCTGGCATTCACTACAGCGCCAATCACGGTGCTGGTCGTTGTGGAGATGCTGATAGAGATACCGATCGCGATCCCGACGTTGGTCAGAGCGTCGCCCATCAGCATAGGCTCCCAGCGGAACACTAGCAAGCAGCAACGTCAGCACTACTCCCATCAAAAGCTGGCTATTCCTCATCTCAGCCCCTCCTATTCTCCTGTTGGCCTGCACCTCATATGCAGCGCCAACATCAGCGAGTGCTGCTTTCTACTACATGCCATCGTATGCAAGTATACAGAGGATGTCTACTACTGTCAATAGTATTATATCCAATTTTTCAAAACCTAATCATATGATCAGACAGATGTGTGCTCTGTGACTATGTGGTGCAGATTGAAGACGAACGGCTGCGCCATGGGCGGTGGGTAAGGCAATAAGGAAGCAGTACTTTGAGGAAAATGTAAAAGCTGAATTTCGATAAATGCAGGTGACACTGGCTGCACAAGCGAAAAAGCGGATGACATTTGTCATCCGCTTTCATACAAAATGGCTGGCGGGGAAGGATTCGAACCTTCGATCTACTGATCCAGAGTCAGTCGTCTTACCCCTAGACTACCCGCCATCTCTCTGGGCGATTATGATAGCGCAACCGCAACCACGTGTCAACCCCTTAGGGCGGATTTCACGTACTCTCATCAGATCGTAATTCTGAGCTGCAAGGAAGGACTAACCATGCTCAAAAGCCTCCACATTGGTGTCAGCACGATCGGTCAAGCAGTCATCAAGGCCTGCCTCTCACGCAATACTGCAATCCCAGCCGGGGCTGTGGATAGTAACCCAACTATGGCTGGCCAACGCCTCGTAGATATAGTCCCTGGTGTACCAGAAGACGCGCTTATCTATGGCTCGCTTGATGAGGCACTTGCAGCGGCTGAATGGGATGTTGCCGCACTCTGTACCGCTTCTCACCTACCCGACATTCGTACAGATCTCGAGAAACTCATCGACTCAGGAGTAAACGTCGTGGCCACATCAGAGGAGTTGGCCTATCCCAAACTCCAGAGTCCACAGATCTACGCGGAACTTGACGCTGCCTCCAAAGCAGCCGGCGTTACGGTGGTCGGCACCGGTGTAAATCCTGGCTTCGTCCTTGATCTGCTACCCGCGATAATGCTTCGTCCATGCGTTGAGGTGCGTTCCATTGAAGCTACGCGTATTGTGAACACTCTACGCCGCCGCAAACAGTTACAGTTGAAACTCGGAGCAGGCCTGGAAGTCAGCGAATTTGAAGAGCTGAAGGCACATGGAAAAATCGGCCACGTTGGTCTTCTCGAATCTACCGGTCTCATCGCCCGAGCACTTGGCCACGACTTCGACATTGCGAAGATTCAGCACACACTCAGGCCCGTCATTGCGGATGCAGAAATCTCATCTGAATACGTGACGGTCCATCCCGGCCAAGTTCTCGGGGCCGAGGAAAGCATCGTCTATTCGACCGAAGATGGCAAGACCATCGGACTGAATTTGCGTATGCGTCTTGGTGAACCTGAAGAGTATGATGAGATACGTATCGATGGCATTCCCCCTCTTCTCGTACGGATTGAAGGAGGCATTCACGGTGACAGCGCTACGGCGGGCTGTACTGCCAACATTATGCAGCAAACTGTTAAAGCCGTTCCTGGCTTGCTGACAGTGCTCGACATACCAGTCGCCTGATGTCATTCACTGGCCATGCCACTAAAAGAGGCCGCCTCATCTGAGGCGGCCTCTTTTCCTGTACACATGCTATAATCATTTCAACTTCGCTTCGGAGCACGCGCTGTCCATTGATCATCAGCATACTTGGCAAGCATCAACGCATCGATGGCATCAGCTTCACACTCAGAAATCTCGTCGGGCATCAGCGCGACCCCTAATGCATCGGCAAAACCAGCCACAAGCGCACCAACAATCTCCTCAAAAGACGGCGTCCGCCCGATAATGTCACCTATACCACATGCCAACTGGCCAAACATATCGCCAGCCTTATCGGGATCGGCAACTGTCTTCAAACCGCCCGGCATTACTGCAAGATGTTCTGAGACGTCCATGTGGACCGGAATTGAGCCGTGCTGCAGGATGCTCTGTTTTCTCCGCGTCTGAGCGCTACCAACAATTTTGCGACCGGCGGCTACCATATCCACGCGTGCGGGCTGTCCGAAGCACACAGTAGGCAACGTATCTTTACGCTGTTCGCGGGCCAGACCAGAATGCTCCGCCAGCTCAGCGCCAATGCCGAGTAACCTCAGCCCTGCCTCGATGCCGCGCGATATTGTCCGGTAAGAACCCATCAGGCTGTTACCACGCCGGATAGCATTTTCGGGAACACAAACACAATACGTTACCTCATCTTTGTGCAGAATTGCCCTACCACCAGTCGGTCGACGGACAATACCAAAACCTCTGCGCTGAATTTCTGCACAGTCGATACCGTCATCCAACTGCTGGAAATAGCCCAAAGACACGGCTGGAGGATTCCAAGCATAAAGCCGCAGGACAGGGGGGGCTCCCGCTATGACACCTTCGAGCAGCACTTCATCTGCGGCCATATTCCACGCGCCGTTAGCTTGCCCTGTGACGAGCAGACGCCACCGGCCCGGAGCTTCTTGTGTCGCCACATTACGGTTCTCATAAGCACTCATTCGTCTTCGGTGTCGAACAAATCCTCTTCGTCCTCTTCATCATCATCTGCCTCGTCTGTTTCTTCAACGAGGGCGGTATACTGATCGCTGCTCAGCAATTCATCAAACTCTTTGGTGTCGTTCGGCTTCACTGCAAGAAGCCATCCCTGTTCATATGGATCCTCATTCAGTAATTCAGGGGCATCGATCACAGCATCGTTTACGCGCATTACTTCACCAGCAAGCGGGGCAATTATATCCTCCACACTTTTTGCTGACTCAATGCTCCCCATTGATTCATCGGCGGTGATTGTCGCTCCCACATCGGGCAACTCGACAAAGATGATGTCGCCAAGCTCATTAGCAGCGAAATCAGTTATCCCGATAACGACCTCATTGCCGTCTTTTTTGGCCCACGTATGAGCTT
>CAYSRY010000050.1:0-12248 GCA_964433395.1 uncultured Armatimonadia bacterium | reverse complement strand
TGTACTGGCCGAGATTCATCTGCGTGTACCTCCCTGGGTGTGCGAAAGCCTTGTGTGTCGCTATGGCCTCGGATTCCAGATGTATGTGCAATGGTATGTGTCGCTCTAAGATAACACTTCAACGGCCCGAGGTTCAAGCGCTTATGCAAACTGAATTTCAAATACGGTTTGCAGCAAAGTCTGGAGCCGAAATGATAGCATAGTAAATGCAGCAAGACAATAGCCGCGAGCCGTTGCTGTGATGCCCGCAGAGTGCCCCCAGTCAGTTGCCGAGAGGGTACAAAGCATGGTACACTGCAGCACGACAGGAGGTCAACCATTATGGCAACAGGTGTAATAGGCGGCACAGGTCTTTATCGACTGAATGAAGCACAGCCAGAGCTGTCACTCTGCCCGTATAAGCATGAAACCAGATTCGGCACCGTAGAACTGCAACATGGCACCTGTTCGGGACATGAGATTTATTTCCTCGCACGACACGGTGTCGACCATGCGATTCCACCTCATCGCATAAACTATCGCGCTAACCTTCTGGCCTTGTATGAAGTCGGATGCACTCATGTACTCGCTAGCAACGCCGTCGGTACACTGTGCGCCTCAATGGCTCCGGGCGATCTGGTAGTCCCACACGACTACATAGACTTCACCAGACAACGTCCACAGACGTTCTACGATGGAGGTACCTCTGGGGTCCGGCATATTGATCAGACACAGGCATACAGCCCATGTCTTCGCAACCTTGCGATACAGGTGAGTACCGCGGTGGAAGCCACGGTTCATCCCCGCGGAGTCTACGTGTGCACGGATGGCCCGCGTTTTGAAACACCGGCGGAAATCGCGATGTTCGCTCAATTGGGGGCAGACATCGTGGGCATGACGACTGTTCCTGAAGTGGTGCTTGCCTGCGAACTTGGCATGCAATACCTGACCGTCTGTGTGGTGACTAACTACGCCGCTGGCATGTCTGGGCAACCGCTCACCGAAGGCGAGGTAACCAATATGATGAAGAAGCGGACTGGGGTTGTAGCCAACATTATACTGGCCGTCATAGACCAACTGCCAGTGTAGATGACCACATACATTCACACACAGGATGATGCACTCATGGGATACATCCGGCAATACGCTGGCTATATTTTTGATCTGGACGGCACGCTCTATCTTGGCGACCGCCTGATTGTAGGCGCAGATCGCACTATTGCAGCTCTGAGAAGCCGTGGCGCCAAGGTGATGTTTGTCACCAACAAACCTATCTCAACACCCCAGACATATGCCAACAAGCTAACCAAACTTGGAATCCCTGCCGCCATAGACGATGTCCTCACTTCTCCAATCGCGCTGGCAGACTACATCGGAGCCAACCACGTAGCACCACGGGTGCTGGCGCTCGGCGAAGAGCCAGTCACCTCGGCACTGCAGACGGTGGGGTGCCAGCTTGTGTCATCTGCCGATGAGGCCGAAGTGGTAGTGGTCTCATGGGATAGACAAGTGACATACGCACGACTTGACAAAGCATACCAAGCACTGTGCAATGGTGCCAAATTCTATGTCACGAACCCCGATGTCACCTGTCCTCTCGAAAACGGCGCGGTTTCAGACGCCGGGGCGGTAGTGGCTTACTTGTCTGCCGCCAGTGGACGAACACCTGATCATATTGCAGGGAAACCTTTCCCCGCGTTAGCGCAAGCAGCCATGGAACGCATGGGCATCTCACCTGAAGAAACAATACTGGCTGGTGATCGCCTGCAGACAGACCTAATGTGCGGTAAGAACGCAGGCTGCGCTACCGCAGTGGTTTTGACCGGCGTCAGCTCGCGAAGTGACATCGAGAAACTCCCGGCGAAGCAGAAGCCAGACTATGTTCTGAGCAGCGTTACCGAACTGGCGAACTGACAGCACACGAATATGTGAGGATATGGTAGGTAAGGAGACAGTACAAAACGCTCAATAGTAAAACGCCTCTCAGCCGCAAACGCGAAAAGCTGGTGCCACAGGGGGGCACCAGCTTTATTTGTACATAATACTGAGACAGCCCTCACACTTCCAGTCCTCGACAAATTGCATATGCTGAAATGCACCGTACCCTAACGCACTTCGTCAAGTTTGCCCTCGTCCAAATCGTCGCGGGGTTCTTTGACTTTGAGTGATAAGACAATCGCAACGACAGACAGAAGCGTGGAAATCGCGAAAACCAGCCAAAAACCTACGCCCTGCGCCAATATTCCCAAGATAATCGGCACCACGCCACACGGCAATAGGTAAACACTCGTGAAGCCGATGTAGGAAGGGCGCTTTCGCTCCGGCGCAATATCCATAAGATAGTTCATCCTGCCTGGGCCAAGCAATGCTATGAATACGCCACTGCCAGCAAAGCATGCACATAGAAGTAGCATCCGGTACGTCACTTCATAGCCACAGACCAAAAGGCCCCCTGTCGGAGCAGACCACGCCGCGAACGTCGCCACTCCAGCATTCAGGAGACTCGTGACTGATGCAAGTATCAACACCAGACGATTACCGTGACGATCAGAGACGCGCCCCTGAATGACACTGCCAATCATTTGCGAAATCATCTGAACAGTCATGAACGTTGCCGCAGCCGTGTCCGGAAATCCCCACTCTTTGGCACCGAGCGTGCTGAAAAACGGCCCGATCGCTCCTGCAGATGACAGCAGCAAAACCACACGCACCATTCGTCGCAATCGCGCATCATGGTCCCATATACGAGCCCCACGAGCAACATGCTGACGCATCGAGAGTATGCGGCGCGCTGGTTTGCTCGGTGGCTCATGCACCTGTGCGTAGACAAGCCATGCAACTCCAAGCACAAGCGCGGCTGCCAAAAGCAACACCCCGTAGTTGATTGGAAACTCCACTGGGGCTGCATCACTCAACATGAAATGGATAAATGGGACCACTACGGTCACGACGAGAAGCAAGCCTACCACTTGGCGCCACATCCAGAAACTGCCGCGCCGAGTCGTAGGTGCAGACTTGGCTACCAAGTCAAGAAAAGCAAGCGTACTGACCCCCTGTGCTATCAGCCACGCAGCGAAGAAAACAAGCAGCAGGACGGCAACGGAGATACCTGAGATATGTCTTCCGAGGAGCACTACCACGGCCATCCCGATCAGAGCGAGAAACCGAAAAGTGCTGTAAAGCCTGAAGATCGGAAGTTTGCGGTCTGCCGCATCAACCCATCGTGATGCTGCAATCGCGGGGATAGCTGGAGCCACGATGACAATAGCCTGCAGCAATCCAACCATCCAAGTCAAACCAGAAAGCCGAATGAGTAGCAACGGGAGCACCGTCATGGGATCGGCAAGGCGATTGCCAACTTCAACAACGATGCCGTTGACTATACCAAGCCTATAGTTCCGCTGGTGGAGCGGAACAGTCATCTCGTTGTCTCGTGATGCCCTATCATTATCCATATCTGAAACCAAGGCCGAACCGGTAGGCACAGCAGTTATGTACAGTGCGATGGGATCGCGCAAGTGTGTGTCAATCCACCCTACTGTATAGTTCCCCGCGCGTCGTCCTCAGTACGTGGTTCACTCACTTTCAGGCCAAGCCAGAAAGCAGCTACGGCGAATATGGTTGCGATTCCGAAGACGAGCTCAAAACTGACAAATTCCGCAATCCAGCCAAAAGCCAACGGCACCAAACCTATTGGTAATATGTACAAATGCGCGAAGCCAATATATGACGAACGTTTGCGTGGTGGCGCAATATCCATTATGTAATTCCTGTACCCTGGGTTCAGGAACGCCATGAACAATCCATTGAGACCAAAGGCAGCCCACAGGACGAGTAATCTATAGGAGACAACATGGCCGAGCAAGTTCGCTTCGCCCATACCAACAAACATGACCCCAATTGCCGCGACCAATGAGGCGCCTATACCAAGCAATGATGCAATGACCATTGCCATACGATTGCCCAAACGATCTGAGACGCGGCCAAGCGCAACACTTCCAACTGCCTGCGCAAGCAACTGCACAGTGATGAATGTGGCCGCGATGCTGTCGGGCATGCCCCAGGCTTTCGCTCCAAGCGTCGTCAGAAATGGAGCGATAGACCCAGCAGCCTGCAATAGCAGCACGACTCGCATCAAACGACGATAGCGCTTGTCATGACGCCACATCCGTCTGGCGCGCGCAATCTGTTGCCGATTAGACAACAAGTGAGATGCTGCCCTTGCAGGAGGCTCCTCAACCATTGAAAATGCCAGCCATGCTGTGCCACACAATGCTGCCCCGATCAGCATCATCACACCATAATTGAGCGGAAAACCCACTGGTTGCTGATCACCCAGCAGATATTCTACCAATGGAACCGCCACCAGCAATACTAATGGCAATCCGATGCTCTGGCGCCACATCCAGAAACTGCCGCGTTTTGTTGTAGGGGTCGATTTGGCCACGATGTCGAGAAATGCCAAAACGCTGATACCCTCCGCGAGCAGACGCCCGGCGTAGAGTAACAACAATATGACCGCAACAATCATCCCGCTGACCCAGTTAGCAGCCAGCACAGCTACAGCCATGCCCACAAGCAGTCCAAATCTGACCCAGCTGTATAGGTTGAAAATGGGGAGCTTGTGTTCGGCAGCATCGATGACGCGCGAAGCGAAGATTGCAGGAATCGCTGGAGCAACAATACAAACAGCCTGTAACACCCCCACCATCCAGGTCCGACCTGAGAGTCTCAGCAGCAGCAATGGCAGAATGGTCGAAGGATCAGTCAAACGGAAGCCAATATTGATGAAAATCCCATTAATGATCCCTAAAATGTAGTTCCGTCTGTTCAACGGGACATACATCTCGGGCTGAGTAGACTGGAGGGAAGAGGTGTCCATGAGGGTACTGTGCTATCCTTTGGGCCCGAGCGGATTCACGGGCGGGCGCAAGTCATACACAATCGCAAACAACCAAATTGAGGTCTCAGATGCTTCCAACCGAAGCTGCAACGATTTCTACGGCAATTTCGTCACGCGACTGGCTGCTTTTTCAGCACCAGCAACAACCAGCGCACCACAGAGCCCTGCAACACGAGTTGTTCTCAGGGCGACTGAACAATTCTGAGGGGACGCGCCAGTGGAGATCATGAGTTTACCACAGGCCAAATAACATAGATGCAATACGAATTTCGGCCAGGTTTTCGGCGACTTTCTGCATTGCGCACTCCGCTATTGATACTGATATCATGGCTGTGGAGTTTATTCCTGTCGGGAGATGCCCGAGGATATGCAGAATCTGCTCGTTATTCCCGCCATCCACGAATGTTGGGACGCTATTCGGGAGCTACGACGAGTGGCTTGAGCCGACCAAGAAGTTCTGCTCCCACTTCGACCTGCGCAGCAATATAATCTGCTTCATACAACAACTCAACTATGCGCCCACGTTCACGACAAAGCTGCAGCATCCCCATCTGATCATATGGAATATGCAAGCTCAATATAATACGCTCCGAAAACGCAGCACTGGCAATAGCAGCGCGAAGATGCTCAAGGCCGATATCTTCGCGCGCTGAGATTGGGATTCCATCAGGCATAAGCTCTAACAATCGCTCGCCGCGCTTGGTCCCCCCCACCTCATCCCACTTATTCAGTGCCAGAATTGTCGGTTTTTCGGCGACGCCCAGTTTTTCAAGCAGGAGCTCACTTGCCTCGCGCTCTGTCTGCACCCAAGGTGCGCTGGCGTCCAGCACGTGCAATATCACATCGGCCTGAGATACCTGTTCAAGCGTTGCCATAAATGCAGAGAACAGGTCTTTGGGCAGATTATGAATGAAGCCGACCGTGTCGCTGACAAGGACCTCGGCACCCTCTATCTCTGTTCGACGAATAGTCGTATTGAGGGTCTCAAAAAGTCTGTCGTGAGCACGCACTTCCTCACTGCCCACTAATGCATTCAACAATGTTGATTTGCCGGCATTAGTGTAGCCAACAAGTGCGACAAGGGGGGTACCGGAGCGTTCACGCGCCTTCTGCTCAATCTCGCGCTGTTTCCGGACTTCCTCAAGTTGGGCACGCAGACGAGACGTACGCAGACGAATCACACGACGATCTGTCTCCAGTTTTGTCTCGCCTGGACCTCGAACGCCAACGCCTCCGCTCGTACCACCGCCGATACGGTCCATCATCTGGCCCTTGCCAACAATACGGGGCGCTAAATAGGACAACTGGGCCAACTCCACTTGCAGTTGGCCCTCACGTGTCGTCGCATGCTGTGCGAATATGTCTAATATCAGCTCGGTGCGATCCAGCACTTTGCACTCAAGCGCGTCAACAAGGGCACTGACCTGTACCGGTGTAAGTTCTCCATCGAAGAGCACGATCTCTGCGTCTACAGAAAGTCTGAGCGCCTTGAGCTCTTCAAGTTTCCCTTTGCCAAGATATGTAAGATGATGAGGTTGCTTGCGCTTCTGCACGAGCACCTCAACAGGCACCGCACCAGCTGCCAGAGCCAGTTGAGCCAGCTCTCGCATTGAGCGCAAAGCCTCACCTTCAAGACGATTAGTTCCGACAAGTACAGCCTTTTCAGCCTCAAGATGCTCCAGACGTTCAAGGCCTACACCAAAAATTTCATTCATAGGTCATCACCGGCCATTCACAGTTGCCTCACACGATGCAGCACTTCGGAGAGGCACAGGTTGTGGTAAGATGGCCGGAGAGGCCACCTACCACTCGAGTTTCAGATTGTTGCCAATACGCAAAATAGCTTCGTCAATCTGTGCGACTTTGTCCGCACCCTTTATCGTCAGTGACAGACGCACGAAGCCCTCCCCGTAGGAACCATACACTGAGCCAGGAATCACGAGGACACCACATTTTGCAAGAAGCTCCTTCGCGAAATCAGCAGCTGTGTCATAGTTTTTGGGGATCGGTACCCATACGTAGAACGTTGCCTTTGGAGCATCAAGATTCCAGCCCAGCGAGTTCAATCCATCCACGAGTGCATCGCGGCGGCGCTGATACTCAGTGTTCAGTCCACCAATGAAACCATCATAGCCTTTCAGTGCTGCGATCGCCGCATGCTGCACTGCCATGAAAGTTCCTGAATCAATGTTGCTCTTACATTTTGACAAAGCGCCGACAAACTGCGCCCCGCCACACATCCAAGCAACGCGCCAGCCAGTCATATTGAAAGTCTTTGAGAACGAGTGCAGTTCAATGGCGGCTTCTTTTGCGCCATCCGCTTCGAGAATGCTATGCGTCTTATAGCCATCAAAACCAACCTCAGCATATGCGCAGTCATGGACGATAAGGATATCGTTTTCCAGCGCGAAGTCGACCGCTTTCTGGAAGAAATCCATATCGGCAACGGCCCCAGTGGGGTTATTGGGGTAATTCAGGAACATAAGCTTTGCCTGCTTGCGAACTGGCAAAGGAATCGCGTCAAGGTCAGGCAAGAAATTGTTCTCCGCACGTAGAGGCATAGGGAAAGGTGCGCCTCCACACCAAGTCGTCTGGACCTTATAGACTGAATACGCTGGATCTGGCACCAAGACGACGTCGCTCGGATCAACGTATGCCCAGATGATGTGCGCAAGACCTTCTTTGCCACCAATCAGCCCTTGAATCTCGCCGTCGGGAGAAACACTTATACCGAACCGTTTGGCCATGAACTCTGAGACTGCCTGTTTATACTCCGGAATGCCAAAGCCACTCTCATCATACGGATGATTGACAGGCTCTTTGGCGGCCTCGTAGAGGGCGTCGATAACATAGTCAGGAGTAGGCATATCCGGGTCACCGATACCGAAGTCAATAGGTTCATTGCCCTCGGCCAGCATCTTGGCTTTGATCTCGGCGATCTCTCGGAAAGGATACGGCGGGATACGCTGCAGTCTCTGAGCCAAAGGTAAGTTCACGACGAAATCCTCCTCAATTCTATAATGTCCCTATAGCGTTACTGCGTATTGACGTTAAGGCAAGCACGTCACATATTCAAGCCATCTCAAGCTTTTGCCTGCTCAAGCAACGACGCGTGCACTGTACCACTGAACGCTTCATCAGCGGGGCCAGTCAGGAAAACATGTCCACCTTCGCACCATTCGATTTCAAGATCCCCACCGAGCAGATGCATAGTCACACGGTCAGTACAAAGCCCATTCAGGATGGCCGCAACCGTACTGGCGCTAGCTCCGGTTCCGCATGCCAGTGTCTCGCCCGCTCCACGTTCCCAGACCCTCATGTTCGCCTCATGTTCTCCAAGGATCTCAATAAACTCAACATTTGTGCGTGCAGGGAACATTGGATGGTGCTCGATTAGTGGACCAAAAGTGTACACCAAAACATCGGTTATTTCATCGACGAAAATAACGCAATGCGGGTTGCCCATCGATACACAGGTGACGGTGAAAATGCGATCTTCGCCTGTCTTTTCTTTGCCAGCCTGAACGATAAGCTCCTGTGCAATGACTGATTCCATGGCTGGCTCGCCCGCCATGGGTATTTCACTCCGCTTGAGACGAGGAGCCCCCATATCGACACGCACCATTGTGACGATGCCATTCTCAACAGTAAACGACGGCCTGATGCACCCAGCTGCAGTATTCACGGCCAAATCGGTCTTCGTGGTCAGTCCATGCTCATACACGTATTTTGCAAATGCTCGCATACCGTTACCGCACATCTCGGCTTCGCTGCCATCCGAGTTGAAGATGCGCATTGTAAAATCACATTCATCAGCTGGCTCGATGAGGATGATACCATCTCCACCGATTCCAAAGTGTCGGTCGGACAATATCTCGGAAAGGTTCGGAAGGTTATACGGACTCAGATCCTGGTTTATGGCATCAATATAGATATAGTCATTCCCCAAGCCATGCAACTTTGTGAATTCCAATGTTGTCACCATCCTCCAGCAGTTCACGCAAACAAAATAGACAACATAGCCGATACAAAAATGCACGACAGGACTCTGCCTATCGTGCTCATCCGAGAGGCCTCCGGATGCGGCCATATGTTAAATTTGATGATCTCAGACTGGCTCTACCAAAACAACAGCGCTCTTGTAGACCATAACTTCAGCACCTCCGGCCTTGAGCAATATGGTGAAAGCATCAAAGCCAGATACTTTTCCCACCAGTTCACCACAGTTGATTGTCAGGATGCGCACATCGGTGCCAGATTCTTTAATATTCAGCAGATATGTATCCTGAATATTTGCTTTATCCTTCGTCACTTACAACCCACCTGTTCATGAGCCTTTCGCGTCACTCGCTTTTCCAAGTAATACCCGTGCGGCTTCTGTTATTTGTGTAACGCACGTGTCAAAGTCATCCAGCGTACTCCATTCAAAGCGCATGGACCGTGGCTTGTTCGTTTCTCGGGTCAACGCCAACTGGATTTCTTTGCGAAACCAAGTCTCTTGACGTTTGGCAAACCGTCTGGTGTCTCGCTTGATAACTTCGACCGTTTGTGCGAAGTCTGCATCATCTTCAATAAATGCCAGTAAATGGCGATAGCCTATGGCTTGCATGGCCTGGTCCGTATTGGAGCAACCGAGCTCTTTCAGGCCTCTGACTTCGTCAAGCCATCCCATTTCTAACATCATGTTCACACGCTGCTCTATAGTATCATAGAGCAAGTCTCGGGGACGGCTCACCACAAAGCATGTTGAATTATAGTCTACCGCCGGTGCCTCGTCAATCCGCTGCTGTGGCGCGAATGGGTGTCCAGTTATCGCGATTACCTCAAGTGCGCGGATGATGCGCTTCGCGTCAAGTGGCTTAATATTCTCTGCAGCCTCTGCATCAACACGCCTGAGCTCCTCGTGGAGTCGTTCAATACCTTCGGCATCAAGCCGAGCTTTCAATGCGGCCCGTACCTCAGCATGACCTATCCGACCATCTGGGGGGAACGTTAGATGCTGGACGACTGAACGGATGTATAGCCCCGTACCACCGCAGAGAACCGGCAACTTCCCGCGATCAAATATCTTCAGTATGGCCTTCGATGCATCACTCTGAAACTGAGCAACAGTATAGGCTTCACGCGGATCGACAAAATCAATCAAATGCAGGCGTGCTCGACTTCGCTCCGCCATAGTAGGCTTGGCAGTACCAATGTCCATATAGCGGTATATCTGCATGGAATCAGCGGACACGATCTCTGCGTCCATTGCTTCGCAGACTCGCAGCGCCGCTTCAGTCTTGCCAGTTGCAGTTGGCCCACCTATGACAAGCAACGGAATACGGCGTGGAGACACGACTATTGTAGAGGCGTTTCTGACAGCCATTACAGCATTCCATTCACGAATCTGTGAAACCTACTGGGGGTAACTACTACCCCGTAGGGAACACACAAAAATGGGCACCCGATAGGCGAATGCCCATTTCGCACTTTACCATCAGGGCTTTCACTACTATAGTTCACGACCGGCCGCGACCGCAAATGGCCGAATACCAGCCATCAATGCTCTGAACCCATCGGCATCAATTGCCTGGGCGCCATCAACGAGCGCCTCTAATGGGGAACAGTGAGTTTCGACAAGCAAACCATCGGCACCTGCAGCGATAGCCGCCTTACACAAAGCTGGCACCAGATCCGGGCGACCTGCCGCATGGCTTGGATCGACAATCACTGGTAGATGGCTCATGGATTTGAGGGCGGGAATGGCAGATAAATCCAGTGTATTGCGATACTGCGTCTCAAACGTACGTATACCACGTTCGCAAAGAATTACGTTTTGATTGTTCTCAACAAGCACGTACTCCGCAGCCTTCAACAGATCATCTAGCGTTGCACACATACCACGCTTAATGACAACCGGCTTGCCAGTTTTTCCACACTCTGTAAGCAAACTGAAATTCTGCATATTGCGCGTACCGATCTGGTAGATGTCGACAACGTCATAGAGTAGCTCGACACCGCGAGGATCCAATACCTCCGATATGGTCAGGAGGCCAAGCTCCTCACGAACACGCTTCATTATCGGTATGCCGTCTTCGCGCAGGCCCTGAAAATCGTGTGGCGACGTGCGTGGCTTATATATGCCACCGCGCAAAACCTCAGCACCCGCCTCTCTGACGTACCTGCCAGTATTCAGATACTGATCGGCGCTCTCAATGGCGCATGGGCCAGCCATCATAACTATCTGACGTCCGCCAATTGTGACGCCGTTGCCCAGATCAATCTCCGTTCCTCCCGGTTGTAGCTCACGTGCCGCGAGTTTGTATGGTTCCATGATCGGCACGATACGATCTACACCTGGCAACCCGCGAAGAGTCTCTATCTTCTCTTGCGTCTTATCGCCAATAACCGCAATGACAGTTTTCTCAACCCCAAAGATAGGATGGGGAGTAAACCCAAGTTCACCGACTTTGGCGATGATTGCGTCTATCGCTTCTCTGGAGGTGCCAGTTCTGACAATGATTACCATGATTGCTCCTTTTCCCGTCAAGCACCGTTACAGAGTCGATGCGCGCTTTCATTGGCGCGCGCCACGACCTGCGCTGAATCTATATGTCGGTACTCCCCGTTGTGATATAGAATTACTCCATCAACTGCGGTACATACAACATCAGATGCCATGACCGCATAGATGAGTTGTGAATACACGTTATGTAGAGGCTGATTATGAGCGCCATCCAGCGAAACGATCACGAAATCAGCGCACTTTCCTACCTCAAGTGTTCCGATACTGCGTTCCTGGCCGAGGGCAGCCGCAGCTCCAGCCGTAGCCATGTACAATGCTTCGTACGCGTTGACTGCGGTCGGGTCGTCAGCATAGCCCTTATGGATAAGCGCTGCCAGCTGTGCCTCTTTGAGCATGTCCAGCCTGTTGTTGGAAGCCGCACCATCGGTACCAAGTCCTACTTTTGCTCCGGCTTTGAGCATCGCTGGTACTGGTGCGAAGCCAGAGGCAAGCTTCATATTACTCGTCGGACAGTGGACTATTCCCACCTGCTTGTCGACAAGTATATCCAGTTCTTCCGGATTCAGATATACACAGTGCGCCGCTATGACATCCGCTTCGAGGAGGCCCGTATGCAGCAGATACTCGACAGGACGATATCCCGTTGCGCTTTCCACCTGATCAACTTCAGACTGTGTCTCAGCAAGGTGAATGTGCACGGGAATGTCATACTGCAATGCGGCCTCAGCTGTTCTGTCTAGCATTTCAGCTGTGCATGTATAAGGTGCGTGCGGTCCGAGAACCGGCACAATCCGATCAGGCGTTTCTTCCCGCGCGCGGAGAACCCATTCAACTGCGCGGTCTACGTTGTTGTTCTGT
>CAYSRY010000049.1:0-15864 GCA_964433395.1 uncultured Armatimonadia bacterium | reverse complement strand
AAGCAGAAGAGGAGAGCCCTCCACCAATCGGAACATCACCTGTTATGAGCATGTCAATCCCAGCGGGCGAGTGCCCTGCTTGCTGAAGGGCCCACGCAACGCCCGCCACGTAGTCCATCCATGCCCCATTGCCTACTGGCGCAAGTGAGGCGAGGTCGATAACCACACCCTCGTCCTTGCTGGCACTGTAAATATGGCACCGATTGTCATTCCGTCGCCAGACCGCGACATTCGTGCCAAGATCAATAGCGATCGGCAACACGAGACCACCGTTGTAGTCCGTGTGGCCTCCTATAAGATTTACGCGCCCAGGTGCCCAGGTTGTCAGATCGGGAATGTGGGAGGATGCAAATGTTGGTGTCGTCTTCTCATGCCCTATGCAAGGTCTTTTCACCAGGTCTATGCTTCTCCATCGCACATCTCAGCAGGCATTGCTCGCGCCTGCCATGGTGCGGCTTAGTGACTGCCAACAGCCACGAATCAATGCAGTCTGAGCGCTCCTCACTCAGACTACCTGGCTGCCTGTGCAGTATCCCGATGTCATAGAGCGGAAGCACTTTTTCAATCGTATTGTAGCATTCTGGGGATACGCAGGTCAATCCGACGCACGCCGGCCAGCAGCAAGTGCAAAAGGGCTCAAGCCTCACACTGGACAACGGTATCCGGCATGGCAAACAGGCAATCGCTACTTTGTTCCCATAAGCACCCGGTAACCATTCGTTATCTGGGCTGTGGAAGCGTTCGCGAAGAGCTGCTCCATAAGCTTCAGGTACCGTTTGGCGCCCTTCCTTGTATGCACGACTATCCACAAACTGCCCCCGGGACGCAGCCGTTCGAGCGCGTCTCTGATCATGGCCTCCACCACTTCCCGCCCCAGGCTGAATGGCGGATTGGAGATGATGGTGTCGAAAGTCCTGTCGCCCAGAGCGTCTGGCGCGGCGCCGTGTAACACCTCGGCATTGCTCACCTGATTCTCAATCAGATTCTTCCGCGACAGCTCAGCAGCCCGCTCGTTCACCTCTACCATCGTAACGCTGCACGAGGGCTCAAGCTTCGCCGCCATGATCCCCAGAAAACCATACCCGCATCCCCAGTCGAGAATGCTGTCATCAGCGTTGATAACCATGGTTGACGCGAGCAGCCTGGAGGCAGTATCCAGTGTGCCGTACGAAAAACAGCCTCGGTCCGTCCACAGACGGAGCTGCACGCCAGCAACAGTGTCCTTAATCAGCTTCGGACGCGAAGCCACCGCGGGGTGCTCAACGAAATAATGCTGTTGTCCTTCTGTGTTCTGATTCATTGCGTACTCTATGCTTTCTCCTGTCACAATGGTCAAAAAATGCTGCGCCGCCGCTGCCATACTCAGCGGCGCCCTGTTGTGTATCCTGTGACGGTCGCCTTTCCCGGCTCAAGAGTGATTGTCTCCACATTAACGCCTAATTGCTGGGGGCTGCGCTGCTGAAGCTGATGCGTCAACTGCTCCTGCAGCTTCTGTTTCACACTCGCCGGTGCTTTCATGCTCCCGATCCAGACTTCGTCGACATCCGCTGCCAAAGCCCCATTGTTGGCCGAGAGACGCAGCGCCAACTGCATATTCAGCGATCGCCCCTCCCAGTTGACTCGACCGCGACCGATAACCCTGCCACGTCCGATATAACACTCGAGATTCTGAACCTGGCCACCCGTTGCCCCAACAGATGAGATAAGCTGATTGATATCAGCATTTGTCAGTTGCAGGTTCACGCGCATCTGTCGGCCCGAGCGGACCGCCTGTTCTATCTCCGCGATATGCTGAGTTGTCCGCGCGGACACCGCCCCCTGCTCAACGCCGATCGCGGCATCAGGTGGCAAAGGAGGCTCACCGGTGATCCTGAGGTAAGACACCAGGAGAATGATGAGCAAAACCGCAACCAAACCGCCCACAATGCCCAGTATCTGCAGCAGCCGACGCTTCCGGATTTCCTCGGGAGTGAGCGATTTTCGTATTGTGCGCGCCATCAGCAGTGCCTCCGTTACGCAGCATGTTACTGCATGGTACTATTTGAGATGTCTTTTCAGAATCTTGCCTGCCGGATTGCGGGGCAACACTGCAACGAACTCAACTATCTGCGGAATCTTATAGCTCGGCAGATATTGGCTGCAATGACGTTTGACATCGAGTTCACTCAGCTCTGCCTCGGGCTGCCGTACGACAACGGCCTTCACCAACTCGCCCAGTGCGGCGCGAACCCCCGTCGCTTCCACTCCTATCACCGCAACCTCCTGCACTTCCGCACAACGAAGAATACACTTCTCCACCTCAAGCGCATAGACGTTCTGGCCCGCGACGATGATCATGTCCTTCTTGCGCCCTTGTACATACCAGAAACCTTGGGCGTCACACGAGGCAAAGTCACCCGTATGAAACCACCCGTCCCTGATGCTCGCCTCAAGCTTGCCGGGCTGGCGCCAATATCCGGAGATGACGTTATCTCGGCGCAGACAAAGCTCCCCCACCTCACCGGCACCCAGAGCATTACCGTTATCATCCACTACCCGCGCGTAGACTTCTGGGAGTGTTTTCCCGATCGAATCGGGGTGACTGTCAGCATCGGCGTTCGACAACACGTGCGTCATGGATGTCGACTCTGTCAGACCAAAGAAATTGTGCAAGGCGATGCCCGGAAAACGTGCACGCAGATTCGTGATTGTCCGGACGGGCATTGGTGAACCGGAATACGCGATAAGACGCAGCGAAGACATATCGCCCTCGGCGAATTGCGGATGCTGGCAGATCAGGTGAAACAGCGTAGGCACACCGATGAATGTCGTGACGCGGTGCAGCTCAATTAACCTGAGCAGATCGCCGGGATTTGGCTGTGGCGCAATCACCACTGCGCTGCCTAGGTATGCACTGCTCGCCAGCAGGCTGTAGCTGGCCGTTGGAGCGAAGAACGGAATTGCCAGCAGGTGCCGATCCTCAGATCGGAAAGAATGCGCCATCACAGCATTCTCGACATTGAAAATCAGGTCGTCATGCCGCATGATAGCGCCCTTCGGCTGCCCTGTAGTGCCTGAAGTATACAGGATTACAGCCAGCTCGTCACCACTGATGGACTCTGCAGCCTCCACATCGCGCTGGCCTGCTTCCCCGCTGACGAACTTGATCCCATCATTGCTATGGTCAACCGCATATATCCGAGCGCTCAATCCTGCCTGCTGCATTGCATTGCCAACACGCTCGGCCACACTGTCATGTACGAAAATGACCGCGGGAGTGCTGTTTGCCAGCACAAACTCAAGCTCTTCGTCTCGAAGTTTGATGTTCACCGGCACCACGATGGCACCAATGCGAATAACCGCCCAATAGGCGGTAAGGTACGCACCGCAATTCGGCATTGCCAGAGCGACCCTGTCCCCACGCCCCACTCCGAAATCATGGCGCAGCATGCCTGCGACACGCGCAACAGCCACATCTGTCTCCGCATAGGTATGTTGCTGCCCATCATAGATACATGCCAGAGCATTCGGCAGCTTGGTACATGCGTTGTCCCATATTGCGGCGATATTCGTCATTCTCATCGCGTAATGGCACCCTTTCGACGGGGAAAATTACCTGTGCAATGTTTCGCCCAACAAAGCCACGTAACCTGCCACCGGAATATGCGGTATAATGAAACGAAAAGCGCTGCCAAGCGTCTAATACTCGTACAATCACACCAGGTTGCACTGATTGGCAGGATTGATGGCCACAGCAAACGAATACAAGCCAGCAGAAACCAGGCAACTCCCCAAGCGCAGGAAAGCGAACACAACTGTGTTCTTCCTGGTTGTTGTGGTGGTACTGGCATGGTGCATAGCCTACGGTGATTCTGCGTTCGAGATGATCGACGAACCGCTGGAGGCATTTCCCGGCGTTGAATTTATAGCGCGCACTGCCACCTCTGTGGGTGGACAGATTGGCGGCGCAATCCTCGCGCTTATAGTCATCTGTTTGACAGGCCGCTATTGGAAACGCGCTGGGCTGACTATTCTCTGTGCGGCCGCGATGCAGACCGGCCTGACAGAACTCATCAAACACATGGCAGGCCGACCACGCCCTGACGAGTACGATCACGTTACAGTCTTCTTCGGGCCAGGCACTGATTATCACTCTTTCCCTTCTGGCCATGCGTCCTATGCATTCATGCTCGCCACCATAGCGGCAGCCTATTTTCCCAGGTGGCGCTGGTTATCCTATGGGATGGCGCTGGTTATCGCTACGTCTCGCGTGATGCTCGACCGGCACTTCGTCTCAGATGTGACAGTCGGCGGATTGCTCGGATTTATCGCGGCGTACGTCTTTTTGCTCATTTGGCCTGCACCGCATCGTACAGACGCAGACACTGTGCAAGCTCCAGGCTGAGCTTTGCAGCTCATCTGATCTGAGAGAGCTCCCATTCCCCCATTTCACCATGCGGTGTGCTATAATTTGACAAGCGTTTACTGAATAGACAGAGGTTGGCTACTGAAATGGTCGACAGGCTGCATGATATAATCGACGCAATGACGGGGCACACCGTAGCTGTGCTCGGCGACTACATGCTCGACAGGTATATCTGGGGAAGCGTCACGCGCATATCACCCGAAGCCCCCGTCCCGGTGGTCGAAGTAGAGCGCGAGGATGCCGTTCCCGGAGGTGCCGGCAATGTGGTGCGCAATCTCGCAGCACTCGGGCTGATACCTCTCGTCTGCGGTACCATCGGCCAGGATCCCGCGGGCGAAACCCTCGCGGGCCAGCTTGAGGCTATGGGCGGCGATCTGACCCCACTCGTACAGAGCCCGGGGCGCAGCACCACACACAAAACCAGAGTCATCGCCAACCGCCAGCAAGTCGTTCGCGTTGACTATGACTACAACGATCACCCCACTGGCGCGCTTCACGAAGAGCTGGTCGAACGTACCGTAGCCGCTCTGCATGATGCAGACGCAGTCATATTCTCCGACTACGCCAAGGGCACCCTGACCGGAGAAGTCAGCGCGGCGATTCTGTCAAAAGCCCGCGAAATGGAACTCATGGTCTGTGTCGATCCAAAGCCTGACCATATCCAGCGCTTCAAGGGAGCAACACTGATTTCGCCCAACGAACGGGAAGCGGCCGCAGCGACGGGGATGCGGATCGACAGCGACGAAAGCGCAATTCGTGCAGCGCAGAAGCTCCAGCATGATGCGTGCCTGCATGCTGCGGTCATAACCCGCGGTGACAAAGGGATGTGCATCTACGTTGACGATGGCACAGCTCATCTGATACCAGCAGTCCCAACTGAGGTTTTCGACGTAACCGGTGCGGGAGACACGGCCATAAGCGTCCTCTGCGCATGTCTGGCCTCTGGCGCGTCACTGCTGGAAGCCGCGATAATCGCGAATGTCGCCGGTGGCGAGGTCGTACGCCAGATTGGTTGTGCGACCACTTCGGTGGAGGAACTGCATGACGCCATAGATGCCAGGGTCGCAATCATTGACGAAGTCATAACCCGCACATTTACCTGACAACTGTGCCGGGAATCGGTGCGCGCGCTCCCCTGTGGCATTGTCTTCTCGGATGCCTGGTGCACGGGCTACAGATCAATGTGCACCATCGCATCATCATCCTCATCATCCCCGCCCCGCAGCCAGGCTTCAAATAGTGCCTGAGCTTCAGCAACTGACATTGTCCTGCCAGCCAGAGCACCCCGCAACTGTCCCAGACCACGTACGCGCAACTGCTGGCCACTCAATACCCGGTTCAGATATGCAATCAGTTCACCCGTAAAGAGACTCAGTATCTGCCGGGCGCTTGCATCTTCATCCAAATGCCGCAGCCTCTCCACTCTCGCCGCAAGTTCGCCACGTCGTGGAGCTTGGGTCTCATGCTCCGACAGCATGCGTTGAAATTCGGCGCCATTCAGTGCCTGAATATATGACTTCACGCCGGCAAGCGCGACATCGAGAATCTCCTCAACGGGGACCAGATCCGGTTCGACGTCCAGCAGCAACTGGCAATTCGGGCACACTGGCTGCGTATCCAACGCCACACTCAGGTCGGCATAGTCACAGCGCTTCCGAAGCTCCACCTCAAGCATCTCAAATGCACGCCCGGCGTTCTCGTCGAGGTGCAGATCCAGGCGCTGCAGAAGCGCAAGCGCGCGAAGCTCGGGTGAACTCTGGAGAGTCCGGTATCGCTCAAAAACGTGCGGCCTGTTGCAGCGACTGTGCCAGTTGATATACCGCCGCCTGTAGGTGGATGTGAAGATCTGCTGCAGACGGCTGAACGCCCCGCTCTCGGCGATGATCTGCTCACCCCCACCGATTACAGCAAGAAGACGCTGCCGCCGTGTACGAAGATCAGCGTCGTCATCCAGACGAAGACGCGGATCGGTCAGATAATCTCGCGTCACAACCAAAGCTGGCGCCACTGATGCAAGAAACTCCCAGATAGCGTCCACCTGACGGAGCAGTCGAGCTAACGGGGTCTGCCCCCCATTCTGAGCAAGAAAACGCTGCCCATCGTTCACGAGGCGTTTCAGGCATTCTGTCGGCATCAAATGGGGGTCAATAAGCTGGAAAAATGCCTCCAGTTCGTCAAGCACAGCATGTGCGTCCCGCCACTGCGCGGCCGTATGCCCAAGGGTCCTCTGCAACTCTTCAAGCTGCTGGCGCATTTCGTTGATACGCTCAATGCTGGTCTCGCGAGCTTCAAGCAAACCCGAGTGAAGTGCCGTCTGCATACTGTGGTCGGGCCGCGGCACCTGAACGTTCAGCACCATCTTGCCAACCCTCGCCAGAGTTCGCCACTCATTCATCCCCAGCAGAGGAGCACGGGCAAGCTTAGGAACATTCTGACGCAAAGGACTGCTGATCTCATCAAGACGCAGCGAATTTTCACCATTATCAAGCGCAACCAGCCAACCGGTCTGCAGTAATGCCGCTATCGTCAGGTCCACGATCTCTCGCGTCAGGCCGCACGAAGACTTCGCCAGATGCAAGGCAGGATCCGAGTACAATATCGCTCGCCCACGCTCTGTTTCCGCTGTCTTGTCACGCTGCCGGACGCGGTTCATCACTTCATTTGCGGCCCTGCTGCTGCCAACCGACACATACAGCGTGTCTTCTTCCTGCACAAGCAGACCAAGAGGAATCAGGATATCCGTCGCCATCGAGGCCAGTTCCGCATCAGCTGAGATGCGAATCTCCCCTTGACGGATAACCTCATCAATCAGGCGCTCCACCGTGCGCGAGCTGCTTAATGGACGCCGCGGAGCCATTTCGCGGAAATCGGGAAATACCTCATTCAGCGCACCCGAAACGATCGCTGCAAGCAGATCGGCCCACGTTGCGGCATCGTCAGGCACACGCTGAAACTGATCCGGATGGGCGGCCGCGGCAATCGTACCCTCCCGATAAGCGCGCGCTGTGATCCGCGCCACCTCAATGTCCAGCGTCGCCGCCTCTTCCGCGATGCGATCTCCAACTTCAGGAGGAGCTTCGCCAACGGGTGGCTCACGCAACGCCAGTTTGCATGCCGTGAGCTGCCGGACAACGGCCATCTCACTCTCTGTCAGTTGTCGGGGCAACCATGCCACAATCGCTCCGCCAAAGCGGTGACCATCGACAGCGCCTGCCGCAAGCCCATACGCTGTCCTCTGCGCGACCGGATCGAGCAGCTCCCCAATCAGGACCCTGCAATCACAGTCGGATTCTATACTGGCCAGATCGACCGAATAATCCAGAAGGTCCTGCGCGGTCACGGTACTCAGGTTCACCGTTTCAACTGCAACACGCCTGATAGTATTATGCCACTGAACCTCGAGCACTTTTGGCTGGTCAAGATGAGCCAAAGGCAGATCTGGGCTTGAGCTGGCAGCTTTGGCGGCACGCCACAGACGCGGATCAGCGTCAAGCAGGCTGCTGCGAACAGTCATCACGCGGTTCCGCGCGAGTTCACCAAGATTCGTATGCACGTCAACAACATAACTGTTTCCATCCGCGCCGGCGCGCACGTCAACATAGTTGCCGCGGAGTCGCATCTGTTCCAGCAGATCGCTCGCCTCAGCAGCACTCACTGTCGCTGCACCGTGTTCATCAAGCCCGGACAACTCCACCAAGGTGCCCACTGTAGCCGGGATATTTGCCAACCCCAGCAAAATCAGCCCCTTCGCAAGACTCGTCACTGTATCCGTATGCTCTGGAGCGATGCGGCTGGCATTCTTCTCGTAGTAATCCAGGACCTCGCATACATAGTCGCTCGCGCGTGGATGCGCAGCCAGACGCGGGTTAAGAATGTCGAATACTTCAGCCAGGGAGACCAGCCGACGTGCGTCACGCTCCATTCTGAAATCCGCACGCGCCAGACGAAGCTCCTCAAGGAAATCCACGAGCGCGTCGCCTTCTGCAAAGTATTTCTGGTAGATACTCTCAAGCAGCGACACCACCGACGGGTGAAGAGGGTAGGAGGCCCTCAACTGTTCAACATCGAAAGCAATCTCGCCAAAAGCCTGGCTGTACGCAGAGGTCACCGCATCCATCGCGTCTGCATACGTTTCTTCGTCGATAACGCGAATTGTGCGCGCGTGCGCAACCTGCCGCATGGTCCCTGCGTCAAGCCTGTACGGATCGTCAAAGCCATCGCGTACTCCGGTGAGAATGTAGGGCTCAACACCTCCAAGCTCTTCCAGACCAGCGCGCGTAGTGACCAGCACGAACATCCGGTCAAGTTTCGTCCGCTGCCCAAGAAATTCCAGGAAGGCGATGTCATTTCTCACCGCCTTATGCCCAGCCCCCGCCAGAAACTGCCACAGATCGTCAATAAGCCACACAATGCCTGATACACAGTGATGCTGGATTACTTCTGCCAACCGCGCGATGCGCTCAACGCGACTCTGACGAAAATCCAGAGGATAGCCGATCGACTGCGCAAAGCTTTGCGCTGCCGCCACCGCAGAATCACGATCGTTCCCCTCAAGCTCATGCCATGTATCGTAACCTCCGTAGCGCTCACGCACATGCACGTCCAACTGCTGCTGATAGCGCGGAAGTACGTGCCGGCGGATCAGGTCCAGAGCATACGAACGCTCCGAAAGTGGAATTTGTATGTTGTGCGGGGGCCGGCGCAACTGTTCCTCTACACAATCAAAAATAATGTCTTCGAGATGTTCATCCTCGGCCCGGTGCTCCTGAAGAGCCACAGGAACAACAAGCGGTGCTGGTCTGCGATTCAGGCGCTTCAACGTGTCTTCGTAGGCCGCATGGGTACTCCCAAAAAGCCTCCGCAGGGGTTCATACTGCAGCAGAAGAGCCACAAGGCACAGAAAATGCGTTTTGCCCGACCCATTCTGTCCTGTAACCATCACCCCAGCACCTGTAGGGCTGTCAGATACTACCGCGTCCAGAATGGCTTGCAGTGGATCCGCTGCACTCTCAGCACATGCCAGATATTCAGTCACAATGCTATCAACGTCGTCGGCTGTCAGAAGGCTTGGACTGCCGCCCTCTCTATCCAGCGAATCACAGAGCTGGCGTAGCGCGGACAGGTCCAGTGATCTGGCTATTGGTCTGATCTCGACCAGGTCTGAGATTCTCATGTTCTCCCCGGTGCAGCATATGAAGAAATGGTGCCTCCCACTCATTATGAAGCAAAAGTGAGTATCTGCAAAGTGACTTGACAGCCCCGCTGGCAACCCATACACTTAAACGCAGGTTAGAACGTCGACAACGGGCCAGTTCGGACAACGCTTGGGCACCTGACTAATACACTGTGCAGAAGCTCTGTCTGTTGCTTCCACGTCGTGACGGGAGGTCCCTCTAATGGACCGCGAACTACTCACCGCAAATCTGGCGAAAGCAGGCTTGGAAGCCCTCAGATGGATCTACGGCGAACCAGGGTGGGCAGCGTTTGAGGATGCCCGATCCACGCCACCGGGAATATTGCCAAAACGCCAGTATGGCAACTCTGACATCCAGCTCTCCATCGTCGGGATGGGGGGACTTGTTGTGAGCGGTATCCCCCAGCAGGACGCCAACAACATTGTCGCCTGGTGCATTGACCGCGGCATCAACTATTTCGATGTTGCGCCGACCTATGGCAATGCCGAAGAGCGCCTCGGGCCGGCTCTCCAACCATTCCGTGACCAGGTCTTTCTCGCCTGCAAAACAACGGAACGTGACGCAGCCGGAGCGCGCGCCGAATTGGAAAGCTCGTTGCACAATCTGCGCACTGATCATTTTGATCTTTACCAACTGCACGGTCTCTCCACACTTGATGAGACGAAAACCGCGCTGGGCCCTGCTGGTGCGCTCGAAACAGCAATCAAAGCCAGAGACGCCGGCCTCATCAGGCACATTGGTTTCTCCGCTCATTCTGCTGAAGCCGCGCTGTTCGCACTTGATTCATTTCATTTCGACAGCATATTGTTCCCGTTCAATGCTGTATGCATGGAGAACGAAGACTTTGGCCCTGAAGTCATCGCCAAAGCGCAGGCGACGAACACTGCCCGTCTGGCGCTCAAAGCGATGGCATGGAAGAAAAGAGAACCGGCGGCGGAGCGGGATTTCCCGAAATGCTGGTATGAACCTGTTCATGAGCCCGAACTTGCACGTCTCATGCTCTCATATACGCTTTCACTGCCGGTTACAGCCATCGTGCCTCCTTCAGATGAGCGTCTGTTCCGACTGGGCGTCGAACTCGCCCTCAAATACGAACCGCTCACGCCCGAAGAACAGAAACTGCTGACCGACAGACTGGCCGGTACAAACCCGATTTTCTAGGAAAATAAGATGCGAGTGCGCATTCAACTGCGAAAAATCATGTTGCTGAACTGGGCGTGGCGTAGGCCGTAAGACGCCGCCCGTTGTCGTTCGTGTGCGCAGAAGACGCATCTGAACCGCGGGCTACCAACGTGCCGCGGTTTTTTGACGGCTTCGCCCCGGCACTCAATGTACAAGCAGACCTGCGTCACTATCTACGGGAATTTCATCCGATGAACGGAGATAAAGCTATGAGAGTACTGTCAGGTGTACAACCAACTGGCCAGATACACATTGGAAACTATTTCGGCGCGATCCGGCAATATCTGCAGATGCAGCACGAACACGAGGGTTATTTCTTCATCGCAAACTACCATGCGATGACAACAATTCACGATGGCGCGACGTTGCGCGATAACACGCTCAATCTCGCCGCTGACTACATCGCGCTGGGCCTTGATCCCAATAAGGCTATTATCTTCGCCCAGTCCGATGTACCCGAGGTCACAGAGCTGACGTGGATTCTCTCCACGCTCACCCCAATGGGCCTCCTTGAGCGATGTCACGCATATAAAGACAAACTGGCCCATGGGATTCCAGCCGATCACGGTCTCTTCGCCTATCCTGTGCTCATGGCTGCTGATATTCTCATTTACGACTCCCAGCTTGTGCCAGTTGGGCAGGACCAGAAACAGCACGTAGAGGTCACGCGCGACCTTGCGCTGAGATTCAACAATAACTATGGCGAGACACTCGTGCTGCCAGAACCGTACATCCTCGAAAACACTGCAACCGTGCCGGGCGTCGATGGTCAGAAAATGTCAAAAAGTTATGACAACACGATTGTCATATTCGACACGGACAAACACTCGAAAAAGCGTATCATGAGCATCGTCACCGACTCCACGCCTCTCGAGGATCCCAAGGATCCTGCAACATGCTCCGTATTCGCCCTCTACAGTCTCTTCGCGACCCCCGAACAGAAGCAGGAAATGGCTGCCCGGTATACAGCCGGAGGCATGGGCTATGGCGACGCAAAAAAAGCGCTGTTTGAGGTCTTCATGAACGAATTCGGCGCGGCGAGGGCACGGCGACGTGAACTCGCCGAGGACATGGACTACGTGCGCGACGTCCTCCGCGAAGGCGGCCTCAAAGCTCGTGCAACCGCGCAGGCTACAATGGAGCGTGTACGCGCAGTCACTGGAGTATAGCATCTGCTCTGTCATGAAAAGCCACCATCAAATCAACGGCCCACTCCATATGGAGTGGGCCGTTCTTGATTCATTCCAATCGCGCTGCATTATCCAAAAGCGTCAGTTACCTGCGCCATTTCCACCACTGTCAGAAACACTGCTGTTGCCGCCGTCTTCAGACTTCCCCTCGTCTTTCTGCAGGGTCGATTGACCGTTGCCTGACTTGGGCTGCGCCTCAGCGTCAGTGCTCTTCGCTTTATCCTCACTGCGACGGAATGTTATGCCGATCACTTTGCCCGTGCGGATCCACTCGTCTTCAACATGCACGGTCGCCGTCTCTGTTCGGAAATCATCGCCGTCATCAGTCTTTACACGCACATTACCTGTCAACTCGACCTCATCGGTCAGACCGGAGTGAACGGCTTTCGTCGCCCACAGAGTTTTGTCTTCCTGAACTGCTTTCAGATTCCCCGTTGCGGTCGAAAGCTTCACTTTTTCATCGTATTGGTATTCTACTCTGTCACATGTAATGACAGTCTTCTTCTCCGAGATGCTCTCTGAAGCGCCACTATTGCCGCTGTCTGCTTTGTTAGCAGTCGCTTCCTTCTTTTGCTTGTGAGCGATGATTCGGACGTTCCCGGTCACGATGGCGATTTTCTTACCGAAGTCGACTTCAAGCAAATCTCCCGTGATGGTGGCTTCCGGATCGACAATCTTCAGATTGCCCAAAGCCTTCGCGCTGTCAGGACGCTGCGGGTGGTCCTCGTCATAGTACTCAGCTTCGTCGGCATACAACAAGACATCTGCATGTTCGAAGAGTACATTACCTTTGAGAAAATACGTGTTCGCCGCTTTGTCGCGGAACATGCTGTCGGCATTCCTGAGCTCAACGCGCTCATCTGTCTCTTCGGTGCCGACCGCGGCAGCGGCTTGTCCATCAGAAGGGACTGTGGAGACGTCGGCGTCCGGCGTCCCTGCCCCATTCTGCTGACACCACGAGTAGGCCGCGACGCTGAGTGTGCAGCAGATCATCATAGTAACCAGATACAGGCGATACTTTCGCATAGCGCTCAACTCCAACGGATGCATCAGCGCCTCAGATTTCCACGTATCGTCTCAGGATTCAGAACGCCCTGGACAGAGCTGAGGGTGAAGTCCTCGGTCTTTATATTATATGTTAGACCCTGTCCGGTAACGGAATTGTTCCCAACCGTCATCTGCACTTTGGATGTAGTTTTGACGAGATCTTGGGCAACATGAAATTCCGCCGATAATGCGGTCACTGCGGTGTCTTTATTCCGCATAGTGACTGTCTCGGGACAGACGATTTTCTTCTGAGCCTGAACCCAGCGAACAACCTGTGTATCGAAAACCGCACCCTCAGGCGAAACTACCCGCACGTTCCCCTTGACCTCAAGATCGCGAGTACGCGTGTTGCCCGACATGGTATTGGCAGTCATCCGCACAAGCGGCTTTCCCTTGCCATCATAAATCAGAGCCTCGCGAACGCCCTGCGCCGCGACACTGGCCCCCCCGCTCTGCAGACGTATATTGTCGAGTTTGACCTTCCAGGCCAGACGCCCACCAGGACTGTGACGAATCGTGGATTCCCCGATAGTGGCTGTGCCTGCCGGGCCGGATGCTGTCGATGCTTCCGGGCCTGGCGATGTGCTGGCATCTGGCACACTGCTGCGTGTTTGTACGAGCCAATAACCGAGACCTCCAGCTATCAGCGCGGTTATAATTGCGATGACCAGGCGGGTTGACTTCTTCACAGGACCGTCCTGCTGATACTGATGCTGAACTGGTTCAAGAAAACAAAAAACCGGACCAACTGTGACCGTAAGTGCGGGCAGGCTGGTCCGGCTTACTTCAGGCTGGGTTGCGGATGAGTCCGCCCTGTACCCTCTATATTGGGTTGGGAGGCTCGGTGGTCACTGCAATATCTGCACCGGAGGTGACCTGCATGGAATTTACGAGGACCTGCACACTGCCGGATTTCAGACCCGTCGATGCGCTTATGGTGCGGTATCCGGCTGCTACATTATAGAGCGTGTAGCGCCCTTCCGAATCGGTGATCGCTGTGGTGCTCCCAATATAAACCAGGGCACTTGCCACAGGACGCCCTGCATCAGCAACAATGCCGGTGACACGGCCATAGCCCACGACCAGGGCTGGTTTCAGATAAATATCGCCTACATCTCGAACGCCTTCGCCTGCGGAAACCGGGAGCTGCTCCGCCTCATAGCCGTCAGCAAGCACATACAGTGTGAATGCGTCGCTATTATCTTTCGCCAAGGTGAAGCTGCCGTCCACGCCCGTTGTGGTGACTGCTGTGTTATCGGTAACCCTGATGCCTTCAAGCGGCGAGTGGTTGCCATCGTGCAAGACGGTGCCTACGATCTGGGTCGAAACGGCATCACCAGATCCACATCCCGTCATGGCAGCGATGGCCACGAGTGCTGCAACAATGGTGGTGATGATAGCTATCTTTCTCAGTCTTCCGAGCACGAAAATGGCCTCCCTGAGATGGTATCACGGCGGCACCCTGCGCCGCCTGGCTCACTATATATCACGAACGGGCACACTACACGGATAGTGTAGCACAGAATGAGCGTGCTGCTCAATAGCGCATCTTTCTGCGAAGCAGGCTTTATTGAAGAAAAGCCGCCGTCAACCAACCGTGAGAGTGAAATTAATATCCGAAAGCTTCTGACCGCCACCCGGAAGCACGACAGTCCGACTGATCTGCTTCCCACCGTACTGGACCGTTATCTGATACGTGCCAGCAGGAACGAAGAGTGAATAGTTGCCTGTGGCATCTGTGGTTGCTGTAGCGGCCACAAAAGCATTCACTGTATCAAAAGCCTCTACTGTAGCGCCAGAATTATCCGCAGCACCAATCAAAGTCACCGTACCGCAAATTGTGTACGGCTTGCTCGGAGGTTCCGATGCGGCCTCATTCATCTGCACTACGACTTGTTGCATGCCCGGTAGAACCTCAATATTCTCCCGATAAACGTCATAACCTTCTGCCACCACAATAAGCGCTCGCTCGCCTACAAACACATCTGCAATACTGAATTGCCCATTTTCATCCGAGCTGCCACGGACCACGCCGTCTAACTTGATCGTCGCTCCCGCTATTGGAGCTTGCGTAAGCACATCTTCCACGCGCCCCTGAAGCGTTACCTTTGTCTCGCCGGCCAGCAGGCTGAGGTCCAGAAGCTGGGGCCCTGCTGCTCCATCGGCCTGTGCGATGTTCGCGATCACAGACTCCGAAATATAATTCGTCGCTGTTGCCGTGACCGTAACACGACCGATCGGAACTCCACCGATCAGATAGTAGCCGGTGTTGTCCGTATAGCCATTCACGATAACTGGATCTTCGCCGAGCTGCTCGTACTCAAAAGAAATAAGTGCGGACACCACAGGTAGTCCAGTATCACTGTCAGTGACGTGTCCCTCAATAATGCCGGTCTTCGCCAGGTCAACGCTCTCCAGTTCTGCTGTCTCAAATGTCGCTTGGGACACTGAAATCACAATCGGATAACCAATGGTACGATAGCCGCGAGCTGTGACAGTCAACGGCTGGGTCGGAGGCGTACTCGTCCCAAAAGGTACATCACGCAGCACCACGCTGCCTTCAGCCACAGTTGCGATTCCGCGTACTCCGCCTACCACGACTGAGGCATCAACCGGCAGGAAATCCTCGGTCTCGGCATCCAGTACGCCAACGACAACAACGCCGGCCTCAGGCTCCTCAGTGGACTGATCGCCAATTCCACCACAGCCGATGAGGATACCGGCCAAGGCGCTCAGCATGACTACAAAAGCACATTGACGCGCATGTAATCTATATCTCATATGAATTCCGTTTCTACCGCTGCAATTGCACGGCGCGGATGGCATTCGTCTGCTGGCCTTCATC
>CAYSRY010000048.1:6532-16042 GCA_964433395.1 uncultured Armatimonadia bacterium | reverse complement strand
AGCCAGTCGATGCAGCCGGTATGGAGATATATCATGATGGAGCATTTGCGGCGATTGCGAATACTGCCAACGGAGAGGCGATCTATATCCAGGAGGGCACGCACATTTCCGCGAATGGCGAAACTCTACTCAGCGCCGGCGACGAACCAGCGACTGTTTCGGCTTTCCTCGACAATGACAAAGTCCTTCATGTCACGATGGCCGATAGTGTCGAACCCCACGCTCCGCTGCGCGCGCCCGCCGATGTGCGCCTCACAATCCGCGGTATTGCAAAGCTCTCGAAGGCGATGTGCGGAGACACTGAACTCACCGTCACGCAGGACGGCCCGCAGACATGGATAATCGGGGGATAGTGACAAATGCCACATGGATATTGCGCCACTAAGTCGGAGAGCTCACGCATAATCCGCGTGGGCTTTGCGGTGGTTATACTCGGCCTGCTGGGGCTGCGAATATTGCAATGAATTACTCGATGTTTTTCCTTGCACACGGAGATTTTGAGAGCTTGTACGCAAAGCCGTAAAGCGTAAAATTGCACAGATATATACCATGTGATGATAGGGTATGCTCCCCCATCAGGTCCTGGACCACTGTCGTCAGGTCAGGGGGACCTGACGGACATGAAAATGCGTTTTCCGGACGGCAGACAAACAGCACAGCAGGCAACAAACAGATGGGGCCGTTACGCTGACAGGATTGTCACGCATGGCGGCCCCTCAATGTTTCTGCATCAATGATACCCCCTGAACCAAACTTGTACTTCCGCGAACCTCAGGTTCAGGGGTCCTTGCTGCTATGACTGTGGCTCCAGCAGCGTCGAAATCCGCTTTATTTCCGCTACAGCCTGACGACCACGTTCCGTTTCGGGGGCTGCGGAGACAACATGTCCACACTGATCAATGACAGCCTGACCGCCCCAAATTCCAGCATACAGCAACCCCAATTGCCAGTGTGCGTCATGGATCGCGGGCGACACTTCCACGGCCGCGCAAAACTCCCGTACCGCACCGCGAAAATCACCATCGCCTTGCAGTCGAGGCTTTGCGCACTATGACTTTGCGAATCACGTACTGGCCCCACCACCGCAGGCTGTTGCCAATCCGGGTAGAGCACACCGCGGTTCCACCGAGTACCAAATGCCACAAGTGCGCCGACAACGATAATTCCGGCCACGCAAATGACGATAATCTGCTGCAAAATGAGAAAGCGCTCCCTGCGAACTCCGCCCGCAACAGCATCACCTGTGAGAAGACGTGCATGCGCGACGAGACCTGCAGCCAGCGACAGCAGCACGGCCAGAATCACCACATGCTCAATGACATAGATCAAGCTGCTGACCATCTGGCCATTTCGCCAACGGACTTCGACAACAATATAGATAATTACCCAGAGCGCGGTAAGTATAGCGACTGCTACAGCACTGATGCGACGCAACAAACGCAGTCGTTCTGTCTGCTGTCGCAAAAGCGGCGCAACTGTCTCAATGCTGACGCAGAATGGCAAATTCAACGCCTCCATGCGCCCCAGTAATTCTTCACGCGCATTATCCCATAATGATATACTTTCGCCATATATTTTCGGCAAAAGTCTGTGCTGACCTCTAATTCTATAACAATCTTGCACTCACATAATGAATATTTACGCGGGTATTTTCTGATGATCTCCCTGCACAATTCAAATGGCCCCGTCATAAAGACGGGGCCATTTGAATTCAGGTTCCAGCAGTCCTCAGGCGTTGGCGACCCATTCTCGGAAGAGGACACCATAGATGTCAATGATTCGCTCGGCATCGGAGCTTGGAGTATCGGACTCAACGGATAGATAGCCCGTATAGCCGATAGTCTTCAGCCAACTGATGAGCATTTTGTACGGATAGATATTTTCGAGTTCGTGCATGTGGATATGTCGCAGGTATGGCATGCAGGGCTCAAGGAACTGGCCGATTGAGCCATAGGCGATCTCAGAGACATTACAGTTGTAGACGATGCCCACGCGCTGATGATCGGCGATTTCAACGGCCCGCAGCGTGTACTCCCAGTAGGAGAAGTCGCCGTGCAGCTCGAGGTTGACGTCTACACGGGTTGGAGCAGCATATTCAGCAATCTCGGCAAGGGCCTCTCCAACATTTTCGATGACAACGTCTTTGTTCGCGCCCTCCGGAAAACTGTTGCCAAAAACGCGGATGCGGGGACAGCCAATGGAGGCAGCGAGGTCGATGTAAGCCTTGGCGGTCTCGATCTGTTCGCGGCGCTCGCCCTCATCGAGAGACTCGAAGCGGCAGCTGGTGCCAATGCCAGCAATTTCCAGCGGCGTAGCCTCCATGCGTGCCTTGATTGCGGCGCGCTCTTCGGGGGTGGCTTCGAGTTCTACGCCATGTTTGCCCACACCGGCGCGGAATTCGATGCCATCATATTTTGCGTGTTCACATGCCGCGATGACCTGTTCGAGGTCCATGTCGCGACCGAGGTTATACGTCAACAGACAGAGTTTCATTTGTAAGTGTCCTCCCAGTTATATCAGTGTTTGTGAGAAGCTGACTGAATTGTGTGCTATGAGTTCCAGTACATCCACTCAAAGAGGCGAGCATAAATTGCAATGACACGTTCGGCATCATCGCTGGCCCCCGCCTCGATGGAGCAGTATTCGCCATAACCGAGATTTTTCATGACGCGGAAGAACTCGGGATATGGGTAATTGCTGTCTTCAAGATTGTGCATGTGCACATGCCGCAGATATGGCGCGACTGGCTCGAGGAAACTGGAAAGCGTTCCCCAGCGGGTTTCGCGCGGGTCGCAGTTGTAGACGATGCCGATGCTGTCGTGATCAGCAAGCTCCACCGCGCGCAGGGTGTGTTTCCAGTAGTAGAAGTCGCCGTGCATTTCGAGGTTGCACTGGACTCCAGTGCCTTCGGCATGTTCGCCAATCTGGCGGAGACATTCACCGACATTCTCAACGACCTCGTTCCGGTCCGCTCCAGCGGGGAACGCATTGCCAAATACCCGGATGCGAGGCGCTCCGACCTCAACGGCAAGATCGATGAATGCTTTCGCCAGATCGACATTTACCTGTCTCTCGGCGACTTCGAGGGATTCGAAGCGGCAACTGGTGGAAATGCCGGCTAATGCGACGGAGCTGTCTTCGAATTTTCTGCGAATAGTTGCGCGTTCTTCGGTGGAGGTTTCGAGCTCCACACCGTGGGCGTGCCCGAGCTGTGCACGGCACTCAATGCCTTTGTAGCCATATTTGCTGCATATCCCGAGCAAGTCATCAAGCGCAAGGTCTTTGCCAAGCTGGAAAGTCAGAAGGGCTAACTTCATGGTCTTCCAAGCCTCCTGCATAAAGGACGAAGTCCGCGTTCCGCGGTGACGGGGAAACTTTCGAGCTGAGATACCGAGTTACCTTCATAGCTCAACAAGCGCAATAAAATAACCTGCCCCCGCCATTGGCGGAGGCAGGTCGTGTAGTTTGCATATCATTGTGGCATGATTGTCAGACGGGGTGCATCAGCCCCACATGAGGTCAGTGTCTTCGTTGAAGAACGGGAAGTAGTGCTTCATTTCGTCTTTTGTGGGGCGATGGCCGTACTCGGAAATCATGACGGCCTCAGCATATTTAATTGCTTTGCCGCGGTCTTCGCCATAGAGCTTGATGAGGCGATTGCGCAACCCATCGGCCTGTCCGCCATAGCGAGTGGCCATCTGTTCTTTGACGTATGTGCGCCGCGCGGCCGGATCGTCAGCAGGCGGAACCAGATCGAGCTCGTTGCGATCCCATGGCAACCACTCGAACATCTGAGATGTGTGGCAGCAGAGCATGTCGACTTTGGTTTCGAACACATCCTCGACATCAATGGCGACGTCGGGGCGATATGGGGACGGTTCGGTAAAATTATCATAGAGATAGCCCATGACCGGCGGGGTACGCAGCGGCTCTGTCAGCGGCAGTACATTGGGAATGCCGATGGCATAAATGGAGTCCTGCACAAGCAGACCAACTGCACGATGATCCGGGTGGTAATCATTGGAACGATGGCAGAACACCATGTCCGCTTTGAACTGGCGGATAGTGCCTATGACGCGCATACGTGTGTTCCAGTCGGGCATGAGCTGGTTGTTGTGAATGTCATAGAACTCGTACTCGTAGATGCCGCCGATGCTTGCGGCTGCCTGTGCTTCAGCGTAACGAGTTCGTGCGAGCTTGCCACCGCCGAGTTCGTAGTGGCCAGTGTCACCGTTGGTCATTGAGACGAATTTGACATTGTGTCCGAGTTGCGTGTACTTGAGGGCGAAGCCCCCGAAGCACAGATCGCAGTCATCAGGATGGGCACCAAAAATAAGGATATTCATCGGTCGATCAAACATAGCTTCTGCATCTTCCTTTGTCGGGAGATTTCATCCCCGCACGGCACGGGGTACACATACAGGGCGCTACACGGCCTGCAGCGCCTCAATAAGCTCGACGAGCTTTGATACGGCCTCTTCGCAAAGGGCTTCTCCGTACTCAGCATTGGCTTTGAAGGGATCGCCCATGACGCCGACTTCAATTTCGGGATGCTGCGAGGTCTTTGCGACGACCCCAGGTGCGTCAACGCGACGCGTGAAGATCTGGTACGCGTCGCAATCGTCATACATCATTTTGTGAATGTCTTCGCGGTCGACGGCCATGCGCTCAGGATAGACCTCATCTGCAGCCCAGTGCATCATGAGCGAAGTTTCGTAGTTTGCCGCATGGTAGTCATGATCCTCGAAAGCCTGTATAAATGCAGGGCAAACTTCCCAGAAACGGTAGACGGCGACGTTGCAGTCCGCGTAGCCGGGATAGTTACGGAGAAAATGATTTGCAGCCGAGGTTACCGCCTCGTTGTTCTCGGTGCCACCATGGCCGAGGACGATGACGAGGTTTTTGATGCCATGGAATGCGAACGCTCGCAGGATTTCCATGGTCATGAGAGAGACAACGTTTGGGTTGATGTTGAGGGTCCCGGGGAGTTCTCCGCCGGAGAATGTGTATGCGAGCAGCGGCGCGACGAACGCGCCGGTTCGCTCGGACGCCCGAATTGAGAACTGCCAGGCATTGTGGTTATCAACATCAGTTGTCATGTGGTAGCCGTGCTGTTCGGTACAGCCAACTGGAATCAGTACGGTCTTCGTGGTCTTGAGCGCTTCACGGATTTCTGCAAGGGTCATTTTCTGCCATATGCGTGGTTCAGACATCTGCGTCATCTCGTTTCCGAAAGGCAACTTTCTCTACACGGCCGGTGAGCAGTGCAACGCCACCAGACCTGCACACAAGTAAAGAGGCGCCCTCTGCGTTCAGAGAGCGCCTTTGATTCACTGCATGATGTTGGTTGCTGCGATGAAGAAGGACATTCGAGAAAAGAGCTCTAAAGCTCAACCATCCTGCCTTCCGCAGATGACTTGTAGATAGCGGTGATGAGCGCAACCGCTCTGCGTGCCTCGCGGCCCGACAATGATGGTTCGCGATCTTCTTCAATAGCGGCGAGCACATCGGCGATTTGTTCGGTGTGAGCCTGAACTGCTTCGCCGAGCATGCCCATTTTTGGATCGGAAGCACCGCCAGTTTCGCCAGCAGTGGGATTGTACTCGGTCTCGTCGCCTTCGACTTCCCAGAGCTTGAGATCGTCACCGATGAGAATCACATTACCCTTGGACCCGTGGATTTCGAGGGTCGCCGGATAGCCGACGTATGTGCACGTCGTGCCCTGGATCAGGCCCTGAGCGCCGGATTTGAACTTGAGCGCAGCACTTGCGCAGTCTTCGACCTCAATTGTCGGGTGATTGAGAGCATCAGTGAATGCGCCGAGCTTTGCCACGTCGCCCATGATCCAAAGCAGCAAGTCGATGTAGTGAATCGACTGGTTCATGAGGGCGCCGCCACCGTCAAGTTTTTTTGTTCCATGCCAGCCGTCAGAGTAATATTCGTCTGAACGGAACCACGGGACTATCGCGTTACCGTAGAGGAGTTTGCCAAGGCGGCCAGTCTCGACCGCTGCCTTAAGACGCTTATAATTTGTGTAGTTGCGCAATTGGTGTGTGGCAGCACATTTGACGCCGTTCCGGTCGCATGCGTCGATGAGAGCATCGATTTTTTCGAGGGTAACGTCAATGGGCTTGGTGCAGACAACATGCCTGCCCGCCTCGGCACACTGAATGCCCAGAGGGGCATGGAGCCCACTTGGTACTACGATGTCACATATCTCAATGCGGTCATCTTTGAGCATATCAGCCAAGTCAGTGTAGTAGTCGCATCCGTACTTCTCGGCCTTGGCTTTTGCTGCGTCTTCGCGTTTGTCGCATACCGCGATGACCTCGCCATTCGACAGCGCATTTATTGCATCGATATGTGTGTCAGAGATGACGCCACATCCGATGACGCCGAAACCATATTTTCTGCATTCCGCCATCTGTCAGGTCACTCCCCACTATAGTAGGCCGCAGCCAAACATCCTCCGAATGCCCTCGGGCGCGTCCCTCCGAGAACCCGCCACTGAAGCACTGTATATATACCAGATAATGGGTTATAATGCAAACGTCTCCACAGCTTTAACACGCGGTACTCCAATGGTTGCATCGTGTCATCAAGCAGTGTCAGATGATCTTGAGTATATCGGAGGATGGCTGTCTATGCGGCGTTTCGCATTCATCTATATTGTGATGATCGCGGCAACTGTGACCGGATGCCATCCTACTCCTCCATCGACCGACATTCACACTGCGTATGTCCCTCCCCCGCAGCCGGAAAAGCCCTCCGAACCAGTGACCGGCGTTGATACTACGCCCATTCACGCTACCAGTTCTCTGCGCAGTGTCATTGCTTCTCTGCCCCCCGGTCTCCCTGTGAAGATCACCGAAGAGCTGAATGACCGTGTAAAGCTGGAAGCGGAGGACCATAGTGCAGGCTGGGCGCTACGATGCTATCTGTGCTCAAAAGTCGAGTTTGAGCGACGGCAGCAGGCAAATGAAGTGCCGTCCGATGTGACATATATAAGGTCGCAGCATAATGGTAAATCAATATATCGAGCCGAACTTGTCGGTCTACGTCCAGGTCAAGCAGTGGGGATAGAGCCATTCAAGCGAGATCTGGCACTTGTGATCGATTCTCGCGAATTTGACGGCGATTACAACTGTCTTTTCCTGGTGCGGGAGAATTTCAGGGTGAAGAAGCTGCCAATCTGGCCATGGTCTGAGAAAGCGCCCGATGAAGACAGTGATGGAGTTGACCGAGCAAGAGGTCAGAAAATGTCTGTAGGGGAATGATTCAGGTTACGTATTCATGGGCGAATAAACCGCAGTGAGTTGATGGAAAGGTATTGGCAATGCTGATCAACGGTGAGAGACGAGATGGCCACACCCTGGTCGAAGTGAAGAATCCATATGATGACAGCGTTATCGACACAATATCCGAAGGTTCCATCGACGATGTGCAAGAAGCTATCGGGGCTGCCTATGCAGCTCGGAAAGCCATGCGAGCTTTGACGGCATATGAGCGCAGTGAGATACTTTTCGCCGCCTATGAGGTACTGACAGCGCGGCAAGATGAATTTGCAGCAATGGTCTGCCAGGAAGTCGGCAAGACCATCCGTGAAGCCCGAGGTGAGATCGGGCGGGCAATCGAGGTATTGCGACTTTCGTCGGAAGAAGCGAAACGTTTCGGCGGAGAGCAACTGCCTCTGGACGGCGCGTCCAATGGTGCGGGAAAGACTGGTTTCACGCTGCGGGAGCCATGCGGAGTGGTAGCGGCGATCGTACCGTTCAACTTTCCGGTGGTGCTGAGCGCACATAAGCTCGGCCCAGCATTGGCGGCCGGCAATACAGTGGTGCTGAAGCCACCGCATCAGGCGCCAATCGCATCGTCAATGTTTGCGGAGCTTCTGAATGACGCCGGGTTCCCTGCCGGCGCAGTGAACTGCGTTCCCGGTGGCGCTGAAGTCGGAGACGCGCTTGTGCGCGATGATCGCGTACGCGTTGTGGCGTTTGGGGGAAGCGATCGAACCGGTGAGATCGTCGCGCGTGCCGCGGGCATGAAGCGCCTGCTTCTGGAATGCGGGAGCTCATCGTCTGTCGCTGTCATGGAGACGGGAGACCTTGAGCGTGCGGTGGCTGGCTGCGTGCGTGGCGGGTACGCCGTGGCAGGTCAGATGTGCATCCACGTACAGAAGGTTCTCGTGCATGAGAGCCTGATGGAGCGCTTCATGGAGCTGTTTGTGAGTGGCGTTAAGGGCCTGAAACTCGGTGACCAGCGCAGCGAGATGACGGATGTGGGGCCACTTGTGGATGAGCAATCGGCGGAACGGCTCGATGCATGGATTGCCGAAGCTGTAGGAGCTGGAGCGGAAATCGTGGTTGGTGGTGACAGGATGGGAACGCTGTTCTCGCCGACGGTATTGACCAATGTGACTCGTGATATGCGTGTGTTCAAAGAAGAAGTGTTCGGGCCAATCGTCTCTGTGGTGTCAGTGAAGGATATTGATGAGGCAATTGAGCTGACAAATGCGACGCAGTACGGCCTGAATACCGGGATTTTCACTAATCGACTGGATGAGGCACTGAAATTTGTGCGCGAAGCTGAGTACGGTTCGGCATTCGTGAATGAGATTTCATCATGGCGGGCCGATATGATGCCCTATGGCGGAGTGAAGCGGAGCGGACTGGGACGCGAAGGAATAAAATACGCGATGGATGCAATGACAGAGCACAAAGTTGTGTCCATGCAGATATAGACAGCGCGCAGCAGTTGTGGACTACTACATAGGCGGCACTCTAGTGGCAATAGCGGGAGACAGATATTTTTCGCACGCAATCAGAGAGGCACTTGAGGAAGAACTCGAGCGCGATGAAGACGTCATCCTGCTTGGTGAAGACATCGCGGGATATGGCGGCGCATTCAAGCTGACCGAAGGCATCGCGCAGAAGTTCGGCTGTGATCGCGTCCGGAATACGCCGATTTCGGAGGGCGGCTTTGTGGGCGTCGCAATCGGTGCGGCAATGACCGGATTGCGGCCCGTGGTGGAGATCATGTTCATGGACTTCATCACACTGGCAATGGATCAGCTTGTGAATCATGCGGCGAAGTTCAGGTACCAGTTCGGGGAGCAATGCCGGATCCCGCTTGTTGTGCGATGTCCGGCAGGGGCAGGTCGTGGCTATGGGCCGACACATTCGCAGAGCCTTGAGCGGTATTTTGTGGCAACGCCAGGGATTGTAGTGCTGGCCCCATCGACGCCCGAGGATGCCAAAGGCCTGCTGAAGAGCGCGATACGACTGGATGACCCAGTGGTTTTCATAGAGAGTAAAGTCCTGTATTCGACGCGTGGGCCGGTTCCCGCAGGCGATTATACGACACCAATCGGAGTGGCCGCAGTTCGGCGGGAGGGTGACGATGTCAGTATCGTGACCTATGGGCGTATGGTCCAGGAAAGCCTGCAAGCCGCGGACGCACTGGCAGCGCATGGGATTGAGGCGGAAGTTATCGATCTGAGGAGTCTGGCGC
>CAYSRY010000048.1:0-6522 GCA_964433395.1 uncultured Armatimonadia bacterium | reverse complement strand
CTATTGCAGAAAGTGTGAACAATACGGGGCGCGTGGTGGTGGTTGAGGAGGGATGGCTGACTGGCGGTATCGGTGCGGAAATCGTCGCGCAAGTGAGCGACGCGTGTTTCGGGTATCTTGCCGCACCGCCCAGGCGAGTTGCAGCCCTGGACGTGCCCGTGCCGGCGAGCAAAACTCTTGAAGCTGAGGCGACACCGGATTACCGAGACATTGCCAAGGCGGTCGCTGAGCTGATTACAGAGTATTGAGGGCAAAGTTGCTGGATTGACGTGCGTTCGCAGGTAGGTTCTGGACACGGATAACTTGTCGCTCCAAAGCACGCGCGAGGGAGGTCAAAGAGCATGGCCACATCTATGACATCCAAACCTGCATCGCCCGACAGCAAGCGTCGGCAGCGACACCTCATCGCAGGGATAAGCGCGTTTGCGGGCAGCGTCATTTCAGCGTTTCTCCTGCAATCCTCGCCAGCCGGCAAAGGCGCATCTATCGACTTGATGCTTGCTGCTACACTTCCGGGATCCGTCGCCGGTGGGTGGGTGTGGGGCATTATCTGCGGTTTTACCAAGCCATGGAATCGAAGGAACGAATTAGATACGAACATGGCGGCGCTGTGCATGATCCTTGTATTGCCGCTGACGGCGATCGCGGCAGTGTTCGGGGGCTTGGGGACGCATCTACTCTATACTTTCCTGCCTTCTCTGCTGCCTATCATGTCACCTGAGACGATTGCGCTCTACAGCAAAATAGGACTTACAAGCGCAGGGGCTCTGGGGGGCGCAAGCGCTGCACTCATCGCGCACATTGTGTGGATATTGAGCGCAATGCGGAAAATAATGCAGACAGGCTCTGTGAATGGTGAGCCATCTGAGAGTAACGATCGCGGAGACGGTGCCTGATGGCGCGTTCAAGTCTGATCATGGTCAGCTATACCAAGCGGGAGTATAGCGAGCTGGCCCTGGAAAGTCTGCTGGCGTCAGAGCCATGTCCGGATGAGATTATTGTCATAGATAACGGTTCAACCGATGACAGCCTCCAATATCTGGATGAACAGTTCCGCAGAAGATGCAATGACACAGGCGTGGACTACGTCCTGATAGGCAACGACAAAAACGTCGGAGCCTGTACGGCACGCAACCAGGGACTAGCGGCTGCGACTGGCGAATACATTGCTTTTTCAGACAATGATACGGTTGTGCGGACGCGGAATTGGCTTGCAACGCTCAACAGCGCACTTGAGGCGGATGTGAAGACAGGAATCGTGGGGCCCAAACTGGTTTTTCCATTTCAACCGTATGATATTGAATGTGCTGGAGTCGGGATTTCGCAGACCGGAAGAGTACGCTATTTCGGGCGCGGTGCGCCGATTGGTACAGAGGAATATGGCGTTGCACGAGAAGTGCAGACGCTCACGAGCGCGTTCTGGCTGATGAGACGGGAAGTCGTTGAAGATGTCGGCGGGCTGGACGACATATTCAGTCCGGCGCAATTTGAGGATTTCGATCTCTGCTACCGAGCCCGTGAGAGTGGCTGGCGCATTATGTATGAGCCGTCTGCGGAGATATATCATTTTGAAAATACCACGACAGACGGATCTGTGAATCTGAATTTCAAATATGTGACGATGCGCAATTGGCAAGTCTTCAAGAAGCGTTGGCGGCACATGTTCGAGCAGGAAGATGGGCCCTCAGATGCGGACTGCACATGGGCTCAGATACGGACGCGTCCGCTTGAGCATACGGGCAAACCGCCAATGGTGGGCCAACCAGAGAACTGATGAACGAGTATCGCAGCATTACCGGAGGTGCCGCATGTCTGACGTCAACCAGATGAAGCAGCAAATCAAGGAAATGATAGTTGAGCGGCTTTTTTTGAGTGTTGAACCGTCGGAGATTTCTGACAATGAGAATCTGATGGAAACCTATGATATTGACTCGGTGAATCTCTTCGAAATAGTGGTTGGTCTCGAGGAAGTCTTCGGCATCACTCTGGATGACGCAGACTTCACTGTGGATACATTTGCGACAGTAGCGAACATTGCCGCATACGTGGAGCAGAAGTGTGATTGATAGGATCGACGATTTGAGAGAGCGGGTCGTTGAGATTCCCAGCGGAGATGCAATGTTGCACGGAATATTTCGTGGCGGCGGCAAGCACGCTACCTGGGGCATCGTCTGCTGCGACCCATTTGGAGAAGAGAAAAAGTGTTCGCACCGCGCGCTGGCAGAAACCGCGCGGCGGCTGGCTGACGCACAATTCGATGTCCTGCGGTTTGATTATCGAGGGACTGGCGACAGCCCGGGCGAATTTCATGAATTTACGCCAATGGACTGGAAAGCCGATATTGCTGCCGCTGCCGAGTTCATGCGACGCGCATCAGAGTGTGTGACGATTGGTTTTCTCGGCCTGCGTCTGGGGGGCACGTTGGGGTTGCAGGTGGCCGCAGAGACTGGGCTTTTCGATTTCGCGCTGCTTTGGGAACCCGTGGTCAGCGGTGAGCAGTACCTGAAGCTCAACCTGAGGCGTTCGATGATCAAAGCTATGATGACCAAAGGCGCGGAATACTCGGCTGAAGACGTAAGGGCCAAGCATGATGATGACGGGATGCTGGATTTCGACGGGTACCTTGTAAGCCAGGAGACACGAGAGCAGATAGGTCAGATAGATCTGCTTGGGCACACGCCGGCGTTTCATGGATACGGCCGACTGCTTGTCCTGAATCTCAGCAGCCGCCAGCAGATCGCTCCGGAATATGCGGAACTCGCTGGCTCCATCGACTATGCCTATGCGGAAGCCGTGCGGCAAGAGCCATTTTGGAATCGCATCGGACTGGTTGACCCATCACCGGCGATCGAAGCGACAGCAGTGTGGCTGGCGGAAGTTCAGATACAGGTGGCGACGGCCAGCGCACGCACTGAGGAAGGCGGTCATGTCCGTCACCCGTAAGGGTGCGGATGTTGGTTATATATGCAGCGACACGTGTTTTTTGAGAATGAGGGCTCTCGTCTGCTTGGGGCATTGCACGAGCCTGAGAGTGGCGCAAGTGAGACTGCTCTGGTCCTTTTGCACGGCTGGGCAGGCTATCGGATCGGCGCACACAAGATGTTCGTCAAACTAGCTCGCGCAGCAGAAGCAGAAGGCTTCACAGTCTTGCGCTTTGACTTTCGTGGACGAGGTGACAGCACTGGTGATGCATCCGATACGACCCTGAGCACGATGATTTCGGATACAGTGGCTGCAATCGACTGGCTGAAGACCAATACAAATGTGAAAAGAATTGCCCTGGTGGGCGACTGCTCGGGTTCTGAAGTAGCCATTGGTGCGTGTATACACCGGCCGGAGATCGAGACGATGGTCCTCTGGTCCGCGCCGATGGTTGGCGGCGACCGAGCAGAAAGTGACCGGGCAAAAAAAGCCTATGTACTACGGCAGTATGTGCGAAAGCTCTTCATGCGGAAGACGTGGGCCAAACTGTTCAGCGGACGTCTTCAGCTTGGGATGATCCGGCGCGCGCTTGTGAGAGGCGGGAAGGGCGCAGGAGAAGAAGGCGCCGAAGATGACCTGGAGATAGATTGGCTGACTAATTTCGTTGGGTTTGCGGGCGAGATATTGTTTATTTATGGAGCTGCAGACCCCACAGCCAGCGAAAGTGTCGAGCACTACAAATATCTGAGCGGTGAAGCAGAACGCGATTTCAATTGCAGACTGATTGCGGGAGCAAATCATGCTTTCTACTCGGTTGCGTGGGAGCGCGAAGTCATAGCCCTGACCGTGGAATGGGTAAAAAGCGGGAGTCTGCAAAGCAGCCCACCGCATTCGGAGGGGCCTGACAGTGCAGCGCCCGCCAACTGAAGGCGCCAGTCAAATTCTGTATGTGAACCACGTCGGGGAGGTCTCTGGCGCCGAGCGAAGCATGCTGGCATTAATAGACCACCTTCGTCCCGGCCAGTATGAGGCCGTGCTGGCGGCTCCGATGAGCGGTGCACTTTGCGGAGAAGCTGCGCAACGCCACCTGCGCTTTGAACATCTCCCCCCTCTCCGACTTCGCAGACATCCAGCGTCAGCCGCAATGCTGTCTGCCATGGGAATTGTCGGCCATCGGTTCAGGCTTGGTGGAATTGTGCAGCGAGTGAGCCCGGCGATCGTTCATGCTAACAGCATAGCTGCGGGCCTCTCTGCAACGACTTTCAGTCCGGGAATGCCGCCCATTATTACGCATGTGCGAGATCTGGCTTTTCCGCCATCGGCTATGCAATGGGTGGCGAGCGGTTCACATACCGTCATCGCAATATCGGAGTGCGTGCGACAGGCAATTATCGCAGCGGCACCGTTGGCGGCAGATAAAGTGAAAGTCATACATAATGGCATAGATGCAGAGAGTTTTCGCCCACGGCGCACTGCGCAGGGGATCGCGGAGTTACGGCGCCTGCTGCGAACTGGGCCTGATGAACTGCTGATAGGGAATATTGGCCAATTGGTACCGTGGAAACGGCAGGATCTGTTCCTGGAAACCGCAGCAGAGATAGTGAAAAGCCTGCCAAATGCGCGATTTGCAGTCGTCGGGGCTGATTTGTTTGGTGAGCAAGCGGACTACGTGGATATGCTGCATGAGAGGGCCAATGAGCTGGGGATTGGCGAGCGGGTCATCTGGGTTGGTTACCGGGATGACATCGCAGATATTATGGCAGCGATGGATCTGGTGTTGCATACGGCTGAGCATGAGCCGCTCGGGCGCGTAATCCTGGAAGCGATGTGCGTGGGCACACCGGTAGTCGCTGTGGATGCAAATGGGCCTGCAGAAATAATCGAGGCGAATGTTTCGGGGTTACTTGGTGCCCCAGAGCCGCGTTCGCTGGCTATGAACGCAGTGCGGGTACTCAGTAATGGCGTACTTGCTGAGAATCTGGTACGCGGAGCTCGTGAGCGAATTGTAAAGGAATTTTCGGCGGAGGGCACTGCCAAGCAGGTGCAGTTTCTGTATATGCACGTCACGGCGCAGAGCAGGCTGCGGAGACCGCTCATATGAGAGTGGCGATTGACGGACTGCTGCTCGGTCAGCATCACAGCGGGGTTGAGCGCGCGATTGAGGAAATGGTGAAAGCCATGGCGCGGCTGCATGGGGATGCAATCACGTTGATCTGCACGCCCGCATATGCGGCACGCGCTGCGGAGCTGGGAATCCGTCATATTGAGGCTCCGGGATATGCAAGTGACAAGCGCGGGCGAGTGATTTTTGAGCAACTGGTGATGAGTGGCTGGCTGCAAAAACAGGGCTTTGACGTATTGCACGGACCGGGGTACATATTGCCTCGGAACTGGCGGGGGCCATCGATCGTTACGGTCTATGACATGATAGCACTGGATTATCCGCATTGGTGCACGTGGGCAAATACTCTGCACTATCGTATGCGGCTACCGGCGAGTCTTCGGGAGGCCACTTTCATCGTCGCACCCGGGATGACCACGGCGGAGGCCATATCGAGACATGTGCCAGAGGTTGAGGGTAAGGTGCGGCGAATTCCTCTTGGCATCGGCAAACAGTTCAGGCCTGTTGAGGATCGCGCCACGCTGGACGCTGTACGGGTACGCTATAGTCTGCCAGATATGTTCGTGCTTTGCGTAGGCAATATGGAACCGAAGAAGAATCTGGAGGCTGTGGTGGAGGCTTTCGAGATGATCGCAAGGCATGTTGAACACGGGCTCGTGCTGGCAGGCCCAAAAGCCTGGAAGCAGTCTGGCTTGCTGCGTCGAATTGCGGCAAGTCCAGCGCGGGATCGGATTGTGCTTGCCGGTGAAGTGGCAGAGGATGATCTGCCGGCACTGTACAGCAATGCCGGGCTTTTGCTACAATGGTCTTTGTACGAAGGCGTCGGGTTGCCACCGTTAGAAGCGATGGCATGTGGAACGGCGGCTGTCGTATCGAATGGGGGCGCACTGCCAGAGTTTGCCGGCCAAGCAGCGGAAGTCTGTCCATTGGGCCCGGCAAGCACCTTAGCTGAATGCGTAATCGCTCTGCTTGATGACACTGGGCGCAGGGCCGAGATAGTGGCAAATGGTCAGAGGCTTGCTGCACGCTGGACGTGGGAACAGCATGCTCAGGCCGTCACGGCTCTTTACGAGGAGGCTTCAGGTGCCTGAGCAGGCAGTGGAACCCCGTGCGCGGCTGGCATACGTTTTGGGCCAGTTCCCCTCGGTGTCTGAGACTTTCATTTTGCGTGAGATGCGAGCCCTGGAGGATCTGGGGTTCCACATCACACCTCTTTCCATGGAACCCGGTTCCGAAACGGTTCATGGCACGGCTGCGGCTTTTGCGGCGCGGACCGTCTACCGCCCCAAACCATTTTCCTGGGCATCCCTGGGCTCCATTTTCGTTGCCCTTCTTCACAAGCCTTTCGGGTGGTTGTCAGCATTGATGCTGGTGCTGCGGCGCGGTTTCAGCGATCCGTCGGCGATGCGAGAATTGTGTTCGGCCTTTGCTGCAGCCTGCTATTTTGTGGTTCACATCCGGCCGGGCCAGATGCGCCA
>CAYSRY010000047.1:0-16327 GCA_964433395.1 uncultured Armatimonadia bacterium | reverse complement strand
CAGAATATCGCGCTGGACGCCCTCGCGTGACACGTCAGGACCATGCCCACCTTCACGCCCGGCAATCTTGTCGAGCTCGTCCAGGAACACGATGGCGTCGTTTTCTACACGGTCTATGGCCTCGCGCGTTATTGCAGCCGTATCAACAAGTTGCTCGGCTTCTTCCTGCATCAGGATTGGCCGCGCGTCGGCAACAGTCGTCCGCTTCACGCTCTTCTGCTTGGGGAAAAAGTTGCCGAGCATGTCGGCCATGTCGAAGCCCATCTCTTCCATGCCAGCCGCGCCAAAAATCTGCATGTTCTGCATTTGCGACTGCTCAACTTCAAACTCTATCTCCTCATCCTCAAGCTCGCCGGCCAGCAGTCGCTGCCGCGTAAAATTCCGAACCCGCTCGGCCTGATCTCGCTGTTTTTGCTCAATCTCGGCACGCGTGGCCGCTTGTTCTGCATCTACGGGTGACGTCCCGTCTGCAACGGGTGGAAAGAGGCCGTCTGCTTGATGGCGCCATCCTTTCGGAGCTGCAGAACTCGTCGGTACCACGGGCGGCGCCAATATATCAAGAAGGCGCTCATCTGCTCGCGTGCGTGCTTCCTCCTCAACCGCCTCAAATGCTTCTCGCTCCACCATACGGTAACCAATTTCGACTAGGTCCCGCACGATAGACTCGACATCGCGCCCAACATATCCTGTCTCCGTGAACTTGCTCGCCTCAATCTTGAGAAATGGAGCTTTGACAAGCGTCGCCAGCCGGCGGGCAATCTCCGTCTTCCCCACGCCGGTCGGCCCGATCATCAGGATATTCTTCGGGATGACTTCGTCTCTCAGGTCATCCTCTATCCATTGCCGCCGAATGCGATTGCGCATCGCAATTGCGACCGCTTTTTTTGCCTTTTCCTGGCCTACAATAAACCTGTCAAGCTGTTCCACCACTTCACGCGGCGTCAATTCGTCTTTCACGACACTACCTCCACGTTGATGTGGTCATTTGTATATATGCAGATGCGCGACGCGATCAGAACCGCCTCACGGGCGATTTCCTCCGCTGACATATCAGTGTGCGATATCAGTGCCAGAGCTGCGCTTTGTGCGTAGCCGCCGCCAGAGCCGATACCAATAATGTTATCATCGGGTACCAACAGGTCACCGGTTCCCGAAACAAGCATCAGATTCTCGCGATCACCCACGATCAGAAGCGCCTCTAACTGGCGCAATGCCTTGTCCATGCGCCACTGCTTCACCAGCTCAAGACTGGCTCGTTGAAGATTGCCGGAGTATTCATCCAGTTTTGCCTCCAACCGCTCAAAAAGAGCAAGCGCATCGGCAGCAGACCCGGCATAGCCAGCCACTACTTTGTCGTTATACATCCGCCGCAGTTTCATCGCACCGGTCTTCGAAATCGTATCACCAATGGTTACTTGACCATCACCGGCAATAGCCAGAACTCCATCTTTGCGCACGGCAAGAATAGTCGTGCTTCGTACTCTCAAATTCTCATCTCTCTTCATCGTCAATAAAGCCTCCTCGGGCCAGGGGGTGTGTCTGCCCGTAGACTTCCTTCATCCTCCGTGTTGTTACGTGTGTATATATCTCGGTACTGCGAAGACTCGTGTGCCCAAGCAGCTCCTGAATCGTCCGCAAATCAGCCCCGCCGTCGAGCATGTGGGTTGCAAAGCTATGCCGCAACGCATGCGGGGATATGTTACTGCTTACTCCGGCTTTCATAACGTACTTCTGTACCAGTGTATACGTGTAAGACGCATCCAGCGGACGCCCATTCTTTGAGAGGAAAACAGTCTTCTCATCGCCACCACCAACACGGTGCGCCAACAGACGAGGCCGCGCAACATCAACATACTGCTCCAGTGCCACCGAGGCTAACTCCCCGAATAACACCTCCCGCTGCTTGCTGCCCTTGCCGGTCACCCGTATCGTGAAGTTCGTCATGTCAATGTCGGGGAGACGTATGCTCACAAGCTCTGAACGCCTCATGCCGGTCGCGTAAAATAGCTCGAGAACAGCGCGATCGCGCATACCAAGGTCCGTTGTGGTATCCGGTGCGCTCAAAAGAGCCACCATCTCCTGAGGATAAAGAAACTCCGGCAGCACGCTGTCAAGTTTCGGCAGTCGCGCCAGAGAAGCCGGGTTACTCGTCACCAGCTCTTCAGCAACCAGAAACCTGAAAAAACTCCGCAGCGATGTCAGCTTCCTCGCGATCGAACGTTTCTCATACTTCTGCTGATGCAACTGTGCAATATAATCCCGCATCGTGCGGTAGTCGACTGCCTCAAAATCACCAGAGCGAGCCTCTCCCCAAATGAAAGAGAGAAAATCCATGAACTGCACTGCATCATGCGCATACGCCTCAGCTGTATGAGCCGAGACCTGCCGCGTGTTGGTCATGTACACTATGAACGCATCTACGTATGCTTCATGCATACCGACGCATCGGGCTCCTCACAGAAAACATTGCACTTTACGCTACGCTATCTATACTAATCACCCGGAGGCACCAGGAAGTTCCACAAACTCCGGCAGATTCTGCCGCGCAAACCTCGCCATGACTGCCACTGCCTCGGCACTCCGGCCTGCCTTCCGTTCGTCTTTGCTGCCCTCGCCCTGTGGCATTGGCAAGACGCTGAAATTGAGCGTGAGCGGACCGCGATTCCCATTCGATGGTTGCACCAAAGCATCACACAGGGCACCGCTCAACGATCTGTGGGGATATTGCAGCGCATCACCATTCACTGACGTGAGTGCCGCATTCACACCAGCTAACCACCCGGACATCACGGCCGACAGATATCCCTGCAACCCGGTCAGAGCACCGGCAACGAACAGCCGATTGCGTCGGCGCACCTCAAAAGTAGGTGCTAACAGGACGGAGGCATCTATGTAGACAGCACGGTACAGCCTGCCCCATCGCAGGCATTCTACTTCCGAAAGTGCGGGTATCGTGCGCAGCAGCCGTTGTTGCGATGTCGCCGCCAGACCGGTCTGCATACTCACCGGACAAAATGCGCGTCCTTCAGCGTCCTCAGGCGCCAATTGACATGTGGCAAATGCCTGCCCACCTGCCGCGGGATCTGACAACCCGGCAGAATTCAGCACAGTCCCACAGAGCTCACGGTCACCCTCAATATGCGCAACCTCAACTGGCATGTATTCGTGAAAAACGTCTTCACGACTCACACTCTCCGGCAGACCCGTTCCCTCTTCCTCCAGAATCCTGCAGAATGCCGTATAATCGCTCTCTGAAAGCCCACAATTCCGGTATACGGGCTGGTTCCCATCAAACCGACCCTCAAGCCAGGTACGCTCGAGGTCAATAGTAGTTGCATCAAAAATCGGTGCGGTGCCACCAAAGTAGAAACGGTAATATTCCCCGAACAGATCGTAGAATGCACGTGCAATCGGGGAAGGCGTCATCGGACCTGTGGCGAGGACTACTGCACCAGATGTCGGCAAGGCGTGCACTTCCTCGTGCCGCACTTCGATAGAGGGGTGGGCCTCAACTAACTCTGTGAGTGTCTCAGAAAACCGGACGCGGTCAACAAAATGCATATCGGCAACGTCCAGCAAATTCTCATCCATCGCACGGACAGCTACCGAACCAACTTGACGCAGTTCCTCGGCGAGCAATCCTGAGGCTCGGTCGATACCCGAGAATCCAAACGAATTTCCACCGGTAAGCTCGCCCAATCCACAGGCCCGGTGCATCGGTGTCGCAGCATGAGGGCGCATCTCATAAAGAGTGACGTCTGCGCCAAGTCGCGCTGCCTGCCAGGCCGCTTCTGTGCCGGCAAGACCGCCTCCGACTACGGTCACGTGCTTCTCCATCGGGAAATCACTGCTCCACTCTCAGCCAGAATCATGCAGAAAACCCGAACGGGCAACGATCATTACCGCATGGGGCCCCATACCGGATAAGTCTTCTGCCATGCCTCAAGGTCGATCAATTGAGTATCAAGAGGACGCAGTTCAAGAGGAGCTGGAGGTGCCTGTTGCTGCACGAGTTGCGGCGCGTTCCACCAAAGAATACCCGTCATCATGAAAACCTGATGCCAGGCGACAACAATCAGTAAAACCGCCAGAGCTGAAAAAAACCAGGTCCTGTATCTCATACTGTCCTCCGGCTCGCGGATAATCCGTCAATCCCGTTCACGGATGCGCCGCGGACGTGAATCGCGCTGCATGCGTATGCTGCCACACGTCATACACCGAAACTTGCGCTTATTATGATGGGTTCCGCGAAGTTCCTTCATCTCGCTCCGGCAACGCTTGCATATCACCGCTCAGCAACTTCCCCATACTACCCCGGAATGAGACCTCTGCCTATAGGTTAGGTGATGCGACCGGACAAGTCAACTGCCACAGAAAACGGCGCCTACTCATTCGGCGCCGTCATTCTCAACCATTCTCTGCAGACGCGACAGCCTACGGCATGTCGCTCTCATACAGCTTCACAAACAACTCTGTAACTTTCTTGACATAGTTCTGCGTCTCTTTATAGTTCGGAACCCCGCCAGCCCGTTTCACAGCGTTTGGTCCGGCATTGTAGCATGCTAACCCCAATATTGTCTGCTCATAGTTCGAGCGATCCTCATACTTGTGCAGATAATTCGACAGATACTTCAGCCCACCCATGACATTCTGCTGAATGCTCCACGGGTCACTTACGCCAAGTCCCTGTGCGGTACCAGGCATGAGTTGCGTTAACCCCATTGCACCTGCGTGCGACTTGCAACTTGGATTGAAATCTGATTCGCACTTGATCATGGCAAATGCCAGCCGATGGTCCATCTGGAACTGCTGGGAATAATAGAGTACGCTCTCAACTATTCCTCTGGCCTGCATTTCGGTCAGTTTGGAGTTGCACTGCCTCACCCAGCCCACCCATGCGGCCACCGTAGTTGGATTCCCCCATACTTCCCGGTTCGGATACTGGCCATACCCATCGCTCGATTGACCACCTGCATCATCATCGTCTGATGTCGAAGCATCAGGTTGCTTTGACAGGGGGTCCTGGTCAATCACGTTTGCGCCACCGGCCGGTGCAGCGACGGCAGGCACCTGAACAGCCATCCGTCGCTCACGCTCGCTGGCCGGAAGATCCACGGCAAGCACTATCTCACGCAGAGTATAATGTGACCGTGGCGTCCCACCTGCGGGGAATTCTGCCAGAACATGAACATTTGAGCCAATGCATAACAATGGGTGGCGAGTAGGGGTGTCGATGACGATCGCCTGACTGACACCGAGAGGCTGAAGATAGAAACTGACGAATGATCCATCTGGGGACACACACGAGGTGCAGCCGGTGATCTTACCTGCGACCTCAATCACTCGCCCCTGAAGTTCAGGCTGGCACGCTGCAACCGCAGCCGAAGTAACATCACGAAGCGCACCGAGCTTCTCTCGGGCTTCGAGATATCTGCCTGCCGCGACTTCTGGCGTGTCAGTGTATTGCTCAGCCGGCGCCGCATAGGCAGTTGACACTACCGTGCACGCAAGCGCGGCAAGCACAAGTAATATGCGATACTTCATACTCAATATCTCTCCATCCTGCCCCCAACAAGAAACGTGGCTCTGATAACCAGCTTACCATGCAACGAACTGCACATACAATTCTGCCTGCACAAAAAGCAGGGAGAGTGTGTCGTGCAGACACCGGTGAAGCATTGAGGAGAAGAAATTGGTACGCCCACGGGGAGTCGAACCCCGGCCAACGGGCTGAGAACCCGCTATCCTGACCACTAGACCATGGGCGCACCAGATGAGACGGTGGAGATTATAGCCAAAATGCCCCTGCAAGTCAAGACAAAATCAGCTTTGCAACGTCAGCCCAAAGAGCTGGGCGGAGTTCTCATAGTAGATATCACGCTTCTGATCTGCGGTGAGACCAGCATCCTCGTACGTGCCTATCAGAAATGCTGGATCAATAAGATCGACATCTGTCCCGTAGACGATCTGCCGCGAGCCACAAATATCAATTGCGCGCCCTACTTTGCCGTTACCAGCCCAACTGCAACAGAATTCCAGGTACAGATTCGGATGGGTCGCCGCAAGCTCAGCCGCAATATCAGATTCAGTCCCTGCGGCATGGCCCATGATGATATTGAGTGATGGATGTTCCTCACAGTAGCCAGCCAGATGCCGCGCAGTAGCTGCACTGCCAGTATGCACCAGCATCACGGTCGTGCGCTTAGCCACTTCACTGACCATCTCGGCGAATCGCGGATCACCAGCGTCAACGCCGCTGTATCCTCCGGTATAAATCTTGGCCCCGATGAACTGGGCCTCCGGCAGGTATGTCTCCATATCTGCAACGGATTCCTCAATAAAGTTCGGATTCACGTACACATATCCCAGAAGCTGGTCGTGCGGAGCAAAAGCCTCGGCGAGCTCTGCATTCCCCTCCTGCATATCGTACAAAATTGCGAGTGAAGATGAGCACGCTACGGCCTCCACATCATACTTGTCACAGAGCCGCAGCAGGTTATCAGTCGTCCCCACACCGGGAATTGGGAAATTCCAGATGCCGAAGTGGGCATGCGCGTCTATCTTTCTCATCTCAGCACCCCTCCAGCTTCAGATATCGCATGGCATTCTCACCGAATACCCCAGCCTTCTCTTCGTCACCGAGGTCTGCTCGCGCAACCATTTCATAGGATGCCCCGATGTAACGATCCGGATAGTTCGAGCCATACATCAGCTTGTGTCCACCAGCCACCCACGCCATACCTTCTATGCAGCCTGGCGTGTTGAACATGTGCGACTCCGCGAAAACATTCGCGAAACGGGCGCACACGGCATAGGTCTCTGCATGATGGCTATATCCGGCGCCACAGATTACAACTGGAAAACCGAATGCGCTGACGACTTCACCAATCAGTGTCTGCTGACCTGACGCTCCGGCAGGCAGCATGACGGCCATATTCGTCTCAGCGATCTCCTCGCAGAGATTCAGGAATGGCTGGCTGTTGATAGCCCAGCCCTGCTGATCGGGGAAAAAGCGCATGACACGAAAGCCGCGGTCAGCGCTTCGCTCAACTTCCTCAAGGCATCCGAAGTGTCTTCTCGGATCGATCGTTGCAACTGGGATGAGACGTTCATGCTGCTGACACACTTCCCAGGTTTCATCGTTCCCCGTCACGAAGTCATACAGCACACCTCGCAGGCTGTAGGTCAAAGCCCGATCGATATTGTGCTGCTCCAGCCCATTCACCAGTGCTTCCGGCGACCAATCTACCCTCGCCTTGGGCGTTTTGCCAAAAAATGTGTTCACATCGACAAGCATTCGCGTCGCCCTTTCGCTCTGCGGCATCGACCGGAACATCATCGCCCCGATCAGCGTATGCGCTCCCTGACACCTATGCTCAAAAAGCAAAGAAGGCCGACCACATGGCCGACCTCCTCCAACTATACAGCCTCAGCTATCGCGTCTCCGACTGCACTGGTGCTTGAGCTGCCACCCGCGTCAGGTGTCAGTACTTTTCCACCAGACACTACTTCAGCCACAGCCCGCCGGATATTTTTCGCCAGATCAGGTTCTCCCAGATCTTCCGCCATGAAAGCACCTGTCAGAATCGTCGCAATTGGATTGGCTATCCCTTTGCCCATAATGTCAGGCGCACTGCCATGAGGTGGCTCAAACATCGATGGCCCCGTCTCGGACAGATTCCCGCCGGGCGCAAAACCAAGCCCACCAACCAGCACGGCCGAAAGGTCGGTCAGAATATCACCAAACAGGTTCGGCGCCACAACAACGTCAAATCGCTCCGGCGTCATGATGAAACGCATGGCCAGCGCATCTACATGCGACCAGTCGTGCGTGCAGTCGGGGTATTGGCTGGCGACATCCTCAAAAATCTCATCCCACAGCACCATGCCATGCGTCATAGCATTGCATTTTGTGGCCGCGGTGACGTGTTTGCGTCCACCACGCCGCACTGCAAGTTTGAACGCATAATCAATGACACGCCGACACCCAGCCTCCGAAAAGACACCCGTCTGCAGTGCAATCTCTTCTGACACACCGAATGAAGGCCGCATGGCCCTGACACTCTCAAACTCGCTGCTACCTGGCTTGTACCGGCCACCAATATTGCAGTAGAAGCCTTCGGTGGCTTCGCGTACGACAATGAAATCTATATCTTCCGCTTTCCGGTGTGCGAGGAACCACGGCGACCCGGGAACTGGCTGCACTGGCCGTACGTTCGCAAACTGGTCAAAGCCAGCGCGTATCCGCAGCACTATGTCCCGCACGCCAACACTTTCTGGCACCTGGCCCGGAAGACCTGCAGCACCAAAATATATCGCGTCATATTTCCCGAGGGTATCAATTGCAGCTGCAGGCATAGCCTCGCCATGTTCCAGCCAATACCCGCATCCCCACGGAAACTCGTCCAATTCGAAATTCACTCCGGCCTTCTCGCCTGCTGCGAGCAGAACCTTTACGCCCTCCGCTACAACTTCCGGACCGATCCCGTCACCGGGTATGCACGCAATGCGATAGCTTTTCATAGTGACACCTATTCAGGCAACTGATAATTGGGGGCTTCTTCAGTGATCTGAACATCATGTGGGTGACTCTCATGGAGTCCAGCGCTCGTCACTCGGTAGAACACGGCCTTCTTCTGCAGCTCCGGAATTGTCTCAGCGCCACAATAGCCCATCGCTGCCTGCAGCCCGCCGAGCAGTTGCGTTGTGACGATATGCAGCGGGCCTTTGTAGGAAACGCGCCCTTCGATGCCCTGCGGCACAAGTTCGCTCTCCAGAGCATGCTGCAGACCATACCGGGCACGGCTGCCAAGACGTTCCTTCATGGCGGCAAGCGAACCCATCCCGCGATATTCCTTATACGTGCGACCGCGGTAGAGCACTGTCTCACCTGGGCTCTCCTCGGTCCCTGCAAACAGCCCGCCGATCATGCACGAGGCGGCACCTGCCGCAATGGCCTTGGCAAGATCGCCCGAATACTTTATGCCACCGTCGGCAATAATTGGAATATCCTCTTCGCCTGCAGCCTCTACAGCCTCAAGTATCGCCGTGAACTGCGGCATCCCAGCACCAGAAACTACGCGCGTCGTACAGATAGACCCAGGCCCGACGCCGACCTTCACTGCATCGGCGCCTGCGCTGATCAGATCACGCGTGCCGGCGAATGTGGCTACATTTCCGCCAATGACCTGTAAATTGTCGCCGTACGCGTCCTTCAGGGCAGCAACCGTTCGCGGAATATCTATATGATGCCCGTGTGCGCTGTCAACAACAATGGCATCCACCCCGCGCTCAACAAGAGCTGCAACGCGCTCGGTGGCATCATCGCCGCTTCCCACCGCAGCCGCAACGCGAAGACGCCCAAGTTCATCTTTGCACGCATTCGGGTATAACGTCACCTTCTCAATATCCTTGATCGTGATTAACCCGACCAGCATATTATTATCGTCAACAACTGGCAACTTCTCTATCCGATGCTCGTGCAGAACCGATTTCGCCTCATCCAGCGTTACACCGGGCTTCGCGGTAACAAGATTATCCTTTGTCATAGCGTCAGCAATCGGCTTGTCCAGGTCTGTTTCAAAACGCAGATCCCGATTCGTCAGAATCCCGATCAGCTCACCTGACGCTGTGATAGGCAAACCTGATATATGGTATTTCTCCATGATGGCCAATGCTTCGCCGACAACTTGGTTAGGGCCCATCGTAACCGGGTCAACGATCATGCCACTCTCAGACCGTTTCACCTTATCGACTTCGTTAGCTTGCTCCTGAATGCTCAGATTCTTATGGATGACGCCGATGCCACCCTCGCGAGCAAGTGCTATGGCAAGCCGCGATTCGGTCACTTTATCCATCGCAGCCGAAAGAATCGGCGCATTCAGTACAATCGTGCGCGTGAGACGGGAAGAAATGTTTACTTCTGTCGGCAACACTGCACTGGCTGACGGAGCCAGTATCACATCATCAAATGACAAGGCCAGTTCAATGTCTTTGCTCATGCCATCCACCTCCTAAGCCTTGCTGTTGTGCATTCATACCAGTTCGCATATCTCGACATCTCCGACGATCTCAAGGCCACTCCAGATCAGTTCCTCATACTCGCCGGGATTATTCAGCCACTCCATGACCTCTGGGTGCTCCTGACCAGCCTCATACAATGGCACATCGCGCCGCAAACCAAGCTCTGGCACCTCTCGAACACGGGCCCTCCGCAATGGTGGAGCATCCCCATACAGCGGATTGCGCACCCAGTGCGGGCCACCCTCACCGTCCACCATATAATACGCAAAACCTCTGGCTTCCTCCACCGCACCATATTGCGAACTGAACTCGCTTGACACCCAGTTCGACATCGCAAGCGGCACTGGCAACGGATTGATGGTCACATGCCCATAATCCGGCGGCATGACGACTTTATCACCAGGATTGCCCTCAACGATAATACAATCCTCGACGCAGGCATCCGCAAGGCCTGCATCAATATCACTTACCTTCTGCAACAGGTATATCGCTTTCCCGTGCAGCACTCCATAGACTTCAGGATAGGCCGGGCCACCCGTCACAGGAGCGGGGTGATAGTGCCCTGATGTTTTCAGGTATTCCCGACCGAACATCGCTGGAACGAAGTAGCTGATGTCGTATCGCAGAGAATGCGTCTCCTTGCGGTACGGTTCTTCCTTCAGTCCCAGATCCCTCATCATCCAGTACACTACATCTGGCAGATCCGCATTCTGATCCAGAAGCACGCGCCGAATCTCTTCATCTGTGCGCACGCCGTACAACGGCGAACGTACCTCGGGGCCAATAATTGCATGATACGTCATATCATCCAACAGAAACGGCAGGCCGGTTACCGCGCTCAAATCTTTGAACATCATAACCTCCCGCAAAGATATAAGAAGAGGAGCCCCTTTTTAGGGGCTCCTCTCAACTCGCGCTATTACAGGGTTGTCAGCGCCAATGCTGCGGCGCCAATTACTCCTGCATCATATCCCAACCTCGCAATATGCAAACTCGTATCCTCATTAGATGGAGATGTGGCATATGCTCTGAAGGATTTCCGGAATGGCTCCATCAACGCTTCACCGATGCCAGAAACGCCGCCACCGATGATCACCGCGTCTGGGTCCCAGAGATTGCAGGCGTTCGCTGCGGCCAGGCCAAGCCACTCGGCAGCTTCGCTCACAATCTGCACACATACGGCGTCACCTTCGACCGCAAGGTCCCCAACAAGGGTCCCATCAATCTCGTCGATCGCGGTCTCCTTGAGACGGCTGTCAAGGTCTGGATTCTCCTTGACCATCTGTTGGGCTTTCAAGCCCATTGATGTGCCCGACGCAAGCGGCTCAAGACAGCCACGGTGCCCACAGGCGCATTTCGGGCCATCTTTCTGCAACACCATGTGCCCGATCTCACCAGCGTTGCAATGCGCACCATGATAAATATGTTGTTTCCGGACAAGCGAACCACCAATGCCCGTACCGACATTAATATATAAGATTCGCTCCTTCCCTTTGCCTGCTCCAAAGAGAGCCTCGCCAAGGGCTGCGGTATTCGCGTCATTGTCAATCCGGACAGGCAGACCGAGCTGCTCGCCAAGTGCCTGAGCCAACGGGAGATTGACTTCCCAGCCGGTCTTGTGGTGTGAACGTCGGATACGCTGGTTCCTGTAGTCTACCGGACCACCAAATCCAATGCCGACACTCGCAATCGTTGCCCCGGCATTGTCTGCCTCTACATTCAGTTCCGTGGCCATCTTGACGATCAGCTCAAGGGTCTCTTTGCCATTCGCAGGAGTACTGCGTCGCTGCAACTCGTGCATCTCACCTTTGACATTCACTAGAGCAACTGACACCTTGCTGCCTCCAACGTCGAGGCCCATGTAAAACTTGCCTTTCATTGCTGACCCACCTTCCGTGGTGCACGTAACAACCGTGCCCCCCAGACTATAATGAATGCAGAGACCACCAGCAAAGCCCAAACAGGGATGGAAATCGATAATGCGGCCGCAGGCAACGCCTCAGTGCTGTCTGCAGAATCCGGCCACCCAAGCATCTGCATCGTACACGCATATTCAACTATCTTACAGATGCCTGCCGAGTACAGAAAAACGCCGAACCTCTGTCGCCCCCCACGACCACATACCAGGGCAACGGCGGCCAGCGCTGTGACTACAGCAAATACTCGCACTTGTTCGGTAGCCAGCAGCCATCCTGGGAGATCGCTCCCCGCTGCCACGCCACCGCTCAAAGCATCTCTTATCTCATGGACGTACGCAAATGCTATTCCTTCGAGTGTCCCCAATGCCACGGAAAAAGCGGCGATGCCAGAATAAAGCCCCCAGTCTGTGGGCCAGTAACATTTCCTCCGTGACATCCCAAGCTCCTGAAGCTGCCTGAGTACCCATCGGGACAATGAAGAACACAACTCCCGACAGCTTTCATAGCAAGCCGTCGGGAATTTTGTGAATTTTCAGTATACTCTCTTTTCTGACTATTGCCAATGACTTTTTTTATCCCAGCAGACCTCGAAGCACTTTCACCTGCTCCTCCAATTTTGACAGAGTGGCAGTATTCTCCTCAAGACGCTCGCGCTCGCGCTCGATTACCTCGGCGGGCGCTCTGCTCACAAATCCCTCGTTGCTCAGTTTTTTCTCACACTGCGCGTTCAGCTTCGCGACTTTCTCCATCTCATTCTCAAGCCGCTTTGCCTCTTCCGCCAGATCAATGCCACCCTCAATATGAAGAAATACCTTCACACCTGCCGCAAGTCCGCCGAGAACATTCGCAGGAGCATCGCCCTCCGGCTCGATGCACAGCTCGCTCACTCCCGCAAGCGCTTTCAAACCGCGCTCCTGCGCACTCAGCATCCCGGCAACTTCACCATCAGCCTGGAGGGTCACTTTCACTTTCTGCGATGGCGGAATGCCAATCACTGCGCGCAGATTGCGCGTCGCCGACACGACCTCCTGCATGATGCCCATGCTCGCTTCTGCGTCCTCATCCAGCGCCTCATCATCAGCGACTGGATACTCGGCCACAACTATACTTCCACAACCAGGCTTCAGAAGCTGCCAGATCTCCTCAGTCACAAATGGCATGAACGGGTGCAATGCCCGCAGAATCCCACTCAACGTCTGACGCAGAATTGTCTGCACGGTCGCTTTGCGCTCCGGCGTGCTGTCTCCATACAAGTCCGGCTTCGAAAGCTCCACATACCAGTCGCAGAATTCGCGCCAGATGTGCTCCCACAGCATATCAGAAGCCTGCGCGAGGTTGTAATTCCCAAGTTCCCTGTTCACGCCGGCTACCATCGCCGCGTGCCGCGAGAGGATCCAACGGTCCGCCAGGTTCAGTTCAGCGCGCGACAGGTCAACTGGCTCCATATCATCATCAAGATTCATCATCACGAACCGCGAAGCATTCCACAATTTATTCGCGAAATTCCGCGCCGCTAATATCCGGTCTTCCGAATATTTCAGATCCTGTCCGTGCGTGATGAGCTGCACCAGAGAAAAACGCACAGCATCCGCGCTATACGTCTCCATCAAGTCGATCGGGTCGATGTTATTCCCGAGGCTCTTGCTGATCTTCCGGCCCTTCTCGTCTCTTACAAGCCCGTGAATAAACACTGTGTCAAACGGAATCTGCTTCATAAAATGACAACCCATGATGACCATGCGTGCTACCCAGAAATAAATTATGTCATATCCGGTCACGAGCACCGAAGTCGGGTAGAAATACGCCAGCGCCTCGGTTTTCTCAGGCCATCCGAGCGTGGCAAATGGCCACATTGCCGATGAGAACCACGTATCCAGCACATCCGGGTCTGCCTCAATATTTGTGCTCCCACAGTGCGCACATTCCGTCGGGTCCTCTTTCGTGCATGTCATTTCGCCGCAGTCGCCGCAATGCCAGACGGGGATTGGATGCCCCCACCAAAGCTGCCGCGAGATGCACCAGTCGTGCACGTTCTCCAGCCAGTCGCAATACACTCTGCCCCAACGCTCGGGGACAAATTCTATCTCGCCATCATACACGACCTGCAGCGCCTCTTTGACCAGCGGCTTCATATCAACAAACCATTGCTTCGAAACCAGCGGCTCTACTGTCGTCTTGCACCGGCTGCAATGCCCGACGGCATGGCTGTGTGCCTCAATGCCCTCCAGCAGCCCGAGTGCTTCAAGGTCCGCCACGATTCTCTCCCGCGCCTCATACCGATCGAGCCCCGCATATCCGGCAGCGGCCTCGGTCATTCGCCCGTCTTCACCTATAACCACGATCGATTCCAGATTATGCCGCATCCCGATCTCCAGATCGTTCGGGTCATGCGCAGGCGTCACTTTTAATGCGCCGGTACCAAACTCAATATCAACGTACTCGTCCGCAACCACAGGAATCTCGCGATCCATCAGCGGCAGGATGACGTTCTTGCCCACAAGGTCCTTATATCTGTCATCATCCGGATGCACGGTCACTGCGGTGTCGCCCAGCATGGTCTCCGGACGTGTGGTAGCCACCACTACTCCCGGCCCTCCGTCAGCCCCTGGATAGCGAATGTGCCACAGGTACCCGGCTTCGTCCTCGTGCTCCACCTCAAGATCCGATAAACTCGTCTCACAACGAGGACACCAATTAATCATCCGAGCGCCCTGATAAATCAGCCCTTCATCATACAGTTGCACGAACGCTTCGCGAACCGCGTTGCAGTACTCATCATCAAGCGTAAAACGTTCGCGGTCCCAGTCAAGCGAAGCCCCCTCGCGGCGAAGCTGTTTCCGCATGTGATTCTGATGCTCTTCTTTCACCTGCCACACGCGCTCCAGGAAAGCATCTTTGCCGAGGTCATGCCGGCTCATTCCCTCGCCGGCAAGGCGCTTCTCCACCACATTCTGTGTGGCAATGCCTGCGTGGTCCATTCCAGGCAGCCACAGACTGCTGTCACCATTCATACGATGCCAGCGCGTCAGCAGATCCTGAATGCTCCCGTCCAGTGCGTGCCCCATATGCAGCACACCCGTCACATTTGGCGGAGGAATGACTATACAGAAAGGGGCCTTATTGCTGTCGACTTCAGCCGCAAATACGCCCTCTTCAAGCCAATACTCATAGATCCTTTTCTCCACGCTCTGCGGATCATATTTGGTCGGAATATCTTTCGGCATCTGTGTGCACTCCAATTCTGTCTATGGACTATAGCGGCAACCGGTAACCCGGTTGCCTGTTAATTCTGCCAATTCATGCACGCTGCTCATCTAACCATTCTTGCCTTTCCCCTTGCCCTTACCGCCAGTGGTCCCCCAGACAGTCCCTGCATCACTCTCGACAGCGCCACGTTGACCGCACGACGGACAGCGCAGTGTCGGCCCGCTCAAGAACGATTTCTGCACCGCCCCCTCACAGACCATCACTCCACAGCCACTGCAGACGCTCATACGCTTACTGCCACAATGCGGACAACCACTGAATTGCGACAAACCAAAAGTGCCGTGTGCGGGCATCGTCTGTACTGTCGCGCTGTCGCCACGTTCCAGTACTTCTGTCACCAGCCTGCTGATTTCAAAAACCCCGGGCGACACCTCCGCCCAATAAACCATGAAGGGGTGACCCGTTTGGCTGCAGAGCGCATATGTCGCAAGCTCATCGGTTCTTTTGGCGTCTTCCAGAACCTTCGCATCCACTGCGGCATACTTCCCGTCATTTCCAGCGGGCTGCGTGCCGACGGTGACTGCGCCGTATTCATCAAGGTCCTCAATATCTATGTCCAGCACGCAGCCGGCATCCCCCGCAGGAGCATAACTGCCTTCTTCAGTCAGATCCTCGAGCTCTATCTCGAGAACGGCTTTGTTGTCTTCATCTTCAATGCGTTTTGCTTGGTTGTCCCGCTCGTCAGGCATCTCGGACCTCCACGACGCGGCATACGGCTGGTTGCTCGCAAAAGGACAGACACGCAACTGAAAATACAAAAACTCCCGCCCCTGTGTATGGGACGAGAGCATATCTCGCGGTACCACCCATATTCCGCCAATACATGCTGTATCGCTGGCGGCACTCGTCTGCGCTGTAACCGGCGCACGGGCGACCCGTAGTTGCGTTCGCTTTATGGGTCACGGCTCAAGGGTGACGTTCTGTGGTCGACGGTGCCCGCACTCTCACCTTACCGCAGGCTCTCTGCTACCGCCGTGCTCCACGTACTCTTCCCTGTCACTGCCTTTTTGGGGATGTCTGTTGTACTGATAGTATAAGCCGTCGCTGCATTTGCGTCAAGCTGAGCCGGAATGGCTTCAAATGCTGGCAGATCCGACCAGACAAAGTCAACGGGCGCT
>CAYSRY010000046.1:15379-16347 GCA_964433395.1 uncultured Armatimonadia bacterium | reverse complement strand
AACGGGAGCCGCCACGCGGACGGCTCCCGTCGCATAAGTCTGTGTTCGGCGTCGAGGAGGCGATGTCCTGTGCCTTCAGCGTTGGAACCATGTGGCAGCCGGAATGCGCCACGTGTCGCCAACGCCTGCATCGCTGATCCAGAACTGGCGGCGACCATCACCGTCGGCATCGGTGAATGCTTCGCCGAGATTGGCACCATCAGTGGCCAGGGTGAAGCGCGTGCCCCCGTCAATGGCAGTGATGCGGAAGCCACGCGAGCGATCCTCGTTGTATATCCAGCGGCCCACATGCCGGCCGCCCTCGAAATAGCCATATCCGGAGAATGCGCGGTCGGCGGTGATTGCGCCCGCCTCGTCTTCGGTGGCAGTCACACATCCCATGCCGATAGTCGATAGAACGTCGCCAAAACCAAGAGTCGTCTGGCCGTCGGCGACTTCAGCGGAGGTAATCGTGTAGTTGTTGGTGATGTCCTCATTGCCGAGGAAAACGGCACTATGGATGCAGGCATCGGGAACAGCAAGTTCGGAATCGATGGTGATAGTGTTGGCGTCGAGATCGACGGCGATGATTTTGCCTTGCGCCTGCGGGCTCGGTTTGAGGGCAAAATCCCCGTAGCTGAGAAGAGTGCCATTTACCACGCAGGCCCGTGAAACGCCGCGGCCATCCACTGTGAGGACCGCACATTCGGCAGAGACAGTAAGCGGCTGGCCATTGATGGTGTAGGTGCAGGTTTCACCGGGCTCAATGGAGCTGTGAATGATGTCAGTGAGCGCGCCACGTTGGACGGCCACACCCACTGTGGTATCAAATTGCGTATCGCTTTCAAGGCGTTCAACGCGGGTAATCGCGCCATCTCCGCGATGTGGCTCGGTAACTGCGACGAATGTCGACAATAGCGGATCGGTGGCATTTGCGGCTGTCACAGAATTGCGTCCGAGGATGTACTGCATGGTGTCAGGATTGCCCG
>CAYSRY010000046.1:0-15350 GCA_964433395.1 uncultured Armatimonadia bacterium | reverse complement strand
CTGCAGCTCGGGGACAGCGTCGGCGGCGATAAGCTCCTGAACGCAGCCATTCGGGACGAACGTGGTCATGGCAATGTCAGCATCGGGCTTGCGCCATGTAGCAGACCAGTCACCGGTGGGATTTGCGCGGCGAACATTGAACAGATAGTTGAAGCCACTATTGGTGGTAGAGATGACCTTCGGCTCATCGCCTGAAAGGTTTTTGCTGATGACGATGCTGTCAATCTGAATGTACGTTTGCCCAATACCGGTTGCTGTGAGCGTCACCTCGGAGGCTGGCTCGGCGACGTTAATGATGGTCGAGACCCAGCGATAACCAATGTTGGCTGAGGGCGTAAAGTTGATCGTCTCGCTCGTATCGCCAATGGCAACGGTTATATCATTTTCGCCTTTCGCATAGTCGTAAACATGCAGGAAGACTTTATATGTGCCGACCGGGAATTCGGGGACGTCAAATGCGACGTCTGCGTCAGGGCAGCGCGTGAGAATGCATTTCCCAAATGGCGCCCACCCCTTCCACGACGTATCGCCATAGGTGCCCTCATTGATGAGGCCATCACCTTTGAGAAGTTCAAGTGCGAGATTGCCATTAGAGGCGCGTTCGGGAATCGGCTCGTCGAATGCCACGTTTTTGCCAGCGAGCGTTCCGTCAGCCTGGACAGGGCCAAGTTCGCAGCCCTTGACTGAGAAATCTGAGAAGAATGCGGGGCCGTGGTAACTCCAGTCATGCTGGGAACCGCCGCGGGCGCGAAAAATGTCGAGCACGTAGGAATTGTCAGGCGAGAGGTCGATGAGCGCAGCGCTGCGGCGATAGAGAGAAGCTACGCCTGGATAGGTGGATGCTTCGGCGGAAGCGTCCATGTACTGGACACCCGGCGTCGATGCGATGGTGTTGAGAACACCGCGCTTCATGGACTGGTGCGGCTGCTCGTCGATGAGCACCGAGAAGTGGCTGACCGTATTGGCATTCCATCCGGCGCGTTTGGGCGTGCGGAACGGCGTCGGATAGCCCGTGTCGCAGAACATCGGGTAGCCATGGGCAAAGAAGCTCATGTTGAGCCGATCGAGGTGCCCATGGCCGCCAGTTGCGTCTCCATAGTACATGGAGAGACCACGACGCGACGCACCGGAGCCGGATTCGAGAATACCAATGCCATAGCCGCCGAGCGAACGCGTGGGAAGGGTGATGTCAGTGCCGTGCAGAGCGACCGCAGCGTCAATGGCGTCTTCATCGACATAGTCATCCCAGAGGCTATTTGACTTTGCGCCAAGAATTTTGAGTACGGCGGCGTGGCGCGGGTCGGCGTAGTGCTGGAATGCACGGCTCATGAGCCAAGCGGACCAGCCAATTCGGTGGGCTCCCATGACACTGCCTGCGTCACCAATGCAAGGCGTCCAGTCGCCGGCGACCGCGAGATCGATGCCGATGTCAGACATTTTTTTGAGCTTCGGATTGCTCCAGATGTCGACACCAATGCGGGGCAGGAATTCGGCGATGTCGTAGAAATTGCTGCCCCATCCCATGGAATAGCCGGGGGCACTTTCGCCGCCCATCCCCTCACGCATGAACCCGTTCCACAGCAGGTCTTCGACGCGACCCGGTCCGGACATGAGCCAATCGCGCATCTGGGCTGTGGTTGGCCCGACCTCAGGGTCATCATTGTCATAGACAATCGCAACAGTGCACAGGGTTTTCTGGTGCATCCCCATGTTGCCGGTTGAGAAACCTGAGAGGATGTCATTGGCCATGACTTTGACCATGTTGGTTTCGATGTATTGTCGGGGGGCATCGACGCCTTCTGAGGCGAGGAAATCCATCAGACCAGCGTCTTCGTCACGGCTGAGCGCAGGGTAAATCGCATCGTAGGCGAGCGTGAACGTGCTTATGTGGCCGGTGGTCCAGATGTAGTCAGCCATGCGGCCATTCATGCCAGCAGGCCAGATGCCTTCGTGGTAGCCCTGAGAGCCATAATCGTAGTCTGCCCAGTACTCGGCGACACGCGTGAGGAGAATGGCACATTTGTGGGCATAACGGACATCGCCAGTGAGAAGATACGCGTTGGCGAGAGTCCTGCAACCGCCGATGACGTCTTTTGAGAGACGCTGCCACCATATGTAGTAAGGCACGATGAAAAATCGCCGCCCCTGACTGTCTTCCCACCCAAGGCCATTGTCGATGACATGCGCGCCGCGCTCCGGCTCGCCCTCGGCGCCCTCAGTATTCCACTGCTCAAAATCATTCTCAGGGTAAATTTTTCCACAGTTTGGGCATTCGAGTTTGAATGGCTTGTCGCGATCCGTTTTCCACGGATAATGCCCGGCTTTGGCGACAGATTCGTTGCCGCAATTTGGGCATTCGAAGCCGTGGTGCACGTTGATGGCGCGGATCTGCTGTGGCGGCGGGACAAAATCCCAGAGTTCCTCGTCGGATTTGTCGAGATACCACTGGGCGGCCTGTCGGGCCGCTTCGACTTCGGCTTTCGCCCAATCGAATTTTTCAATTTTGGCGCGTACAGCCGCCATCGTCGCATCATCGTAGAATGTGCGCGCACTTTTGGCGGAAACCAGTGTCGTCGCAAGCATGAGAAGGCAAACCATCCAAATAATTCTGTCCATATGTAGTCCTTCAAAGAGAATGGGCTGGTTGAATTGCGCAATGTGGACAGGTTTCGCCTCACCATACGGCATTGCCTGCATGGCGGGGGAATCGATGTCATTAGAGGTCAGGATATGGGAACGGATCGCCGACATCATCGAGCGGGATTTCGATAAGCTCTTCGGCCCCGAAAGAGACTGTGAGCGTGGAGGCTGTGGTGGCGAGTGCGAGTTGCTGAGTGTGCTCGCCGGGCTGGATGAGCAGAGCGAGGGTGATTTCGGGCACCAGCGCGGCATTCTGGGCAAGCAGGATGGTATCAACCGGCACTTTGGGGCTGACGGGCGTCCCAGCGGCCTGTCGAAGCACGACGGGTATGTTGGTGGCAAAAGACAATGTGGCGGAGACGTCGTCACCAGTGATGACCGCATGCATTGCGTCAGCATCAAGCTCCATCGGGAGATATGTGTGGAAGCGAGATTCATACTGGCCTTCGTTGGAGAAACGGATGCGGTCGAGCATCAGGTATCGGCCCTCGCCAAGATTGATGAATGTGCGCAGACAGCATTCGAGCCACGGGTCGCCATAGGAGACAATGTCGCCATAGCAATGGGTGGCATCAACCTGCATGACGAAGTGGCCGTCGTGGTCGAATGCGCGGGTGGAACCGCCGGTCTTCGGGCGCATACCAATGCCATTTATGAGGATAGTGTTTTTGCTGTATGGTCCGCAGCCATAGAGGTCATAGCGGAGGGATGAGAACGTCGTGTCGAGATACGCTCCATCATGGGCGTTGATGATGATCGGCTGACACCCAACCTGGAACCAGAATGAAAGCAAATCGCTCTGGCCATGCGGAACGTCGGTTGTGCCGCCGCGAATTGACATATAGGAGGTGGGCGCTGGCATGCGGTCGGCCATGTATGCCCATTCCATACCCTGAAGCATGTGGTTAGCGCGTATGTGGTAGGCTGGTACCTGTGCCCCGTTGCGTTGAGGGCCAATCAGAAAATAGAGAGCCGGTTCGGGCCACGAGCCGCCAGAAATGCCGTCAGCCGCCACATCGTCGAGCATGGGAATAAATTCTTCGCGGTTAAGGCGTTGAAGAATACGGTAGTGGAATGCCGAAGCGCTGAAATGATTGGAATCTCCAAAGCCGAGGCCAGAGCCACAGGGCGAGAAAAGCAGCGGGAAAACAGCAGTGTTGCGCACTGGTTCGCGATCGAGGAGATAGTGCTCGCGGCGGGTAGCTGCTTCATGGCTGAGGAGATACAAAAAGCCATAGCGCATGCCATAGTTCCAGTAGCCAAGCCCCTCTTCCCATCCGCCATCCTCATCGATGGAGCTGTAGAATGAGCCTGCGGCATATTCGGCGTGCTGTACCATCTCACGCGGCCAGTCAAGCTCCTCCCACATCGCCATGGCAAGCATTCCCGCACCACCGTTTGTGACCGTTGTCCAGTTGCTCTGGGCGTGAGCGGCCCACCAGGGTGGTTCGCCTTCGAAGGCTTTGAGATATGCTGAAGCGAGGCGGCGCGCCATACTGATAAGCAGATTGCGTTCGTCTGACACAAGTTCATCAAAGAGCCAATCCCACACGCAGGCGACAGTCATGCAGAGCTCGCCAAACGAGAGGTCGAACGTATCCTGCGGAGTATCATGGGACGCATCGCGCCAGTCAATCCACGACCAGTATTCCCACCCTGCCGCGAGGCGCATATATTCCATAGCGGTGTCACGCAAGGCTTTGTCGCCAGTGCGGAAGTATTCGATAATGAGAGTGAAGACCCGCAGTTGATGGTGGCGCATGCGAATAAGATGCCAATTGTGCCCAGTCTCAGCAACGGGGACTTCAACGGCGGTCATCGCTTGCTGCAGATGTTCATTATAGATAGCGCGAGCCCTCATTGCGACCGGGTCCGATGCGTCAAACCGTTTGGCGATTGCGGCAAAATCATCCGAGGTGGCGAAGAGGCGAGGATGTGGCGTAAGACTTGGCATATGAGCCTCCTGTTTGTGGGTATAGGCATCTTCAGCGAGAATTTCGCGGGATGTGTGAAGGGAACCTGCGTACGTGGCCAGAAAATGTGCTTGACAAGCACGCGAGTCTCCTATAATATAAGCATATTCTTATATTGCATCTTTCCTATCAGGCACGCAGGCAAAAGCTTGTAGAGAAGAGCATGACATGCAGGAGTAACTGCTCAGGAGGCCCACAATGACTACACGCAATATCTGGCTGACACTCATCGCATTGGCGCTTACCGCGCCACTGATGGCAATGGACAGTTTGAACATGCCGACAGGCAATTCGCAGGCAGCAGGCAATGCGGAGATGAATTTCATCCTCGTCACGCAGGACCGGAAAGTGGACTTGGGCGGGAATGTGAAGATGGATGACATGAGGTATTCGAAACTTTTCGTGGGCGTCACGGAGAAGCTGAACATCGACCTGGTGAATGTTGATATTAAGGACGCAGCGAATCACACGATTGGCAATGTGTATTACACACTTGCGCGAGAGAAAATGGAGCGGCCATCACTGCTGGTGGGTGTGACGAACATCACGGGTGAGAACTGGCTCGGCGGCGTCGAGTATAATGGGAATCCAGACAATGACGATCCATCACCATTTGCAGTAGGCGCCAAGACGATTCGGAAGCCGGCTGGCAAGCCAAGCCTCAGTGACCCGATGATCCGAGTGCATCTTGGCTATGGCACGAAATTCCATGGCGACCAGTTTTTCGGTCAGATACAGGTGAAAGTGCATCCGAAATTCGTGGCAGTTGCGCAGGAGTATAAGTCAATGCCGACATATATAGGGACAGTGCAGCTCGCAGACAATCTGCAGATAAGCGGCGGGACCATGGATGGCAACGCATTCTATCGCATCGGCGGAGCTTTCCAGTGGTAGGTGTTCGACAGCGATTTGACGACTGCCCCAGCATTGCTTACTATAGGCTCACACTTCGCATGACATATGCGCTTAGGGGAGGAGGGCAAAGCCATGACCCATACGGGTGCGGATGACGACAGAATCAGCGCGGAAGATGACGTGAATGATGAGGAGCTGGTGCAATATTGCACAGGCTGCGCAGAGTTTTTCCGGGCTCTCGGCCACCCAGTGCGTCTGGCGCTGGTGAAGAAAATCTCATCGGGAGAGTTCTGCGTGAATGATCTGCAACGGTCAGTTCAGCAGAGCCAGCCGAGCGTTTCTCAGCATCTGCGTGTTCTGCGCAACCGGGGCATCATCCGTCCAGTGCGCCACGGCAACCGGACCTGCTACGCAATTGCAGATGCGCGGATGGCGCGCGTGCTTGCCCTGCTTGAGGAAATGCATCTGAAAGAGGACTGACGCGACATGCCAGTCAAAAGCCTATTAGGATTCGACATCGGCGGCACGAAATGTGCCGCCGTTATTGGTGTCAGCGAAAATGAGACATTGCGCATTGAAGATCGGATTGAATTTGCGACAGAGACCTCACGCGGGCCGGAATATGCGCTGGCACAGTTGGAACAAGCAGCTAAGGAAATGGAACGACGACATGGCCCGAGTGCTGCTCTGGGAATAAGCTGCGGAGGCCCGCTGGACAGCACGGCAGGGGTGATATTGGGGCCTCCCAACCTGCCGGGCTGGGACCACGTGGAGATAGTGCGGCGGTTTGAGGATCGCCTGGGCATCCCGGCGAAGGTGCAAAATGACGCGAACGCCTGCGCACTCGCTGAGTGGAAATGGGGTGCCGGCAGGGGGACGCGAAATATGGTCTTCCTGACTTTTGGCACAGGACTTGGAGCCGGGCTTATATTGGATGGCAAGCTATATACGGGTACCAATGATCTGGCGGGTGAGGTCGGTCACGTGCGCCTAGCTAATAATGGCCCCACAGGTTATGGCAAAGCCGGCTCATTTGAGGGTTTCTGCAGCGGTGGAGGTATTGCGGACCTCGCGCGTATTGTTGCGGAGAAAAAGAGGGCCAACGGCACTACCGCTGAATGGGCTTCAGAAGAAGTGAACGCGCGCAGGATTTTTGAGCTCGCAGCAGCCGGGGATGAAACAGCGCGGGAAGTCGTAGCAGAGTGTGCACGGCATCTCGGGCGCGGGCTGGCAATTATTGTGGATATACTCAACCCGGAGTGCATCGTCATCGGAAGTATCTTCGCCCGCCAACAGGAATCTCTGTGGCCAATAGCACATGATGAATTGCTAAGGGAAGCGCTGGAACCAGCGGCCAAAGTATGCAGTGTAATTGCTGCCGAACTGGGAGAGCAGACAGGTGACTACGCATGCCTGTCTGTCGCACTGGCAGCTATTGACGCGGTGAGTTAGGCCTGCTTTCCGGTTATTCCAGCGAGACAGAGCGAGTTTTTCGGAAATATTGGAGATGTCAGCGAAAAGTGCGCAACCAGCCGGAGTCTTTCTTTTCTAACGTATGAAACCCTACAGCAGCACAATTGTTCGGGAGGCACAATGAGTAAACCAGCCGGCAGGGTACACATGATTGGAAACGCCCACATTGATCCGGTGTGGCAATGGAGTTGGCCAGAAGGTTTCATGGAAGCTCTGGCCACTTTCAAATCCGCCTTAGACCGCATGGATGAAACACCAGAATTCACATTTACCGCAGGACAATCGCTGCTGTATGAGTGGATTGAAAAGGTTGATCCCGGAATGTTCTCTGCTATCCAGCAGAGAGTTGCAGAGGGCCGTTGGAGCATTGTCAACGGCTGGCCGATGCAGCCCGACTGCAATATGCCTTCCGGGGAGTCGTTCGTCAGGCATTCTCTGTATGGTAAAGAGTATTTTGCCGATCGGTTTGGCGTAGACGTTACCGTCGGATATAACGTGGACTCGTTTGGACATAGTGCCGGCCTTCCGCAGCTGCTGAACAAGGCGGGGCTTTCATATTATATTTTCTTCCGTCCAGGCGTGAAGGAACGCACTTTGCCGTGGCTATTTGAATGGCAGGGAGTAGACGGCAGCAGGGTGCTCGCATGTCGCCCTCCGGGGCACTATCAGATACATGCGGATCAGATTGAGCAGCAGATAAAAAATGCAGCCGAATTCCTTAGTGAACAGACACCTGATGTACCGCTGTTTTATGGTGTTGGGAACCACGGCGGTGGCCCGACCAAAGAGATCATCGAACTCCTTCTGCGTCTGATGGACGATGACAGGCTACCGGAGATCAGATTCAGTACTTTGCCGGAATTCTTTGCGCGCGCAGAAGCATTTGAGGGCACCCCAGTAGTGGCCGATGAGCTTCAGATGCATGCTCCCGGCTGCTACACAATCTCGGCCGAGCTGAAGAATCTGAACCGGCGCTCCGAAGCCGAAGTTGGCGCCGCCGAGATTTTGGCCTGCGTCAGCGAGTTGCACGACGGCTCTGCATATCCAGGCGAGGAAATTGAGAAAGCGTGGAATGGTGTGCTGTATAACCAGTTCCACGACATCCTGCCCGGTTCGCTTTCGGAAACGCCTTTCGGGGAGATCGTCTCGAAGTACGGTGGCATCCGAGACAGTGCTTCAATGATAGCCAACACGGCGATACAGCGGATATGCCGCGATATTGATACAAGCGAATGCAATGTGCCATTGGTAATATTCAATCCGCACCCGAATCCGCTGCGAGTTCCAGTAGAGTTCGAGATGAACGTTGACTATGACTGGCGTGAAAACCGCCCATTGAGCATCTATTCGGACACTGGGGAGCGCATCGCTATAGAAGAGTTAGCTCTAGAGCCAGCAGTCGATTCGATGCGGCGCCGACGGGTTCGGATGATTGCCGAATTGCCCCCATGTGGCTATCGCCTGTATGACGCCAGAGCGGAAGACGCAGAGCCATTACCTTTGCGCGTTAAGGCCGACGCAACGTCAATGGAAAGCGACATGTACCGGCTCGAATTCGACCCTGCGACAGGGAATCCAATTTCACTGTATGACAAAATGCAGGGCATTGAAATGCTCGGTGCCCACGGCATACACAGCGTGATCATGGAAGACGAGAGCGACGCTTGGGGCCATCGCATGGAAACATGGGACAAAGAGATCGGCTCATTTGGCGGCGCTGAGATCTCAGTGGAAAGCCAGGGTCCGGTTTCCACGACTATGAAAATCCTCACCCGGTATGGCAATTCCGAAATCCACAACCGATATACGCTTTATGCAGAATGGCCACTGATTCGCCACGAAATGCGCATTTTCTGGAATGAGAAAAACCGCATGCTGAAGATGATAATCCCGTTTGCCGGGGAGAATAATCGCGTATTCCGCGAAATAGCTGCGGGTGCGCTGGAAGACACAACCAGCCCCGGCACAGAAAGCACCATGCACCGCTGGATCGACATGACGGGCTGGCTCGCCGGCAAACATCGCGGCATTGCGATCGTCAATGACGGGAAATACGGCTATGACACGCGCGATTCTGAGGTGCGCATCAGCCTGCTGCGGAATACGCCGTACACATGGCATGATCCCGCAGAGCTCGATACGTCCCGGTACTATACCGACACCGGCATGCATCGCATGACGTTCTGGCTGTGCCCTCACGAGGGCACGTGGCAGGAGCTGAACCTGAGTACCTTGGCCGGCGCTTTGAATCAGTCGCCGTATGCAACAGTTGCCTATCGGCACGATGGGACACTTGACGCAGCCGCATCATGGTTGCAGGTAGAACCAGCCAGCGTGGAATTGATGGCTCTGAAAAAGGCCCAGGACGGCAACGGCTATATTATCAGGGTGCGCGAGACCTCCGGTAAGCAGACGGCCTGCGCACTGAACTTTCCAGGCGTGGCAAGACACCTCTTTGCATTGGAACCGTTTGAAGTGCGGACATTCCGCGCGGCCAGAGGCAAAATAGCCGAGACCGATCTTCTGGCATAAACGATGTCTGTCAATAGAAGGAAATGCAAAAAACAGACAGCAGCGATTGTGTGATAGTCTGTCCGTGAGCAGGTAATAATGAGCCGCTCTGCCTAGTATCAGGTGGAGCGGTTTTTTACGTACTCGCAGTGCGACAGGGCCTCAGCCAGAGCAACCGCGATGCGACGGATGAGTTCATCCTCTGACGCGCAGCTTGAAATACCATAACTCAAGGTATAAAATACCGGTCATAGTACACAGTAATACTCTTACTTGATATAAGCTGGTCTGACAGGAGAATCCTCATGTCTGCAGGACCACGATCAGCGATGAGCAGGCCGGCAAACGCTATACCGCAACACCTCCTCTTCGCATCATTGATCCTATTTTTCACGCTTCTGGCTTTCCCCGCTTGTGGCGCCGAAATTCTACCACTGCAAGATGCAATAAGCATGGCAATTGACAACAACCGCATAGTGCAGATCGCAGAGCTGGAGGTCGCGAAGTCAGAGCACGAAGTAAACGTTGCGAAGACGTATCGCAAGCCTCAGTTCGAAGTCACCGCGCAGGAAGGCATGTTGCTGACTGACGTCGAGGTAACCATTCCCCGTGGCGCCATGGGCGTCTACCCCTCCACCGGTCCCATCCCCGGCGAAGACGTCGAAATTTCAACCGGCAGAAGCCCGAAATTCAGCGTCATCGCGACTGCCAAACAACCGCTCTCTCAACTGAAACGTATCGGCTGGGGCGTTGAGGCCAAACGCGTTGCTGTTGAGGTTGAGGAAGCTAACACTCACGCCCAGCGCATTGCAATCGCAAACGAAGTGCGACACACATACTATGGCATTTTGAGGACCCAGAGCGCACTGGACGCGACACTCCGAGGCATCATGTTTCTGAAGGAAATGGAGCGGCTTGTGGGAGATTACGTTGAACAACAAGTTGCTTTGGAACAGGATCTGCTGGATGTGAGGAAAGAACTGGCCGACCTTGAGCATCAGCGCCTGGAGCTTGAAAATGGCATACAGACACAGAAAGAACTTCTGAATCATCTTGCAGGCAGAGACATTACGACTGAGTTTGAAGTCGAGGATGTGCCTGAGCCAGCGACAGCGCGCTATGATATTGAGGATCTGCAGGCCCTTGCAATCAAACAGCGCCCCGAGGTCGCAACAGCCGAACTGCAGACGCGACTTGCCGAATATGACCTGCGGATAAAGCGTGCAGAAAAGGGGCCCGATTTCGGGCTGGCCATGAACTACCTCTTCCAGCCTGACATCGACGGTCTTCCAAGAACAGTCGCTACTCTCGGCGTTGTGGCAACCTGGGACGTCCACGACTGGGGGCGCAAGTCCAACGAGGCTGCGGCTAAGGAAAAAACAGTTGAGCAAGCTCGTGCTGCCATCGGCGAAACACAGAGCAAAATACTCATAGATGTGAACAGCAGATACCGCAAGGTGCAGGAGACTCGTCAACAGATGGCAGCGGCAGATGCCGCACGACAAGCCGCTGCGGAGAAACTGCGCGTAACGACAAACCGCTACAAGCAGGATATGGCGCTCGTGAAGGATGTTCTGCAGAAGCAGGCCGAGCACGCGCAAGCAGACTATGAATACAACGATGCCCTGCTGGAATACTGGCAGGCTATCGCCGACCTTGAGAAAGCCATCGGAGAAGAGTAAATGCGAAAAGGAGTCATGGCCATCGCTGCGGCCCTGTTGATTGCGGCGTTTATCGGTGGTTGCGGACACAAGGCAGATACCCAGACAGAACTCACAACGGTGAAGCTGCAGGCCGTTACAGAACAATCAGGGGGCAACGCCCTGCGGTATACCGCGAGTGTCAAGCCCGCGACCCAAATACCTGTGGCCTTCAAAGTAGGCGGTTACGTGCGCGAGCTTCGGCAAGTCCGCGGGGCGGATGGCATCATGCGTCCGCTGCAGGAAGGCGACCGTGTTACAAAAGGCATGCTGCTCGCACGCGTGCAGGAAGCGGATTACCAGGTGAAAGTCAGCCAGGCACATTCAAAACTGGCAGAGGCCAAGGCCGGCAGCAGCGCCTCGAAGGCTCAGATAGAGGAAGCTCGGGCAGGCAGCAAAGCCGCAGAATCACAACTCAATGAAGTGACGGCGGGGCGCCAGGCCGCTGAAGCGCAACTTGCAGAGGCAAACGCAGGCATGGATGCCGCGAAAAGCCAACTTGAAGAAGCCCGTGCAGGCAAACGTGCTGCGCAGGCACAACTTGACGAGGCACTCGCAGGCGGGAAAATGGCCGAATCACAACTTGCACAAGCGCAAGCCGCCAAACGACAAACCGCCGCAGACTTTGGGCGTGTCAGCAATCTGTATGCTCTTCGGAGCATCACCAAAGCCGAATATGACGGGATGAAGACAAAAGACGAAATCGCTGCGGCCACAGTTGCTGGTGCAAAGGCTCAGGTGAAACAGACTGCGACGAAGGCAGAACAGGCAAAAGCCCAGATAGAAGTCATGGAGACCAAAATCGCACAGGCACAGGCACAGGTCGACGCATTGCGTGCGAAGGAAGCCCAAGCCGTAGCGCAGGTAAAAGGTATTGAGGCCAAGAGCAATACGGCAACCGCGGCGATCACCGCCGCACAGACGCGCGAAGATCAGGCCAAAGCGCAACTTGCGGCGGCCGAAGCACGCATTTCCGGAGCGAAGGCATTGGTACAGGAGGCGAGTATTCCACTTGGTGACACAGCACTGACCAGTCCGTTGACTGGAGTGGTTCTGCGGCGCGACATCGAAGTCGGCTCCCTCGTTGGGCCGGGCTCTCTGGGGTTTGTGATCGCGGACATGAGCACCGTAAAAGTAGCTTTTGGAGTGTCGGACAAGCATGTTTCAGAGCTTGACACCGGAATACTGCTGACAGTGACGACTGAGGCAATTCCAGGCATCGAATTCGATGGCACTGTCACATCCATTTCTCCAATAGCGGACCCGAAAAGCCGCGTTTTTCAAGTCGAAGTGAGTGTTCCCAATCCTGATGACGCACTGCGTGCTGGTATGATTGCGGCAGTGGAAGTACCAACAGCCGAGGTAGTAGGCGCAATGCGTGTCATCCCCATTTCAGCGGTAATTCGCCCCGCCAGTGGTGAATCCGATTTTGCAGTATTTGTGGCCGAAGGTCAGGGCGACCAGAGGAAAGTGCACCTGCGCACAGTGAAACTTGGCGAGGCACTTGGGAACCAGATTGCTGTGACAAGCGGCCTGGAGCTGGGTGACATGGTTGTGGCTTCAGGCGCTAATTTGTTAGTGGATGGGCAAGATGTGCTCGTCGCACCATAGACGCGGAAATCTATTGAGCAGAATGTCTGGCGCGGCTGCCTGATGCGCTAGACACACAATGGGAGATGCGAGTTTGTCCGACGACTTCGCTGGCAACGAACAATATATGAAGACACATAATCTGGCACGGTTTTTCGTCGAAAACCGCCAGATAGGCTGGGTCCTGCTTGTGGCATCACTCGTTTGGGGCCTCATGAGCTATCGCAGCATGCCCCAGCGCAAGGATCCAGAAATCCCGATCCCTGTTGCAGCGGTGGTGGTACCGTGGCCCGGTGCAAATCCCGAGGATATCGAACAGCAGGTCGTTCGCAAGGTTGAGCAGGCAATTGCAGGCAATGATCTGGTAACGGAGATCAACTCGACGTGCCGGAATAATGTCGCAATTATCACTTTTCGGCTGGAGGAAAGCGTCAAAAACACAGATCCTCCATTCGATGACATCAAGATTCGACTGGACGCAATCCAGGATCTGCCGGATGGCGCAGGTCCGATACGATTCATCAAAGATTTTGGCGACGCGACTACCATCATGATGGTGGTCGCAAGCCCGCAGATCAGCGACATTGAATCCAAACTCCATTCAGAAGCAGTGCAGAAGGCCATTGAAAAGGTTCGAGCCGACGCAGACGCCAAAGAAGGCGGAGAACGCATTTCGATAGTTTTTGGTTTTCCAGTATCGGTCCCCATACACCTTGCAGAAGGCGCAATCGGGCGTCTGCAGGACTACCTTGAGCAGAAGGCAGTGGTGCGAGACGCGAGGGTGATCAGAGGCAGCGGATTCATCGGCATAGACGCTCAGCCCAACACGCCGAAGTACTCGCTCGAAGAGTGCATTAACGTGCTGCACTCATCGGAATTGCGGCAAGTCGCAATGGAAGTTCACCCTGATGTATGGGCTCCTGCTGTGATTTGCAAGCCGTCGGAAACGGCGGAGAAACTTGCCGAAGTCTCGGCTGACAAATACAGCTACCGTGAGCTCGATGATTTCGCAGATACTATCCGACGCAGCCTGTTGTCCATGGACGAAGTCGGAAAAGTTGAGACGCGCGGGCTTTTGAATGAGCGGATTTACCTTCTGTACTCACAGGAGCGTCTGGCATCGTATGGTCTGTCTCCGCTGATGCTCCCGAAAGTTATTGGAGCCCGCAACACGACCATTCCCGGCGGCCTGCTGGATGTGGCTGGAACAAATATGCTTGTCAGCCCGAGTGGAGAATTCGCCAGCGAGAAGGAAATCGGCGACGTCCTGCTACCGACCGAGAGCGGAGTGCCAGTCTATCTGCGCGATCTGGTGGACATACAACGCGGTTACGAAAGCCCCGCGATGTACAAGAATTTCTACACCTGGCGCGATATGGAAACCGGGGAGTGGCATCGCACCCGCGCAGTAACGCTCGGGATCTATATGCGTGACGGGCTGCAAATAGGACACTTTGGAAATGCTGTGGATACAGAGCTCAAAAAGATCCGCCAATTGCTGCCCGACGATCTGATAATCGCGAAAACGTCAGACCAGCCCCTTCAGGTTAAAGAGAAAATCGACGACTTTATGGTCAACCTGTATGTTGCAATTGCACTGGTAATCATAGTTGTCCTGGTAGGTTTCTGGGAATGGCGGGCTGCAGTGTTAATCGCGCTGTGCATTCCGCTCGCATTATCATTGACTTTCGGAATGATGAGCCTGTGCGGGCTGGACCTGCAGCAGATTTCAATCAGCTCGCTAATTCTTGCCTTGGGTCTCTTAGTGGATGATCCTGTCGTGGCCAGTGATGCTATAAAACGCGAATTGCAAGCGGGTGTGAAACGAAAAACTGCCGCATGGATCGGACCGACAAAGCTGTCGAACGCGTTGTATTTCACAACCGCCACAAACATCGTGGCATATCTGCCGCTGCTGCTGCTCGGCGGTCTGAAATCAGACTTCATCTTCAGCATGCCCGTCGTGCTGACAATGACTCTGATCTCATCGCGCATTGTCTCAATGACATTCGTTCCGCTGCTGGGCTACTATTTTCTGAAACCAGGCAAGGCACCAAGGCTCAGCGTCACCTCCGGCGGACGTTATCGCAAGGTTGCGCTCTACGCGATTGAACACCGGCGCAAGCTACTTCCACTGACCCTTACATTCCTGATGCTGGGCTTCTTTTTGCTCACCATCACGCCGGTAGAGTTTTTTCCAACCGACTACTCATATCTCTCATATGTGGACGTGTGGTTACCGGAAGATGCCACCCTTAACGCGACAAATGATGCAGCGATTGAGGTCGAAAAGATTATCCAGAGAGTTGCAATGGACTTCGGGAAAACTCACCCGGACAAGACTGGCACTCCGCGGAAGATACTAAATTCATTGACGACATATATAGGTGGCGGCGGTCCCCGTTTCTGGTTTTCAATCAGTCCGGAAATATCTCAGCTTAATTACGCTCAAGTGATTATTCGACTGAACAACAAACTTGATACCAGCAAGCTCGTCGGACCATTACAGGCAGCTCTGAGCCGCGCCATACCAGGAGTCCGAGCCGACGTTCGCCAACTTGAGACTGGCCCTCCAGTGGGAGTACCTGTATCTATCCGATTCGTAGGC
>CAYSRY010000045.1:7425-16698 GCA_964433395.1 uncultured Armatimonadia bacterium | reverse complement strand
ACGGAAACTATACGGACGCAACACTGCGCATCAGTGCCACCCTGCTGAATCAGGGCAATGAGCATCTGCGGGGCGCGGTGATACGTGCGAAACTCCTCGATACCAATGGGAGAGCTGTTGCGGAATTCTCCTCTGATGCGATCAATGTGGCCGACGGCGAGCAGGTCAGTGTTACTCTCGAAGCTGGCATCACTGCTCCCAGACAATGGACAGCCGAAGTGCCATACCTGTACAGTCTCCTTATTTCGCTCGAGCATGCCGACGGAGCTGTTAGTGAGGTGCACTCAAGTCACGTAGGTTTCCGGCAAGTCGAAATGCTCAATGGTCTGATTTGCGTTAATGGAATACCTGTCACGTTTAAAGGCGTTAATCGCCATGACCACGACTGTGATCTGGGCAAGGCTGTTTCCTTGGAAGCAATGGAGCGCGATGTACTGCTGATGAAGCAGTACAATATCAACACGGTGCGTACATCGCATTATCCGAATGATCCACGCTTCTATGATCTGTGCGATTACTATGGTCTCTATGTTGTTGATGAGGCCGATCTCGAGTGTCATGGGTTTATCTATACGTGTGATCGGAGCGCTTTGAGTGACAGTCCTGAATGGCAGGATGCCTACGTTGACCGCATGGTGCGAATGGTGCAACGTGACCGCAATCACCCGTGTATTGTTATGTGGTCATTGGGGAACGAATCCGGCTTCGGACGGAATCACGAAGCCATGGCTGACGCTGCCCGCGCCATTGACCCGACACGTGTCATCCACTATGAGGGCGACTACTGCCCGCTGAAAGTGACGGATGTCTTCAGTGTCATGTATCCGCATATTGACAAAGTCATCGATGTGGCGGAAGGCCGTCCGTTCCATTGGTGGGGAGACTTGGTAGTGACACCGGAACAGTACGAAGGCAAGCCGTTCTTTATGTGTGAGTATGGGCATGCCATGGGCAATGGGCCCGGCGGCCTGAAAGAGTACTGGGACGCTATCTATAAATATGAGAAGTTGCAGGGCGGTTGCATCTGGGATTGGCTTGACCAGGGCATTCGTTGTACGGCAGAAAATGGCCAGGAGTATTTCGCATATGGCGGCGATTTTGGCGACGAACCAAATGACGACGCATTCCTGCTGAATGGTTTGCTCTTCCCGGACAGAACGCCTTCTCCTGGGCTCATTGAATATAAGAAGGTCATCGAGCCTGCACAGACTGAGGCTGTGGATTTGGCGTCAGGTGAATTCAGGCTGATAAATCGGCGCGACTTTGCTGACTTGAATGATCTGCGCTTGCAGTGGTGCGTCAAAGCTGATGGCCGTGTACTGCAAAGTGGAACGATGGATCTGCCGGTTGTTCCTGCCATGAGTGATGCGCTGATGACAGTCCCATATACACTTCCTCAAGCGTCCCGGGGGACCGATTACTGGGTGCACTTTAGTTACGTACTGGCCAAAGATACCACGTGGGCTTCTGCAGGCTATGAGGTCGCGTGGGCCCAGTTTGAATTGCCGGTGAAAGCCCCGGCTCCGGTGGTCAGCGTTGCATCGATGCGGCCATTGGAAGCCACGGAAGGACGCTTGGATATTCGCGTCAGCGGTGATGATTTTGCAGTAACATTCGACAGAGTGTATGGCATGATTAGTGGCTTCGAATATCGAGGCGTTGATTTGCTGGAGACGGGACCGCGTCTCAATCTCTGGCGGGCGCTCACAGCCAATGATGCCAGGATTGCAGACGAACAGTGGAGACAGTTCCGTTTGGATGCACTCCAACACCGTACCGACAGCGTCGATTTGGTTGAAGTGGGGGAAACGTACGCTGTGGTCAAAGTAAACTCCCGGATTGCCCCTCCTGTTCTCAATCTTGGATTTGCAACTGAGTACACGTACACCCTGTACGGCAGTGGAGACATCGTTATTGACACCCACATTATTCCGGAGGGAAATCTGCCGCCGACACTGCTGCGGGTGGGCTTGGAGATGACCATGCCGGGAGGCTTTGAGCGCACGACATGGTATGGTCGCGGCCCCGGCGAGTGTTATATAGACACCAAACAGGCCGGCCGATTTGACATCTACCAAGCCAATGTGGACGATCTCTACACTCCCTATCCGGTGCCACAGGAAAATGGCAACCGGACGGACGTGCACTGGGTCGCATTCAGCGATTTGCGCGGTCTTGGCCTGATGGCGGTTGCACAGACCGACCTGCTCAATTTCAGTGCGCATCACTATACTGTGCAGGATTTCGATGCTGCAAAGCATACGCATGAGCTGCAGCGGCGCGACAATGTAACGGTGCAGCTCGACTACCGGCACAATGGTATCGGCAGTGCTTCATGTGGCCCAGCCCCATGGGAACAGTACCTTCTGAAACCTGAGGAGATGTGCTTCACTGTGCGGTTGCGCCCATTCTCTGTGGATGAGGCCAGCCCGGCATACCTGGCCAAGTTGCAGATCGAAAAATAGCCGAAATCTGTCTGCCAGATGGAACAATGAAACGGGCCAGCCTCAATACGAGGCTGGCCCGCGTGCTGATGTTTACGAGCTGCATGTTTACAAAGTCTTTCTTCGCATCATTCATGTGATGCTGGCGGGCTAGAGTTGCTTCTTTGCGCAATGTACAAAATACACAAGGCCCGGACCTGCATGGTCCGGGCCTTGTGTCATGTCGAGGTGCTCAGTCAAATGGGCCTTGGACTCGCCTGAACTGCGCGTGCTGCAAGGTGATCCTGCGGATGCCAAGGGGTGTGATGCGTTCGAGGGAAGCTCGAAGCGTGTACTTCCCTGCCGCAAGGCTTGCTATGTTGATGCGCGCAGACAGTCGATCACCGCGAAGCGAATCCACTACCTGCTGTCTCACTCGGCTGCCTTGTGCATCATACAAGACCAACACGAGGCGACTCTGTGCACGCAGGTCTTCCGCGAGATTAAGCTCAATCTCGGCTATGGCTTGAGTGTTGGCGAGATACGTGATCTGCGGGCGGACTGTGAGCTCCATTGGGGAGGCTACTTCGGGCGTGAATGTCCGTGTGGCCAGTTCCTGGCCGCTGCTTGCATCCGTGATGCGCAGCATAAGCTCTGGGGCTGACGATGTCATTACCTCATAGGCATAGTTGCGGGTAGTCGAGGCACCAGCGGCCAACTCAATTTCATCGACCCTGCCGCCAGCGGGGCGCACCGTTTGGGTATCGCCTGATGCCGCCCCGTCGATGGAGAGTTGGGTTGCTATGCGGCGTGTTGTTGCAGAGCCGTTGGTCAATGTCACCCCGAAATTGTTTGTTCCCAATGCGGCAGGCGGTACATTCAATGCCGAAATCCAGGTTTGTCCGAAATTGGCCGTCCCGAACGTTGATGGTTGACCAAAGCTGCCACCTGTAGGGGCCCAGCATGTGAGTTCCATGGTCTCCATCGGACGGCGTTCTCTGCAGACATTCAAGCCGAACGGTGAACCCGTAAGCCCGAGGTCAGCCATAGGGATGCACCATTCGATGACCCACTCGTCCTCATGGAGAGTTGTCTTAGTAAGCGAAGTGGCTTTCCAGAGCAAATCTGTGGGGTCATTCCAACCTTGCTTGCCTAACGAGTTGACAAGAACCTGTCGGAATGTTCGACGATCGAGGTTGTGATCGATGAAAAGTTCGACACAATCGTCTTCCCAGATGTTGCCGCCATCCCTTGTAATGTCGGCGGTAATGTATGCCATCTTATCCTCATGGCAGGTAATGCCAAGCCACAAATTTTTGCCATCTGAACCCAGGCGGACGTCGGTTTGCATCTGTGGGGCCCGGGTGCCTGCGTTGGGTACGAATGGTGACAGGATGGCGGCGTCACTCCACTCCTTATCGTTCAGCTCGCCATCGAGGACAGGGCTTGAGGTCCAGATCGGAATAGTAGTCTGCCTTGCACCGCCAGCGGGCGTTTGTGTCGCTAACTGCTCTCTGTTGGCCCAGACGGCTGACGCGATCAGCGCGTCGTCTGAGGTGGCATCCGGTATCGTGGTTGCACTTTGCGGCGAGATTTCTCCGAGCGCGCTCATAACATCCATTGTCGCTTGCGCAATTTGCCATCGGGCGGTCTCGTAATTGACATGCTCCCAGCCATTCGGGACTTTGAGCGTCCCGCCAATGGTTGCCTGTCCATCAACATCACGGCCAGCCTCGGTCCACTGGGCTGTCCCGCGTACTACAGGCGAATAGGTGAGCGACGAAACGAGCTCCGCCAATGTGCTTTGGGCATTCTTTGCGGCGTTTCGCACTTGTGGCGTGCCGAGCTGCTGCGCACGCTCAATTGTCTGTCGCAATGTATAGATATATTTGTAGTCGTCGATGCCTTCTCGGGCACCTATCCAGCCAGTTGATGGACCGCCTGGTTCTTCGCCCATTGGCGGATAGACATGCATCCATGTGCCGGTTGTCTTATGGCTGAGGTCATCATAGGGGTTTACGCGCCAGCTCATGTAGGCCCAGTTGTAGCAGCCGTTAATGCCACCGGCTGCTTCCTGAAACCATCCCGTCGCATATCGATCAACTTCAGGCCGATATGATTCCACGTCACAGTTGTACAGCGTGATGATCTTGTTCGCAGCGCGCGCATTGCTGATTACAGCCGCATCACTCACGCCACCGTTATAGTTCCACATATCGGCATAGGGCCCCGCCTCATTGTGAAAATAGGCGTCTCCAGGCCCGTCCTGCTCGGTGCGCATGCCCGGAATCTGTTTGAGCAGCTTAAGACATGTTATGTTGCGATTCTTGTGTTCTCGGCTTTGCCAACCCGGTTCGTCAACTGGTTGTACGATGACTTCCGGCCACCCGCGTTGGGCGTGCAACTGCTGCATTGTGCGCCAGAATGTCTTGTAGCGTTCTCCCCAGGCCGTGCTGCCAAAAGGTTCATCACCACCTGCAGAGGCGGCTCCCTGCCCTGAGTCACTCAGCAGTACAACAGGCATCGGGTAACCGAGCTCAACATACAGATCCATGAACCGTGAATAAAGGCTGTCTTCAGCAGGGGATATGGTGCATGTACCGTCTGGAGCCCACGTCACTGCGTCTCCATCTAACCCGAAGCACAGACCGACAGATGTCATGCCATGCTGGCGCATGTCAGTCATCTCGGACCGCAGTGCTGCAGCGCGTTCTTCATCCGTCTTGGCGGTACGCGGAATCAGGTAGTACTCACCCCAGAACATGTCAGTTGGCTCGGTGAGGGTGTATGGCAACACATTCAGAGTGATGGGGAGCGAGGTCCGTGGTTTGCCGGCAATGTCAATCTGCACGGTGCCTGAATGGATGCCGGGAGCAGTGTCTGCGTTGATGTGCAGATCCAGCACTATGCGTTTCGCAGTATGGGCAGCGACGTCGAATGTGGATCGTTTCTCGCACAGAACCGGCATTTCGCTGATATACTCGTTGGAACTGTAAACAACGCGTTTGTTCAGGCTTCTAACTGGTAGTATCTCTACGTCGGCTGGAAGGCCATCAACGCTGATATTAACGTTTGAGAGATCCTCGATAGCATAGAGTGAGAATGCTGCTGGCTCATATTCACCAGGCGTGCCGAACAGTTGGATCGTATCACGAAGCTCCTCGGTTCGAGGAATACTGTTTGCGAATACGACGTCGGTGATGGGGCGTTGAAATACCGTGAAGCCCCTTTGCGTATCCTCCTGTGATGCTACAGACGAGGCTGCGTCGTCAACATAGTGTAATGCGTGGAAACGCTGCTCAACAGTTGTCCATCGAAAATTGTCTACAAAGAGTGTCCGGTCACTTCGGGGCATGCGCAAATACAAAGTTATCCGCGAAATGCGGGGAAGTGAACCCACCCAGACATCTGTCCGGTGTACCGTATGAGGTGGGATACCGTCACTACCAAATTGTGTTTCTCCATCCACAAAGTCTATGCGCCATGAAAGAGCGAAATTCTCATCCGCTGGGTTGTACGCGTCGAAAGCCAGCACTTCGTGCTTTGTTGTATCCACATCGGGTGTGAATACTATGCCAGGCCATGAATCCTTTGGGCTGCCTGGAAAGAATACTTTCAGCGCCCAGTCGCCGTCACTCGCATGCTCCTGTACTCGGGTGACAGTAGCGCCGCTCGGCGACAATAGCGGGCTGTCCTGTTCCGTTTCAAACGAACTTATAGATTGTGAGAAGGCTGCCGAGCAGAGCATAAGCGTGACAAAGAGCACTATGGCTATTCGTGAACGAAACACAATACCACCTCATTGATGCTGTGACCTATGACAGACTATGTTGCATTTTTCGCATGCAACGCTCTTAATTTTGTGGGCTTGCCGGACTGCGAGAGCTTCACATACCTTCATGGGGGACTGTGGGTAGCCGTTCACAGATTTTTTGCCATTAAGCTGGCATCTGGTAGCGTACACTATTGTTCGCAACTGGCGACGCAAAACCTTTGTGTACGCTCCCCCCAGCCTCACTTCATTTATCCAGCGGCCAGATGGGTCGCCTGACTCTTTTGTAGTCATATTTGTACAAATTCGGGGAATGCACGCCTGGGGTGTCAAGATCATAGACTGTCGTGGCCACCGGGCCATAGTCAGCCCTGAAATGGACCGCAGATTTCAGCCCGATCATGAGTTTCTCCGAGGGCTCTATCCCCACGCTTCTCATCGCCTGCATATCATACGGTTGCGTCCGGCGTTCCACCAGTATCACCTCGACATCACCCACAACAAAGACCACTGTGCGTCCGCGATTCACTTTGATGCCTGTGTGCATCGGGCCCTGGTTCACGTAGCGTCCATCCGAAATCATGCGCACATAGCCTGTCAGCGCGAGTGGTGCGCCGTGCCGGTTATCAGTCTTTCCGCCAACGGTCAGCGTTACCTCATTGCCAACGCCCGCTTCAATCGCCGCAGCGACTGCTTCTGGATCCGCTATTGCTACCACTGCGCTGTTCGGAGCTTTCGCATCAACCAGCGCGCGGAGCATCTCTGTACCATCACATGGAGCGCCACCACCTGGATTGTCAGAACCATCGGCAAGAATCACTGGGCCCTTGCCCGCGCGGATAGTCGCCGCCACAACCTCGTCAACATCAGCCAGCTCCACCTCAAATTCCGCACGCCGTTCCCAGAGGTACGTGGCCAGCTCTTCAGCAATGTCCTCCGCAAGTTGTGCGTCGCCATCAGTGATAGCTACCACTGACGCGCCCGCATCGTGAATGTCGGCAAATGGGAAGCCGCCGGAGGCGGTGACGCTCAGCACGCCGGGTCGCCTCTCCAATTCATGCACGTATTCAAGCACGTCCTTCATAGGCGACAGCAGCGTGCATTGCTTCGGCGGGCCGATGAGCATATCTACCTGACGGAATGCCATGGTCGGCGCCACGCGGCCATCGACGGTGCTCTGTATCATCGCCGCTGCTTCATAGCCGCGCTCGGCGCAGTCAATATGAGGATAGGTGTCATAGCCTATGAGCGCGGTTGCCTGTTCAGCCATGAGTGGCGTGATATTTGCATGCAGGTCGAGGGTCACCATTATAGGCGTCTCAGGCCCGACCATTCGGCGCACACGCTGGATAAGATCACCTTCCACATCTTCCAGTTCCTCAGTTACCATGGCACCATGCAGATCAAGCAGGACGCCGTCAACGGGCATGGCATCTGACAGCATCCTCAGCAGCAGTTTGGCGAGATATTCGTATGCCTCCTGCGCGACGGTCGGGGAGGGTTGAGCGAAGGTCCAGATGAGAGGGACAATTTTGAACCCAAGGTCTTCAGCAGCTTTCAGGAAGCCCCCTGTGTCCATCTGTGTCCCACTTAATACTGTCCGTATCTCATCGCCTGTCAGCAGATCGGGATGACCGCTGCTGTGCAGGAAATCCTCTAATGGCGTAATGCCATCTGCAAATGTGTTTGTCTCGTGCTCAATACCGCCAATTGCGATGCGCATGCTGTCCTCCACGCGAGAAATTGAAAATTGCCTGCATAGTGCGAAATCACAGTGTTCTCGCCAGTTTTCGCCTCGGTGGACAGCGTATCCTGCACGGCGTGGGATGTGGCCTGGCAGTATGATGCCGCGCATATTGCTGGAATGGAGAACCGGGGGATACCTGACTGGAGGATGTTACTCGTTTGTCAACGCTTCAAAGCCCGAGACTATGTCCAGCACTTCCTCGGTGATCGCGTTCTGGCGCTCAAGCTGGAAAGCCGTGTTCAGCTCTCTCAAAAGGTCGTCGATATTGCCTTCGGCGGCTTGCATGGCTTGCAGTCTGCTCTGGTTTTCACTGGCGGCCGATTGAGCCATGCCGCGCCATATGGAAACCATGATGTATTGCCGCAGCAGCCGCGACAGCAGTTCCGCAGCGTCCAGCGTGAACATAGGCAGTGAACGCGAATCCCAGGGCCTCTCTCTGAGCTCGTTCAGCCAGCTTGTTGACATCGGCGACAGCTTCACCATTTGTGGCTCATATCCATGTCCGTCAACCATGCGGTTGTGAAACATGATGATGTTATCCGTGCCGGGACGAAGTTCCCACGTGTCGATACATGTCGCAACATCCTGTACGGCATTACTCACGCCATCAACGGAGGCCGGAGCCTGTATGTAGTCTGCGACTGAACGTTCTGCCTCTTCGAACTCACTGACAACACGCGCACCCACCGCCATAATGGAAGTGGCGTGGTGTGAATATGGCATTTGGTCGAGTTTCTCCAGTGCGAATTCCACTATGCGTTTGCTGAATGGGCCGCACATGCCCTGATCAGACCCGATGACGATGACCGCAAGGCGCGAATCGGTTTCCCCATGTCTGCGCAGAGACAGGCCCGGCTGTGCGCGCAGGACTACCTGCAGCCCGAGTTGCACCGTACGATCGTATTCCCCCAGCGCTTCAACCATGACTTCGAACTGGCGCACATTGACCGCTGCCAGCGTTTTCATGGTGGTCACGACCGAACTCAGTGAATCGGCGCTTTGGATTTTTCGATGCAGTTGTTCCAGTGAGGGCATCAATCATCACTCAATATTAGTCAATCGCCATCTGGGCCACTTCAACGATGTCGTCACGCGCCTCGGTGGTCAGTTTCTCTCCGGCTTCAATGCGCTTACACAGTGACCCGAGGCGGTTAGCTACCGCTTGGCGCACCTGCACTTCCGCATGGGCCATGCCTTCAATGGGTGTCTGGTCAAAGACACCTGCGGCAGCAGCCACGAAGACTGCAATCTGCTCCGAAACTCGCATCGGTGCATACTGTTTCTGCTTCAGTATTTCCCTCACGCGACGCCCGCGCTCAAGGCGATGCCGG
>CAYSRY010000045.1:0-7415 GCA_964433395.1 uncultured Armatimonadia bacterium | reverse complement strand
CCATACGCGTCCCAAAGCGGGCGAATGCCTCCAGTTCCTCAAACTGTGAATACGCCAGACGCAGTTCACCGGCAACCGCGCGATATGCTGCCAACTGCGTTTTGCCACCAACGCGCGACACCGACGTGCCCACACTCGCGGCGGGCAGATTACCCTTACGGAAAAGTTCTGGCGACAGATAGATTTGCCCGTCTGTTATCGAGATAATGTTGGTGGGAACGTATGCTGAAACATTTTCGGCTTCGGTCTCCACAATTGGCAGCGCGGTCATCGACCCGCCGCCGTATTCCTCTCGTAGGTGGGTGGATCTTTCGAGCAACCGCGAATGAATGTAAAAAATGTCGCCCGGAAACGCTTCACGCCCCGGTGGACGACGAAGCAGCAAGGATAGCTCCCTGTATGCCCTCGCATGACATGTCAGATCATCATAGATAATCAACACATTGTGACCGTTCTCCATGAAGTACTCGCCGACTGTGGTAGCTGCATAGGGTGTCACAAATTGCAGGCCGGGTGTGTCTTCACCACTGGCGACCATGACAACCGTATAGTCCATCGCGTGATGCTCGCGCAGTTCAGAGATGACTTTTGCGACTGCAGAGCTCCGCTGGCCGATGGCGCAGTAAATGCAGATGACGTCTCTGTCACGCTGGTTAATGACAGTGTCAATCGCGATGGCGGTCTTCCCGGTCTGGCGGTCGCCGAGTATCAGTTCGCGCTGCCCGCAACCAATCGGAATCAGACCGTCAATCACCTTGATCCCTGTCTGAAGCGGAACGCTGACGGCTGCTCGATGCAGAATTGGGGGGGCGGGGCGCTCTGCCGTGCGTCGCTCAATGGTATGCACTGACCCCTTGCCATCAAGCGGATTACCTGTCGCATCTACGACCCGGCCAAGCAGCGCATCTCCGACCGGAGTATCAAGCACGCGGTGCATGCGCTTGACTTCATCGCCGGCACCCAGATGTCCATAGTTTCCTAACAGCAGCACACCGACCTCGTCGGGGTCCAGATTGAACGCCATCCCAAGCAGGCCGCCGGGAAATTGCAGCAGCTCATCCACCTCGACACCGGGCAATCCCGAGACGCGCGCGATGCCGTTGCCTACATACACAACCTCACCGATCTGCTCGACTTCAAGCTCTCTGGAAATCTGGTCTGCTGCGGTATCAATATCCGCAAATGCCAAACCAAGCGCATCTGCAAGGAGCCCACCATCATCGTTCAGACCATGATGAATCCCGGTACTCCCGATATGCTCCTCATCTATATTGGATGGGCGTTTATCCGACACTGGCGTCGCCTGCCTTCTGATCTATGATCTCCGCAAGCACAGCCTGTACATCGTCCACATGGCTCTGAATGTTCCAGGACATTTTCACTCCAGCAGTACTCAGTTCCACCCCGCAGATCAATTGTTCATCGACCTCAAACGCCAGCGGAACGCCTTCACCAAGTTGATCCTCAATCAAGCTCGTGAGTTCTGCACGTTCATCGTCGCCCAGCTCGAATGCAGTCCGGATTCTCAAGCCTTCAGACGATGTGGCGACGCTGTCAGCCAGTTCATCCCAGCTCTCATCAGCGCCCTCTCGAAGCTTACCTGCAAAATTCCGCACAATAAGAGCTTCGAGATTGCTGTCTGCAAGCTCGCGCAATATGCGTGTTGCTGCTGCGAAAGTCGCTTGGCTGGCCTGACTCCGGAATGACTGCAGAAACGCATCTTTCTCACGATCGACAGTGGTGTGCCACTGCTCGCGTGCCTTATCTGCATCGGCTCTGGCTTTTCTCAGAAGCTCGCGCCTTGTCTGCTCTGCTTCCTCGGATGCCTGACTGAAAAGCTCTTGCCGCTTTTCACGAAATTTGCTCAACTCTTCCTCATATTTGGCTTGTTCCCTGTTGGCGACGCGCACGCGTTCATCAGCTTCCTCCATTCGAGTGCCAATGCGCTTTTCGCGCTCCTCCATCATATGGATAATGGGCTTGTAAAGCAGGCGCTTGAGCAGCCACACCAATATCAGGAAGTTGGCTATCTGCGCTGCAAATGTGAACCAGTCGATGTTCATTCGTCAGATTGCCTCCCGAACGCGGGCCAAGTGCTATTTCTCGATGAAGTGCGACCAGAATGGGTTGTTAAACAGGATTATCATCGACACAACAAAACAGTAGATGGCCGTTGATTCAACCATTGCCATTCCGACGAAAAGTGTCCGCGTGATTGTGTTCGCTTCATCGGGTTGCTGGGCGATGGCGCGAAGAGCTTCAGCAAGTGCGCGACCTTCTCCGAGTGCCGGGCCGATCGCTCCAATCGCTATACAAAGACCTGCACTTATGATTGAGGCCAGGCCAATGATTGCTGCGTTATCCAATCTGATCATCTCCTGTAGTTGAGCGTGCTGTCTGTTGCGTGCGTTCCTCTTGAAGTCTTGTGGCTGAGGCGATGTAGACCATTGCGAGCACTGCGAAGATATACGCCTGCACCAGGCCGGTCAAAAGTCCGAAAGCGCGCATCAGCACTGGCACAAAAAGTGGGGTCAGCATCAGCAGAATCAGGATAATCTGCGCGCCGCTCATGATGTTCCCCATAAGCCGCACTGCCAGCGCTAATGTCCGCGTGACTTCGCCGATGATGTTAAATGGCAGCATCAGCGGCGAAGGCTGAAGATACTCGCGTAGATAGGCTTTCCAGCCGTTCCTGGTTATCCCGAAATAGGGGACAGCCACCGCAACACAAAGGGCCAGCGCGGCTGTCGTCGAAAGAGAACCCGTAGCGGCTTGAAATCCCGGCACTAGTGATCCCAGAATATTTGAAATCGCAATATACAGAAAAAGCGTGCCGATGAACGGCAGATATGGGTCGGGATCCTGCTGCACCACATCCCGTATTTGCCCGCGCATGCTGCTTACTATCACTTCCAACAGATTCTGCCCGCGTGGAATTTCAAAACTGTCCGTAAGCCGCCGCGTGATCAGCCACGACCCCGCAGACAAAAACAGTACTGTGAGGACGCTGTAGACAAGCGTCGCATTGATGGCGTAGCCGAATATGTGAAACACGAGTATCTCGTCAGGTGACAGGTGCATCTGCATCCGCCTCTTGTTTCTCATCTGCCGCAGTAACTGCCTCCAGCGGCAGACCTCGCTGTGCCATGACAATACGCACCACTGTAAACGCGACCACACACACGACAACATGCTGCCAGCCTTGCTGCACTACAACATACAGGGCGCCGATGGCTACTCCCATCCGCACAACTGAACCACTTATAAACAGAAAATACTGGTGCTTCGACAATGCCATGCGCTCCAGCGTCCACTTCATGGTGCCAAAATAGAAATATCCCAACGCTATGCCCAGTATCGCCACGCGGGCATAGCTGAGCGCTTCATTCATGTGCTTCGTCGTCTCCTTCTGAGTGCTCAGTCTCATCATCCACGCCGCACTGCGTCTGCTTGAACTCACGGTTGATCCAGTACCACGCATTCGCGCAGCCGCCGGCTACGCCCGCGACCAGCAGCATCAGTGTCCACGAAAACTGACTCGGCCATGTCCTGTCAATCCACTGACCGAGCAATATGCCGAGAAGCGTGGGTATCGACACTGACCATCCCACCACACCGAATGCGCCGAGGCCGAACCAGACACAGTTGCGCCTGCTTTCACGCGCTCGAATCTTGCGCAATGCTTTCTGGCCGATCTGCTCGCCCCATTCATCCTTCTGCGGCGGTTCCGGCCATTTCAGCCCCTCGTCTTCATTGGAGTCTCGGTCAGTATCTTCGCACATATTTTACCTCTCCAGCTCAAGGAAACGCCGCACGATGTTGACCTCAAGCTTAGCGAGCGCGCTTCTGCTTGCGCGGTCGTGTTCTTCGGATACGTCCTCCATACCAGTTACAATATCTCTCAAAGATCGCAGGTCCGGACCGCTGAACGCATTTGCACACGAAACCAAAACCTCGTTGCCTTTTTTCACCAGGACCCCGTGATTCACTGCGACGAAATGCTCCACACCATCAGTATCCGCATAGATGAGGATGCCAGGAACCAGAGCGGTGACGAAGTCTACGTGCCGGGGGAGAAGCGTGAAGGACCCGTTTGCCGCTTCCCCGGTTATCTTCGTCGCCTCCTCGTGTGCGACTGTCTCGCTGGGAGCCAGTATCTTCAATTGCATGGCTAATCACGGCCCTCGATTCTGGCCTCGTCGACTGAGCCTATCATGTACAGAACGTTCTCTGGATAGTCCGAGAATTCATCATTCAGAATCCTCGCGCAGCCGTCCAGAGTATCATCAAGTTCCACCATGCGTCCACTGAGACCAGTGAATTGCTCTGTAGTGAAAAATGGTTGTGTCATAAAACGTTCCAGACGTCTGGAACGCCGCACTACGCGCTGATCTGACTGCGACAGCTCCTCAAGCCCGAGCATTGCAATGATGTCCTTCAGGTCCTCATACTGTGCCAGAGTCGCACGTACATCTTGGGCAATTCTGTAATGTCTTTCGCCTACCATTGCTGGTGTAAGCAGACTCGAACTTGAGCGTAGCAGGTCGATCGCCGGATACAGACCTTCGCTTGCCCGTTTCCTCGACAGAAACACTGAGGCCGAGAGATGAGCGAATGTATGAACTGCCGCCGGGTCTGTAAAGTCATCGGCCGGTACATAGACTGCCTGAACGGACGTGATCGCAGCACTTGTCGTGCTGCAGATGCGTTCCTCAAGCTGAGCCAGATCCGTAGCGAGTGTCGGCTGATAGCCGACACGTGATGGCAGTTGGCCCATCAGGCCTGATACTTCCTGACCTGCCTGCACAAAACGAAAGATATTGTCTATCAGCAGAAGCACATCCTGATGCGCTTCATCCCTGAACCATTCAGCCATCGTGAGTGCGGAATGCCCCACCCGGTATCTTGCCCCCGGCGGCTCATTCATCTGCCCATACACGAGCACCGTATTGGGCAAAACGCCCGAGTCGTCGAGTTCCCGATACAGCTCTTCCGCCTCTCGGCAGCGTTCGCCGATCCCGCAGAAGACGCTGACCCCCTCGTGTTTTCCGACGATATTGTTGATCATCTCCATCACCAGTACCGTCTTGCCAACTCCAGCGCCACCAAACAGCCCTGCCTTTCCTCCGCGTTCCAATGGGGCCAGCAGGTCGATTGCTTTGATGCCGGTGGTGAAGACAGCACGGCTGGTTGTCTGATCCGAAAGCGGGACGGGCAGTCTGTTGATGGGACGCCGCGGGGCGTCAGCCAGGCTTGCCCCCCCGTCTATCGGTTCCCCAAACACATTCAAAACGCGCCCCAGCAGCTCAGCGCCAACAGGGACGCTCAACGGTTTGCCTGTGTCGATCACGCGCGACCCTCGGGCGAGTGTTTGCGTAGGGGTGAGTGCAATGCCGCGAATCGTCTTGGCATTAAGATGTGTCATGACCTCGATGACAACCTCACCATGTCCGCCAGCAATCAGTTTGTTGTGAATGGCTGGAATTTTCTCGGCGAAGTGCACGTCTATGACGCTGCCGCGCACTCGCTCAACATGTCCAACGTTGTCTATTGCAGCCATATCTGCTCCAACCTCTGCAAGCGCATGAATATTCGCCGTACCGCATGGAATCGTCATGTGGATTTCAGTCTCCATCTATCTCTTTCGCCACTGAAGACGCTAACCCTGTACGTACACCTGAAGCTGGTTGGCAGAATGTACAATGCAAAATGCCCGGGGCACATTGTGCCCCGGGCATTTTCATCATTATTGCTTGCTGTTAACTGGGGAAGAGTAACTGCCGCCGCCGCTCAAGTATCCATTCAGGGTAGGTTGGAAAGTCATCGAAATTGCGCAGATCTTCCAGTATTTCCGCATCCGGGTCAGCACCGACGGTTTGCAGCAGTGCCAGATCCTGCAGGCTTTCCGCAAAGACCTCCGCGCGAATTGAGCTTATCGGGCCATTCTCGCCCGGATAGACGAGGAATGTGTCTCCGTAGGCCCAATTTGGGTAGCGCTGGCCATTTGTCACGGTGAATGGATCAATCAGATTGCGTGTCTGGCATTCGTACCAGTAGTTGAAGCCCCACTGGAGGAACCCCATTACTCTGAAACGGTAGCATAGCCACCCGAGTCCACGGGTATTAGCCAGCGGGGTATCGAGAAAGCGGTTCACATTACGGTCGCGTGGCCAGCAACAATAATATGTCCACGTAGCGATACCTTCATCGCAGTATTGCTTTGTCATGGAGGTCTTCGGGATTGGGAAGTCGGTCAGCCCCTGACGCCCGTACTCAATTTCGCTGAGCGCGTCCATGGTTTTCACCCAGGGCGCAATGTCGCGCACCATAGCGCGAGCCTTCCGGTAATTCTCCAGATGTTCCGGCCCATGCGGTTCGTCCGAAATGTGAAAATATGACTTCTCCAGCAGCCCCCGCTCTTCAAGGAATGCCTTCAGTTCGCCCAGATACTGCACCAGAAAATTACGATACACATCCGAGGTCGCCCCGGTGTCAGCCGGCCAGAGTAGTTGCTCGTCAAAGCCGTAGCCTTCATACACGCGCACTGCATGTTCTACGCCCCATTGCGTAAAGAGATGGGGCCACTCAAACTTATCGATGCCATGTTTCTGAGCCATTGCGACCCATTTATCGACGTTGCTCCAGTCAAATTTGTAGCCGTCCCCGTCCCTCTCAATTTTCAGAAGCTGCGTCGGGCGTTTCACTCCATCCAAGGGCGGCGTAAACGCGGGCGTCAAAAGCAGATCCGAACCTAGCCTCGCGAACTCCGCCATGTATTTGTCGCACATTGCCCAGAATTCGTCGCTCCACGGTTCCAGACCATACCAGTCACAGATGGCGTCGGCATAGAACCAGTGCGTTACCGGGAAATCCTTCCGCCGCTCAATGACGACTTCTGATATCTCCACCAGCACTTCCATCCCGAAACGTTCCTCATCGACTTCAATGCTCGCCTTCAGTTGATGAACGCCTGGTGTCATTTCTCGCCCGGCCTCAAGCGTTACCCAGAATGACTGGGTCTCATAGGGCGACACTGTGGCCGTGGTCTCATCAAAAAGCGGGTCAGGCACGTATCCGGGGATGAAACCCACGCCATCAAGCGCATCGCGCGGAATTTGCGTGTTGTGATGGGGCACAGGGACGCAACCTACGCGGCGGACGCGTGCACTTATGCCTTCGGGACCCTCGACGTGGGCCGACACCTCTATCACTCTGTCCGTATCCGCTGGGCGACAGCATATCTGGAATGAGGCGCGTTCGCCTCGCGCCATGACCAGGCGCAGGATGCGCGTCGGCTGGGGAGTGCTCAGAGGAAATTGACGGGTCAGCGAGTTCGAAAGCCAGAAGTCCATGTTCATGCGCATGCACCCTTTGTTTGATGGTCGGCACGCTTCCATTGATGGATGCAGCATGCC
>CAYSRY010000044.1:0-16735 GCA_964433395.1 uncultured Armatimonadia bacterium | reverse complement strand
AAACATGTTGCGCAAATTCCGGGCCTGTTCCTGTTTGCGTGAGGAAAACTCGAGCTTGCTGAGTTTGGTGACACCGTCGACGAGCTCGCTGACCGTAGGGCCGAAGTGTTGGGTGATGTCATCTGAGGTCACGTCTGTGTCTTCAACCGTATCATGGAGAAATGCAGATGCAACAGAGTATTCGTCACTCTCAATGGTAGTGAGGATTTCGCCAACCGCCAGCGGATGGATAATGTACGGTTCACCGCTGGCGCGCTCCTGCCCTTTGTGTGCGTTTTCGGCGAATGAATAGGCATCGGTCAGGAGTTTTTTATCCACCCCTGGCCAGTACCCGGATATGTTGCGTATGACTCTGTCAATCGTAGTCGGCATTTTGATAGGCCAATCATAGCGTCCGCGGACAGATGCTCGGGAAGGGACGCCCAACGGGGTATTTTCCGGCAATGATACCACACAGGCACTCCTTCCTCAATACGACGGATAGAGGTAAACAACTGTTCGGCAGAGGATTCTTCGGCATATTGCTGAATGACTGGAATTAACCAACTGAATAGCGAAGAGCTGAGGTGAGACTGATGGAATTGCATATGCGACCAGGCGCTCCGGGAGATATGGGGCGCGTGCAGGAGATTGTTGAGGAAATTTGGGCGATTGGGAGTGATTTTGCGCTTGAGGAGAAATATGGCGCGGTTGGCGAAGAGGAGTGGGATCGCTGGCTGGTGCCGAAAGTGATGAGCCGGATTTGGGATGAGATTGACAGTCTGATTGTGGCAGAGCTGGATGGTGAGATTGTCGGCTTCATCACATATGGGATGTCTGCGGTACGAAAAGTCGGGACGATACACTATAACGGCGTGGCGCATTCCGGGCGCGGGCATGGCATTGGAACGAAGCAGGTTGAGCGGGTGCTGGAGATATTTCGCGAAGCCGGTATGGAATATGCGTGCGTCGGGACGGGGTTGAATGAAGGACATGCGCCGGCGCGCCGCGTGTATGAAAAATGTGGGTTTGAGCAGTTGTTGGACTATACGATGTATTCGATGAGACTGTAGAGGCTATTCGAGGAGTCTGGCGGTGGCAGGGAAATGCTCGCTGACTACGGACCATACCTCGTCGGCATAGCGGCGATACATTGCGATAACGTCGGTCGCGCTGACATCTGCAGACGCAAGGTCGAGCAGCTCGGGCCAGTTCATGATGAGCTCAGTGTCGGTCGCGCGGCGGATTCGCCCGGTCTGATTGAGCATATCAACGAGATTAGTGTAAGCATCGGTGCCTCGGTAGGCCTCGGGCTCGGCGAGGACATCCATTTCGTACGCTTCATCGGGAAGGCCAGCGGCAAGCAGTGATATGCGACGCAGCAGGCATGGAATGCAGCCGCCACACTGGCGCTGTTTGCGGCCCGCCATCCAGCAGCTGACGGTGGCGAGTATTTCATCCGGCGGGATGACCGGCCTGATAATCGTATTGATAAGCTCTGCCTTAGTCTGGTAGATGAATGGATTAGTGACGGTCACGTCAACGCCTGCAGATTGCATGAGCATGTTGAAATCGCGCAGAATGAGCGGGTGCGTGCTGCGAGTCGATTGTGCTCCGATGCGACCACGACTGAGCGGTAAAGCGACGGTGAGAATGCCGTTATCGCAGAGATAGGCTTCGCTGACGCCGATTGCGGCGGCCGCGGCGGCGATGAGCGTCATGAAGAGAAAAGCGCGTGATCTGCGGGAGTTTTCGCGTTCGGTCGCTGGCGGGAATGGGTAAGCGACTTTCGCGGCTGCGCGCGGTTGGATGAAAGTGCTCGCGAAAACGCCAATTCCCGGACTGAAGTCATTGAGCGCCGATACGACGCGATCCTGATTGGTGCGGACCCGCGGATTCCCGGACTGGTGCATGACGAACAGCGGTTTGCGCCCAGTGCGCATCAGCATCACTGCGCCAGCCAGAGAGTCAATGCCACCAGAAAGCGCGGCTACGCAGTCCGCAGCAGGTGGCACAGCAGCAGTTGGTGTGAGCAATTCCGGGAATCTGTCATCGTGACTGCAGAAGCTGAGTGCAAAATTATCTCCGGTAAGCCCGTGGAGAATACTGGTCAATCGGAGAGTGTTTTCGCGCCAGAATGCAGGGTTACGCACAGGAATGAGCATATCAAAATTGCGGACCCAGCTCTCATTGCGTCCGCGCTGGAACGCAATGTCAGTCAGGAAAACGCCGAGCGCTATGTCGACAATGTCGCGTATGAGCACAGGCGGCTCGGTGGAGACACAGTTGAGCAGACCAGTGACATTTGCGACGGCGTTGTGTTCGTCGAGAAGCCATTCGAGGCAGAGGTCAGCCGATGCACGCGACTGGTCGAGCACCCGCGGAGGCATGCCAGAGGCAACAACAATACGTGCCATCAAGCAAGCCCCCCCGCCGCGACCAGGAGTTCGAGGCCTTCGTCCACTGCATGGTTGAAGACCGCATGCAGCAGTCCGTCGCGTTCCTGAACATCGGTGGCGACAAGCGCATTGTGGAGGGTGTCTTCGGCAGACGCCATGTTTACATGACCGGTAACCCGCCTGCATTCAAGTGCAATGCGGTCTTCGAGAATGGCGCTGCTGCTTGCTGTGGGGAGTGCTTTTGTTCCGACGAAATCGCTTATGTCACGCGCGACGAAATAGCGGAATGCCTGTTCGAGATCGTGCGCGAGAAATCTGCAGGAGAGTTCGGCGAGTCGGTGGTCGGAGTAATATGCCCCGAAATGGTTTTCGACCTGTGGCGCGGTGGCGTGGAATATGCCGCCAGGAATATCTTCGGCAATGCTCATGAGAGTGGTGCCAAGCGCAGCGACGGCGAGGTCTCCAAAGCGTGAAGAAAGCTGGCGCGAGACCATTTGCTCCCGGGCATTATCCCTGAGGGCATTTCCGAGGCCGAGAATGGCGTTCTGCTGTACGGCAGGTGAGATGCCAGCGACAGCGTTCAACCCGCCTGCAGCAGTATCTCGTGCACTGGTAAGCAGAGAATCGAAGCAACACAAAACCCCCGCATCCTTGAGGCCGGCCCGTGTGGTGTGGTCGAGGGCCTGTGTGATGCTGGAAAGTATCTTCCCCGGATCGGGGTCGGGTTGCCGATATAGCTCGCGAACCCGTTCCCACTCAGGATTGGACGGAGATCGTTGTGAAGTCGATGTACCCATAAACCGCTCTCGCCAGTCAGAGACTCAATACGGGAATCTATTCACCACAACCCGGAGATACCCTTCATTTTGTCGAGGCAAATATAAATGCATAATCTGGATTGTTCAGAAAAAAAGTGCCCGATATTTATAATATCGGGCACTGCCATGTTGTATCTGGGGCACTGCTATTCTGAGGTCGGCTTGCGGATTTCGCGAACGGTCAGACTGCATTTAGCCTTATCGCATTCGCTCATATCGTAGATGTATTCGTAGCCCATCGGTTCAAGTACCCGCTTGTACAGTACACCGCAATGGCCGCAGTAATCGTGATACGGTTCGATATGCTCGATGGAGTTGAGGCGGCCCTTTGACGGGCAGTGGTGCATAATGATGCGGAATTCGCCCGCTTCCTCGTCAAGCTCCATGGTGAAATCTGCGGCCTCTTCGTTGAGCGTGTGGCTCCAGTAGAGCCAGCATCCGCGGATGCCATGCTCTTCGACAAGCTCGCGAAGATTGCCAAGGAAATTGTCCGATATGTAATTCCAATAGTCGAGAACCGCGTCTTTGCCGCCGCGTTCTTCGAGATATTTGAATAACTCGCTATATGCCGGTATGAACTCCGTGCAAGAAATCATGCCTGCCTCCAAGTAGCTGTTGTCTGCTGCACAATGGCAAAATTCAGTAAGCCCCGCGACATTTCACGCTCTGTAGAAACGCTGTACACTGTGGCCTGTTTCGTCATCGTATTCGACAAGCTCGAATACGAATGGGCTGTCCGCGACAAGCTGCTGGCCAATCGTGTGAGTGGTTTCAATCCACAGATCAGCAATGCGGTAGCCATTGGCCTTCATGTGTGCGATCGCCGGGCATTCGGCGACAGTGAGAACCAGCTCGTCATCAGAGCGGGTGATTTTGATGTCGCCATCTTCGATACGGTACATTTCCTCAAAATAATCTTTGAGCGCAGTCAGGCCACGGTCGAGGATTGCCTGCTTAAGAGGTGCGTGCCACGCGTCAGTAAAGCGGCGCAGATATTCGCGCACCCCGTCTTCGCCGTAGTGTTCGTGCAGATATTGAATGCCAGTGCTCATGGCGCCGTGAAAGTCCTTGTGCAGGTACTCGTTGTCGGCGGCATCGCGGGTCATAACTTCCTTAGCCATCGTTTTCTCCTTGGATGCGTGGCAGGGCTATTTCCACGGGAACAGCACGTCAGCATTTTCGGCAACCGTTCCGATAATCGCCTGTTCACATTCGGGATTGAGCGGATATTCGAGATAGCTCTTCCATGTACTGAATACGCCCATTTCGACCAGCAGGCGTTTCTGGCCAGAGAGCCAGCATGAGATAGTGCGACCGCCGAATACGTCAAACATCATATTGTTCATCTTCGTCTGGATTTCGCGTGCGCGGTCGTATTCGCCCGCTTTGACGGCATTGATAATCTGTCCGGCCATATAGCCGTTGAAAATGCCCCCGCCAAGCAGCAGACCGTCATATCCGGCAATCATATAATCGACGCAGTGGAACTCGTCGCCATCAAGCAGGAGTATGTCGGAACGTTTTGCGCGGTTTTCGAGTGCGAGATCTCTGCGCGAAAGATCAGATGAACTGTCCTTGATGAGGACGACTTTCGGGTTCATGCATATTTCGGCCATGACAGGGGCCGGGACCGGGACCGGATCGTGGTTTCCGCGGTCGTATATGCCGACAGGCAGCGGACTCTGATCGATAGCGGTCATATAAAGGTTCTGTATTCGGGCCGGTGTCGGATTGCCCATGAAATATGGCCCAGCGATAACTGCAATATCCGCGCCAGTTTCTGCGACCCAGTTCATATTGTCGATGATTCGGGGGGCAGAATTGTCAGTGACCTGGACAGCGATTCTGAGCCGGCCGTCGTTGAATTTGACGACAGCGCTGACCAACTCCCGGCGTTGAGCATCTGTCATCCACGCGCCTTCGCCACATGTCCCGAGCAGGAAAAGACCGGTAATGCCGAGGTTGATGTGGTGCTCGACGAGCCTTTCGACTGAAGCGACATCGATTTTCATCTCATCCGTGAACGGTGTCGGTGTGGCAGACCACACATTCTTCGGAGTATCAACTTTACATGTCATTTTTGGTATGCAACTCCTAGGCACCCGAATTTACAGGTGCAACTGATTTGATCGGCAATATTATTGTGTCCGCGCAGCCAATGGGCAGAGCTGATCGCGCTTCAGGATATCGTAGAGCTCCAATATGTCATCGAGGACATAATCAACGCTACCATTGCCATTGCGCAGCAAAAACGTTGTCATCTCGAGTTTGACGGCTGGTGCCAGATTGGTGGCGTTGTCTTCGACAAAACCCATGCGTTTCGGGGGGAGATTTAGCGCCTGGATTATGTGGGTGTAGGCAGCGGGATTGGGCTTGGGGCACCAGTCGGTGAATGTGACGTCGAAAATGTCCTCGAAATGGTGGCGAATGCCAAGCGCATCAAGTACGCGCTCGCAATATGGGCGAGTGGAGTTTGTGAAGATATAGAGGGGAACGCGGATGCGGGAAAGCATGTCTCCGAGTTCGGGGTCGGTCGAGACATATTGGGAAGCATCTACAGTCTCGATGCTGCCGGCGTAGACGTCGGCCTGCTTTATGCCATGCTCGATTTCGAGGCCTGCGGCGGACGTGCCATAGCGTTGCCAGAGGTCGTGGCGGATTTGATCCGCCTCTTCGTGCGCAATGTTGAGGGCCTGTGAGACGAAGCGGGTAATCGTGCGGTCGCCAGCCTGCAGCATTCCGGTCCCCGGTCGATAGAGCGTTTCATCAAGATCGAATAACAGAGCTTCAAGCATCTGCGATCTCCATAAAAAAGCCGGAGGATGCGAAACCCTCCGGCCTTCGTTTGAGCGTCATAATGTTGCGGAGGCGTACGCTGCTATTTGATTGAAGCAGGGTCGATGCCAACCGCCGTCAGCGCCTGATCAGCAAACTGTTCAGAGAGGTCAAATTCGCCTGCGGAGAAATGTTTGCGTGCGGCCTTAAGCAGTTCTCCGACCTGTTTGTAGGCGTCGGGATTAGTGCTTCTCAATGCAAAATATGGGTCTTTTACCACATCGAATTTGCGGCCGATGCGCTCTTTCTGTGGGACGCGTGAATAGCCGGGATCATTGGCATGTGCATTGGCAGCGGGTGTCTGACTCGCAGTCGGTGGTGTGCTTGCAGTCGGCGCTGTAGTCGTCGGCTCTTCAGTAGCTGGTGCCGTGGCGGGAGTCGCCGGTGCCGGAGCAACAGGCTCCTGCGTCGTCACCGGTTCTGGCTCTGGTGTTACCGATGTAGTAGGAGTGGTTGCAGTAACAGGTGCCGTGGCGTTCGTGGGTGTCACAACGGCCTCAGACGGTGCAGTGGTCGGAGCTTCTGTGGCCTCTGATGCTGTTTCGCCAGTAATGAAACGAGTGAGGTTATTCAGCAGATTACGTGCGATCTGCTCACGTTGATCAATCCACTCTTCCTCGGTGAGACCTCGACTGATCCGAAGAGCATCGATGACGAGCAGGAGGGATGCGCTTTCAGTCATGGTTCCAGTGGCGGCAGGGATTGTTGCCGCCTCCTGTGGTGCTGCAGGCACTTCAGTGACCGGGGGTTTTGCCGGTGCTTTTGGCGGATTGGCCATTTTGCTGACAGGAGTGGCCTTCGGAAGTCTGTCGCGGATGTTGTTCACCCACACCTGCCCGAGCTGCTTGGGGGTGAGATTATTCGCCTTGGCCTCAGCAGGATAGACTGCGATGAGCGCAGTATCCCAGGCATATACAGTCCAGATTCCATCTTTTTGCTTGAGCGAGACCTGTGGATGTTCAGTGTCATGATTGGATATGATTTCAACAATTGCCTTGTCAATTGCCGCAGCACGTGCCCCTACACTTTCATACGGACCAGCGTCACGAATCCGGGCGACGATGCCATTGGCAATGCAGACATCGGCGGTTTGTTGTGCCAGAACAGGAATGGTAACCGCCAGCAGCAATGTCGCGATGAATATGCTCATGAGGAATCGGCGATGCGTCATGTGACCACACCCCTTGTTGATATGTGACCTGTCCAAGCACAGAGTATCTATACATTCGCACCGCCGTTGCCATCGGCAATCACAGCGGCGTACCGACCCGGAATTCGCACATATACAGATAGCGCCGCCCCTGCAATATCAGGCGACCTGCACCTGCTCTATGTTAAGGTATGATAGCTGATTGGCCATACAGCGTCAACACACAACGGTCGTGATGCTCACAGTCTTGGAAATATACGGAACTCAGCAGGCAACGGATTTAGTGCAGCCATCAGATTCAACAACGGTTGGCCACAGGGGGGATGTACAATATTGCCTCAGAGTGCGAACTGTGCTATACTTCGCTTGCCTATGAACAGGCACGTACGCCTGTAGAAAACAGTAGATGATAGTGACAGCACATTCTCTGGGCGCGACAACATACTTCGCGTCTTCGGGAGAGTGCTGGCATTCCTGCTTCGTGTCCATCTGATACGAAGCCGCGATGACCACAGGAAGGGGTATAGAAGTTGGCAAAAGAAGCAATTCTATACGAAACGATGTACATCCTCGATACTACCGTTGAAGAGGAGCAGCAGCAGACGGCAATCGCCGCCGTCGAGGCAGCAATCGTCGAGGCTGGTGCCGAAGTCGTGAAGACTGTTGTCTTTGGTCAGCGTCGCCTGGCGTATCCGATCAAGAACCACCACGAAGGCCTCTACATGCTGACTTATTCGAAGAGCGATAAGAACGTCGCGGGTGTCCTGAACCACGAATTCGCGATGATCGAGCCAATTCTTCGCGGTATGACCGTAGTGGCCGACCTTGACCACATCTTCAGCCCAGAGGGCGAGGTCACACCTGCCGAAGAGGTCGCACCTGCCGAAGAGGCTGCACCTGCCGAAGAGGCTGCACCTGCCGAAGAGGCTGCACCTGCCGAAGAGGCTTAATAGAGTCGACGCAGTACGAGACAGTTCTGCCACATGAACAAAACCGACCTCAGAGTATTTCTGCTGCCGGCAGCACATTGTTTGCCTGTGCAATATGCGAATGTGCTGTCAGCCGTGTGCCGCCGGCATCGCTGAGGTGTTGAACGTGCGTCATGGCGTTCTGAAAAGGTGGAAGAACGAATGGTAAACAATGTGGTGCTTGTCGGTCGTATCGGCAGAGACCCCGAGATGAAATACTCCCAGACCGGAACGGAGATTACGCGATTCGTAGTCGCGGTCGAACGTCGGCGTAAGGGTGACGGTGGAGATGAATCCACCGATTGGTTTGAGATCGTGACTTTCGGCAAGACAGCCTCCTTTGTCGCGCAGTATTTGGACAAAGGTTCCCTTGTGGCTATTGAGGGAAGACTTCAGCAGGATCGCTGGGAGTCTGCAGACGGTCAGAAACGGAGTCGGATTGAGGTAATCGCGAATAGCGTGCAGGCGCTGGAGAGCCGACAGGAAGCTGAGCGTCGCCGTGGTTCGCGCCCGGCTAGTGGCCAGCAGGGCTATCAGCAGCAGGCTTCGGCCCCGCAGCAAGGCTATCAGCAAGCTCCGGTCCAACAGCAAAATTACCAGCAGCAAGCTCCAGCACCGCAACAGGCTCCGGATCCGTTTGGCGATATCAGTGACGACAACGATCCATTCGGAGATCAGTAGGAGGCGAGTCCTGAAATGCCTCCCACTGGGCGCAAAGCAGCTGTCGGCATTGATGTCGGCGGGACTACGTTTACAGTGTGTCTTATTGATCAAGAAGGCGAACTTCTCGGCGACATCTCGTATGATACGCCAGCCGATAATCCGATAGCCGATGTGCTTGCCGCCTTCGCCTCCGGCGTCAATGAACTACTCACCAATTTTCCAGAAGCGAACGATCTCGACGTCGTTGGAATTGGTATGGGCGTTCCCGGCAGCGTAACCCCAGACGAGGCGGCTGTGCGCTACTGTCCGAATCTCGGCGTTCTCAACGATGTGCCTGTGCCCCGCCTTATGGCCGATCTCCTTGGCTTGCCCGCATATGTGCAGAATGATGCATATTGTGCCACACTTGCCGAACTCCGGTACGGTGGTGGACGTCATTATGACAACGTTCTTCTCGTGACGCTGGGTACCGGCGTAGGTGGCGGCATAGCGTTCAACAACCAGGTCAATCGTGGGCCGAGACAGATTATGGGCGAGATCGGGCATATGATCATAGATCCAAACGGTCCAGTGTGCAATTGTGGCACAGTTGGTTGTCTGGAGGCATATGTTGGTCGCCAGTACTTGGTTGATCGAGCTATGGGGCGGATTCCGGTCTATCCAGACGGTGAATTCGCTGTAGCTGCCCGGCGCGACCCAGCCTGCGTTTCTCCCAAACTGATCGCAGATTGTGCGAAGGCGGGCGATGAGCTTTGTGGTGAGATTATCGCCGAGATGGGATTTTATGTCGGCATCGGTCTATGTAATGCCATTGTGATGTGCGACCCGGATGTGATCCTGATAGGTGGGGGAGTGGCACAAGCAGGCGAGATACTATTTGCCCCGATCCGCCGTACTGTGGGACAACGGTCGCCAATCAGTGAATTTGACCCCGCGAATATCCACCCGGCACAGCTTGGCTTCCGCGCCGGTGCCATAGGTGCAGCCGCACTGGTGTGGGAGCACGCGGGATCGTGACGCTGTCGGCCTCGTGCGAGGCCGATGCGAGATAGTTGTATAGTAATAATGGTTCAGACAGAAGCTCGGGGCGACGGCATTTCAGGCAGACAGTCGTTTGTCAGCCTGATTGGGCGGACTGAAGGATTTTCACGGGCCAGCGCAGTCTGGCGAGACAAGTCACGACTGTGTCTCCAAGGGCTGAGTGGCGGCGGAAAATCCGCGTTTTATTGTGCCTGGCTTTCGGAGATCGCCTCTCCCTGTGCAATCGTTACATACAACGAAGAATATGCCCGCCGACTTGCAGATGATCTTTCGGGTCTGCTCGATCCAGGCAATCATGACCGATTGACGCGGCGTGTTCTTTACTTCCCCTCGACGGCTTCTGCGCTATATGATGGTGTAACCCCTGAGCCGGAGACAGTTGCCGAGCGTATGCTCGTGCTTGAACGTCTTTGTGCTGGTGACCCGGTGGTTGTTGTCAGCAGCATCATGTCCGCAGTGACGGTGACGATGCCTGGCGCGGATTTTGTCGAAAACCGCATCCAGTTTGACCGCGGAACGGAGTTGGATAGAGATTCTCTGCTGTTCCGGCTGCAGGATCTGGGCTATGAGCGCGTTGATCTGATCGATGATGTCGGGCAGTATTCAGTTCGCGGCGGCATCGTTGATGTGTCCCCTCCAACGGTCGAGTTTCCCGTGCGTATCGAGTTCCTCGGCGATGAGATTGACGAGATTCGGCTCTTTGAACCGCAGACACAGCGCTCGGTCGGTCGCCTTGATACGATCGGCGTCGGCCCAGCCGGTGAAGTCCTGCTGACTAAGGCCAATGTGCAGCGGGCGCTGCCTGAGATTAAGCTGGCATATCGGAAAGAACTCAAACGCCTGAACGCAGATGACAAGAAGCGTGAGGCGCGAAATCTGACCGAGCGGATGGAGCAGGACATGGATGATCTTGCAAATCTGCGGCCGACTGCGCAGCTTGTGCACTATCTGCCCTATCTCTATGATGCGCGTGAGACATTCCTGGACTATTTCCCACACGATGCGGCACTGATAATTGATGAACCTGTCCGTGTGAAGGCCGGAGCTGAGCAATTCGCGGTAGATGTGTTGGATGCGCACAGTCGTGGGGCGAAGCTTGGCCAGCACCTGCGGCTTCCTGAGACTGCCTGCCTGAGCTCTGATGAATTTGTGGCGCGGTATCTGAGACATCCTCGCCCGCTCATCTATACCAACATGTTGCAGCGGGAAGTGCCGTGGGACGAAAGCGTGCCACAGGTCGCATTTTCGACTCCGCCGCCGGAAGCATTTGGCGGGCGGTTTGAACTCCTCGTCGAAGGCCTCGCAGAATGGCAGAAAGCGGGGCAATGCGTCGTGGTTTGCGGCAAAGATGTCAGTCGCACTTCCGATGTGCTGTCGTCACGTGGCGTCAAGCGGGTGCGTATCGCTAAGAACCTTGATGATCTTGAAATGGGTGCAGTGAACGTCTACGGCGAGGATTTGCACAGTGGGTTCTCGATGCCTGAAGCAAACCTGATTGTGATCACTGCGAAGGAAATCTACGGTTGGCGAAAAATGCAGCGTCCCGAGGATGGCGTCTATCGACGCGGTTTCTCGCTCACCAGTTTGCGCGAAATCGAAGAAGGCGACTACGTGGTCCATATTAACCACGGCGTCGGTATATATCAAGGCCTTGCGAAGCAGACAATTGACGCGATTGAGCGCGATTATATTGTGATCAAATACGCGGGCGAAGACAGATTATATGTCCCCGTTACGCAGCTCGATCGCATTCAGAAGTATATCGGGCCCGAAAACAGTCAGGTGAGCTTGCATTCGCTCAAAGGCACCACGTGGACGACCACCAAGAGGAAAGCGAAGCGTTCGACAGAGCTGCTTGCGCGTGAGCTGCTGAAACTCTATCGGGAGCGTGAGCAGGCTGAGGGGTTCGCATTCGTGGAGGACACCCCATGGCTTGCTGAGCTCGAGAATTCGTTTCAGTACGAAGAGACGCCGGCGCAGCTGCATGCCATTGAGGATGTCAAAGCGGATATGACCAAGCCCCACCCTGTTGATCGTCTGATCTGCGGTGATGTGGGTTTCGGAAAAACTGAAGTGGCCATCCGCGCAGCATTCAAAGCTGTGCTGTGTGGTAAGCAGGTTGCTGTGCTGGTGCCGACGACGGTTCTGGCGCACCAGCACTACAACACATTCAAAGAGCGGCTGATGCGCTATCCTGTCGAGATCGAAATGCTCAGCCGTTTCCGCACGCCAAAGGAAGTCGCGCGCATTATTGATCGACTGAAAGATGGCAGCATTGATATTGTCATCGGCACACACCGTTTGCTGACAAATGATGTGGGGTTCGCGGATCTGGGACTGTTGATCGTCGATGAAGAGCAACGTTTCGGCGTCAAGCAGAAGGAACGGTTGAAGAAGTTCAAATCGAGTATTGACTGTCTGACACTGTCTGCTACACCGATTCCGCGCACGCTGAATATGGCGCTTTCGGGGATTCGTGAGATTTCCCTGATCAATGATGCGCCCCAGGGCAGACGCGCAGTCCGCACCGATGTGCGCGAAGAAGACGATGCGCTGATAGCAGAGGCTGTGCGACGTGAGTTGAACCGTGGCGGTCAGGTCTTCGTAGTGCACAATCGAGTTCAGTCAATCGGCCACATGGCGTCGCGACTCCAGAGGCTGGTGCCTGAAGCGCGTGTTGGCGTTGCGCATGGCCAGATGGATGAGGGCGATCTGGAGAAGGTGATGATGGCCTTCTACGGAGAAGACTTCGATGTGTTGCTGTGCACGACGATTATTGAGAACGGGCTTGACGTGCCAAACGCAAATACGCTCATCATCACCGATGCTGACAGGCTGGGGTTGTCCCAGCTCTACCAGCTTCGCGGGCGCGTAGGGCGTTCGAGCCGCCAGGCGTACGCATACTTCCTGTACCGCTATCCGGATCGCATCACGCCTGATGCCGAAGAGCGTCTGAAGGCAATGGAGGAATTCAGCGATCTGGGCAGCGGATTCAAGATTGCACTGCGAGACCTGGAAATTCGCGGTGCCGGTGACATATTGGGAGCAGAACAAAGCGGGCAAGTCACCGCAGTCGGGCTTGATCTGTATTGCAACATGCTTGCCGATGCGGTGAGCACGCTCAAAGGCGAGGAGGGAACACGCGCGGATGGCGGGGCGTCCGTTGAGCTGCCGCTTGAAACTGTGATCCCTTCTGACTATGTACCCAGTGAGCGCCAGCGCATCGCGCTGTACCGGCGACTTGCCGATGTACACGATGAAGATGAGTTGCGTGACCTTGTCAAAGAGTCACGTGACCGCTATGGCAAACTGCCAAAACAGGTTCAAAACCTTGTAACAGTGGCCCGAATTAAGTTAAAGTGTAAGAAGGCTGGAGTAATCGACATCGCCACCTCATCAATGGAGGTGACGATTCGTCTTGCACCGCAATATCGTCTATCACCGCGTGAGGCGGAAGTCCTGGAACGTATCTACGTGCCGGATCGCCGTCAGGCGCGCAAAGGGGCACACCCAGTTTTGCCCCGCATTACATTCCGCGAGCAACAGATCAACCTCGGGTACGGTAAGCGTGACACCCAGACGGTTGTTGGTGTTGTGAATCACGTTCTGGGGCGCTTGGCCGACCGGAGGGTTTCTGGAGTTGGCGGGCGCACACTGTTACACAAAAAACTGACTTCGAAAGCAGCAGATGACTGAATACATAGATGACGAAAGCACAGATAATATTGCATTTTCTGCTGAGCAGACTCCAGAGCAGGAAGATATGGACGAAGACACTGATTTGACGCCGGATGAATATCCGGAGGAACCCGTCGTCAGTGACTATGGACCTTCCGAGCAGGAGCCGTGGGCCATTGGAGTGTCTTTCAGGCAAGGTGGAAAGGTATACTATTTTGCGCCTGCTGGTGTCAAAGCCCGCAAGAGCGACTATGTGCTTGTGCGAACTGAAAAAGGTGTCGACATAGCGCAGGTCGTGCGGATTCTGATGGAGGACCCAGGTATTGACGAGCATGGGCCAATCAAGCCGCTTGTACGAAAAGCGACTGAAGCGGACCTCGCGCAGGAGGAAGAACTCCGATGTAAAGAACGCGAGGCAATGAAACTGTGTGCGGTAAAAATCGCCGAGCACGGCCTACCCATGAAGTTGGTGGACGCGGACTACTCATTTGATTCGAGGAGTTTAGTGTTCTTCTTCAGCTCCGACGGGCGAGTGGATTTTCGCGAGCTGGTACGGGATCTGGCAAAAGTTTTTCGCACTCGCATAGAGCTCCGACAAATTGGTGTACGTGATGAGGCAAAGATGCTGGGCGGCATCGGTTCATGTGGTCGCCCGCTCTGCTGCATGACTTTCCTCCGCAATTTCGATGCTGTTGGCATCAAGGTTGCAAAAGATCAAGGGCTTTCGCTGAATCCATCGAAGATTAGTGGTGTCTGCGACCGGTTGATGTGCTGCCTGCGTTATGAGCATGAGCAATACTGCGAAATGCGTCGTGAAGCGCCGCGCGAGGGCAGCATGGTCACAGTGCCCCAGGGACGAGGCAGGGTTGTTGAGGTGCGGATCCTGACCGATGAGGTCATCGTCGAACTCGAAGATGGTAGCCGGGTGGCGACGAAAACCTGTCAGGTCGACCGTGGCCACATTGCGGCTGCCACTCCTGGTGCACGCCAGGAACCCAAAGCAGATTCCAAAACGGAGGCTGACGACGAACCCAAAGCAAGCCCCAATGACAAGCGCAGACCAGTCAGAGAACGTGAGCCGAAACGGGAGCGCAGGTCGGTAAGGGAACGTGAGCCGAATCGAGAACGCAGGCCAGTGACGGAGCGCGAACCAAAACGCGAAAATAAGCCTGTAAGAGCTCAAGAGCCAAAAAAAGATGCCACACCGACGGCTAAGCCTGCACAGTCCGATGCGCCGGAGCGTAAGCTGGAGGCGAAACAAGAGCCCGAACAGAGAAAGCATCGTGGTCGACGTTCGAGTCGGCATCGTCGCTCATCTGGGAGCAGCAAACAGGGAAACAGCAAAGATAAGAACAGTGGCGGTACGCAGGGTAATGCCTAAATGCGTCCTGCGCAGCGCGGTTTATCTATATTGTCGAAAGCAGGTTGTAGAGAATGGCCGAAGATAGCCGGAATTCAAAATTCTTCATAAGCACTCCGATTTATTATGTAAGTGGTCGGCCACACATTGGTACCGCTTACACGACGATTGCGGCAGATGTGCTGGCGCGCTATCATCGTCTGAAAGACGAGGAAGTGCTGTTCGTCACCGGCACAGATGAACACGGACAGAAGGTCGTAAAAGGTGCTGCCGATGCGGGCAAATCGCCGAAGGATTACACCGATGGTCTGGTTGCTGAGTACAAAAAAGCCTGGGAGCGACTGCACATAACCTATGATCGCTTCATCCGTACGACTGAAGAAGAGCACGTTGCGGTAGTGCAGCGCGTTTTCGAGAAGCTACTCGCCAGTGGTGATATTTACAAGTCGGAGTACACCGGCTGGTATTGTGTACCATGCGAGACGTACTTCCTCGAAGGGGACTTGGTGGACGGAAACTGTCCGGACTGCGGGCGCCCAGTCGAGCAGGTCGCCCAGGAAGCGTATTTTTTCGCCACCAGCAAGTATGCCGACGCCCTGATTCGATATATTGAAGAGCACGAGGAGTTCATCGGCCCCGATAGCCGTCGTAACGAAGTGCTTGCATTCATCCGCGGTGGTCTGAATGATGCATGTGTAAGCCGCAACCGAACGGATTGGGATATTCCTGTGCCTGGTGACCAGGACCACTGCATTTATGTCTGGTTTGACGCGCTGATCAACTACCTTACCGTGGCTGGCTATACACTGGATGACGGAAAATTCACCACACTCTGGCCGCCCGACGTCCAACTCATGGGTAAGGATATCCTGACGCGTTTCCATGCGACGATCTGGCCAGCGATGCTGATGGCTCTTGATATCGAACTTCCCACGCGACTTTTCGCGCACGGATGGTGGAGTGACGAAGCCGGTCAGAAAATCAGCAAGTCGCGCCACAACGTGATCGATCCATTCGAGGTAATCGGGCAGCTTGTCGAGTATTCCGGAGCCCGGACGCAATTTGTGGTCGATACTCTGCGTTACTATGTGCTGCGCGATATACCATTCGGACATGACGGAAACTTCGCAATGCGTGGCCTGCTGAATCGCTTCAACGCCGATCTTGCCAATGATCTTGGTAATCTCCTGAACCGCACCCTTCCGCTGATCCAGCGGTACGTCGATGGCCGCGTTCCAGAGGCCGGGCCGGCGTCAGGTGCACTTTCGCAGGAAGTCACGGCGATGACAACTGCCGTCAACACTTGCCTCGAGGAAGTTGATTTCCGCGGGGCTTTGATTGCCATATGGGAGTTCATCGCGCGCTGCAATAAGTTCATCGACGAACGTGAACCATGGGCGCTCTATAAGCAGGGCAAGCGTGTCGAATTGGACGCAGTGCTCTATGACCTGCTCGATTCCATACGCATTATCGCGATAATGATTTCACCGGTGATGCCTGAAGTGGCAGATGAAATCTGGGAACAGTTGGGGCTTGCTGGCGCAGGAGTACAACGGCGCTGGGAAGACCTCCGTACAGGTGCACTGCCTGCTAAAATCGAAATCAGTCGCGGCGCTCCGATATTCCCGCGGATTGACATTGACCGGGTGCTGAGTGATGAAGAGGTCAGTATGCCGGCGAAGGCCCAAGCCAAAGTCTCACCAGCCAAGGACGCGAAAGGTAGTGAGGATGCGAAGATGGTGCCTTTCAAGGAATTCATGAAGCTGGATCTGCGGACAGGCCGTATAGTCGAGGCTACGCGGATTCCCGATACTGACAAATTGCTGGTCATGAAAGTAGACATC
>CAYSRY010000043.1:4905-17154 GCA_964433395.1 uncultured Armatimonadia bacterium | reverse complement strand
CGCTACCACATCGGATGATGCAACGTTGAATATTGCAGGTTTGCAGCCATTCAGTCTGATGGACTTCCCGGGTCACATTGCGGCGATCGTGTTCACTCAGGGATGCAACTTCAGGTGCCCATTTTGTCATAATGGGGACCTGATTTGTTTTGAGGTGAACCCTCAGACGCATGTGGCGGAAGAAGAGGTGCTCGCGCTGCTGCAGAAGCGCGCCGGGAAACTTGATGGCGTGATGGTGACCGGCGGCGAAGCGACGATGCAAAGCGACCTCGGTGAGTTTCTGAGCAAAGTCAAAAACCTCGGCTATGAAACAGGTCTGGAGACAAACGGAAGCCGCCCCGATGTGCTGAAAATGCTCATCGCGGACAAGCTGCTGGACTTTATCGCAATGGACATTAAGGCACCACTGGAGTGCTACGAGAGGCTCTGCGGAGTGAATGCACCGCTTGCGAACATCAAGGCAAGCATTGAGCTGATTGCTGAGAGTGGGCTGGCGCACGAATTCAGGACGACCGTGGTGTATGCGCTGCTTTCGGATGAGGAAATTGAAGCTCTAAAGGCGCTTGTACCGACTGGTTCGCGACACGTGCTGCAAAAATTCCACCCGCAGAACGCACTGGATCCAGCACTTCGCGATGGTACGGACGAGAACTGATGTATCCGCGCCATACCCAACATAACCCGCGGCTTTATGATACAGCCGCGGGACGGCGTTCGTCAGTATGCTGCATCTGGGGGGCTTAGCCGCTGCTCATCTTCTGCGCCAGTGACAGGATTGCGCATATCTGCTTCTCATCATCCCACCACCCGCATTCATCGCCAAGACAATCTCCTGCTGAGACGTTTGCGGTTCTGGCCGCATTGGCCATCATCGTGGTGCGAGCGTGCAACTTTTCGGTTGCGGACTCATCAAAACGCAACGGACATTTCATACCATACCCCTCCTTGTGCGTTATCATACCACACGTAGACGGATTTGCAAGGTCGATCTGCGCAATGCTCAGGCACCATTCAGTGCGCATCTGTAGATGTGCACTCCGAGCCACCCGAAAGTGTCTTCAAACGCGCCACCCGTCACTGCCAGCGTATTGCCGCCAACACTTCCCGGGCGATCCTCGAAGAGCACCTCAAGGCTGTCGACTCCAGCGGGGAGACCAGAGATGCGGGCGCTCACACCGCGTTCCTGTGAGCAGACAGCGATCACATAGAGGGTGCCATGATATGATTTGCCCATCACCTTTACCGCCGGCAAGCGGAAGTCCGCATCATACCCCTCAGGCCGGAAACTCACCGTCAGCGGCATGCCCTCTGTAACCTCCACCTGCAGCGGCACGTCTTCTCCGAACAATATGGTCTGGTCGAGTTTGCCATCGCTGAGAAGATTGGTCGCGGCGCGGTTATAGCCAAGCTCCCATGTCTTTTCGAAAGTTGCGGCATCTTTTTTGTGGGCGTGTGACATGACCATGATGCCTTTGGCCCCGCTGGCAATAGATGCCCAGAAGTCGTGGTAAGCCTCAGCGGGCACGACCAGATCATACTGGTCAACACCCTTGTTGAACATCATGAGAGTGGCCATTGGGGTCTTCTGTCCGGCTTTCCAGTCACGACCAATCGTATAGCCAGCCTTCTCGAGCCCGCTGATAACAGTCTCCATACGCCATCGCGCCCACGCTCGCGGCTGATGCGCCCACTCCGGATAGACACCGGTGATGAACAGGTCGATGTATGCGGCGTGTTGGCCAATCTGGCTCTCGGTGAAATAGTCGGGAATCCAGATTGCGTTGGGGCGCTGCTGCGGGTCAAATCTGCGGGTCCAGTTGAAAAGATTTTCGGCGACTTCCGCCTCTTCCGGACCTTTCCACAGCGCATCTTCCGGAAGATCCCACCACACTATGCTGTCGTGAGCCGCCAGTGGCGCAATCTCGGCTTGCGCGTCGGCTTCTGTTTTCGCATGGACCGGCGCATATGCCATCCAGCCTGCCTGCTCCGCAGCATCGATCCAGTCGCGGTTAGTTCCCCAGTTCATGCCGACAAACCACCCGGCCGCGCCAACCTTGCTCATGTCCTCTGCGGTCGTAATCTGATACAAACCCAGTGGGAAGCGACGCCCTTCCGGGTACGGACGCTGCACATTCTGAGCAACCGCAAATGTTGAGACAACCACGGCAACTGTGCACAGCAAGACATGCCGGAATTTCATTATCTGCAGCTCCAATGCAGGGCCAGAGATTGCGGGGCTGCAATCTGCCCTCGTTATAGTCGGCCACCGGCGATCCCTTCGGGAAAGAAAAGGGCACGGATAATCATCCAGACAACACCATTGAGCAGTGCACTACCGACGATGAGACCAAGGAAAAATGCCACGCACTGGCGATAGAGACCTGCGCCACCGACACGCAGAATGCCTGCTTTCATAACCCAGGTGAGCAGGAAATTTCCCCAGTAATATGGCGTCGGCCCGTAGCAGGTCGCCATGAGAAAGCCGATCGGATGGAACGGGAAGCGCAGAAACTGCTTGCGCAGAAGCACCAGCACTGGCGTAATGCAGAAACCTATGAGCATATACCATGTGCGCGTGACATCGGGAGGATTGGGTGATAGAAGTTGCCCGCTCAGGCCAATATATTCCCCGCGTGCAACCGCGGTCTGCGCTCCCCCGTACATGCTTGCGCCCTGCAACAAGGACGCGCCAAAATGATAATAGGCTTTGAGGTGAATGATGAAACCAGCCGCGAGGCCAACAACCAGTGCCGAGACGATAAGCCCCCAGGTTTGGCGCGCATTGAACCGGATACTCTCCCAGAGTGTGATATTGTCAATCTCAAAGCCCGCCATCTCGCCGATGTAGTTGTAGCGCCCGAGCCACGAATAGAACGAGAGCATGACAAGGCCCTGCTCTCCGCCCAGTCGCATGATACCCTTGGTACCGAGAATCTGATCAAAAATGAGTTTCTGCGTATGCCAGGGATATGGAAATCCGAGCGGAATGCCCGTTTCGGCGCGAATGCGCGCCATGACAAGCGTATACAGCAGTACTACGCCAAAATATGGTGCAGCGACCCGCAGGTTGAATTGGGCAAAATAGCACCAGAGGCCCAGCAGTATCAGCCCGCCGAGCAGTCCGAACATGGCAACCGCAGGACTGAGCGGATATGTTTCACGGCTTTTCTCACCACTGATGGCCATCTTCCAGATACGCGCAATATGTCCTCGCCCGACGAACAGCAGAATCAGGCCATACGCTATGTAGCCGCCAGTGCTCTGCTCCTGGTAGAACGGGAACGCATAGCCAGTCCGCAAACCACCTATGCCACCAAGCAACGCGGCAACTTTATACAGCAGATACGTAGCCCAGATTGAGAAAAGAATATCCTGAGGAATCAGGTACGCGGCCCCCATCGTCAGCGGATCAATGCCGAATCTCAGTGGGATGAGATGGCGCAATGGTCCTTCGGTAAGAAATGGTGCGAGATCAGTCATCGCAGGAATTGCCGGTATTTGCGGATTGAAAACCTTGGCGATATTGCCGGCGTGGAAGAAGAATGCGCAGGAGAATCCGATCCACAGCAGCGGATCGGCGAGGACACTGCGATGGCCCTTGTGGCTGATGCTGACAATCTGCCGAGGCAATTCGAGCATTGGATACGTGAGGTGCTCAGCGTGATTCCAATGCCAGCGTAAAAGACAGATCATGCAAAGTACAATAAGCGCGAGGCCGAGCATGAACATGCCCCAGAGCGCAACCGGACCAAGCCACGGCCGCCACATGACCGCGCCATCGTCTGCACCCTCATAGGCAGGAACAATAACATCCATATTTTTCGGCATGAGAAAATCGGGGATGTGGCCCGCGATGCGTGAGAATTCGTTGTCCGGCGCTGCGAAATATGGCAATAATGAGAGATGCGGGAGGACCGATCGTACCCCCATGTTGCCGGAAATCGGCAGAGCCAACGCCAGGAAGCCGAAAATGAGCAGCAACTGGCGATGTGACAAGCGGGCGCGAATGCCCAGACGTCTCGCCACAGATCCGCACAACAGGAGTACGACCAGCAAAAACCACGGGATAGCCGGTGGAACGCTGTCTACACCGTAAGAGACGCCGCCCTCAAGATCGTATCGTAAGATGAAAAGATTGACTATGACAAGCAGCACCATCGCTACGGAGACAGCCGCCACGATCTGTCCAAATGTAAGCGCACGTGAGCTTTCCTCGTCACGAACTGCGTCCTGCGACACTTCCGCTGCCATTGCTACTCCATTTCCGAATGCCACCCCCAGCCCGATTTGGGGTCGGGCTTACAGCGTCATTACTCGACGAATTCATGCAGACTTTGTGAGTGATGTCGGTACCATCAACCACCTGGAGCATCTTCATTGCAAACCACAGATGTATTCGGCAGGATACAGGGGCAAACCTTCACCAAAATAGGCACCCACATGAAAGCGCGGAGAGCTGCTTGGCTCTCCGCGCTCAATATCAGTCACCATGTCGTATTCAAATCAGCAGATGTCGTAGACTCCACCGCAGCGAGCGGCTTCGAATTCCGCCAATACCATAGCCACGGATTCTTTTGCGGATTCCGCGGTAACGCGCTTTGGCTCTTCTGCATTCTCGACACAGTCGATGAAGTACGGGAGCTCACGTTCATAGCCTGTCCCGGCTTTATACTCGGGCGTCACCGGCTCGCCATCGAATGGGTAGAAACGCAGCGCAGGATCCTTAGCCCCGGTAAACTCCAGGATGCCTTTTGAGCCAAGCACCTGGAAACCCATTTCAAATGGGAAACTGTCAGGCATTATCCAGCCACCCTCGGCAACACACGTGAAGTCATCATAGAGATAGCTTGTCACCACATGATCAACTTTGTCGCCCTCGGATATCAGGTTCTGCGCCTGGCAGACAATGCGTTGGGGCTTGCCAAAAATCGACAGGATGTAATCGACGTCATGAATATGCAGGTCCAGCATGGCACCACCGCTGAAATCATTATTCATCAGCCAGCCTTCGGAAGCCCAGGTTGGTTTCGGCGACTGGCGGGTGAAACGGGCCGAAATGATGTCGCCTAACTCGCCATCTGCAACCATTTTTGAGAGCACTTCATATTCAGGCCAGAAGCGGATGCACTGGGCGATGAAAAGCAGTTTGTTATTGGCCTTTGCCGCGGCAATCATGCTTTCGCATTCTGCGACCGAGCGAGCCATAGGCTTTTCGCAGATTACATTTTTGCCTGCTTCGAGCGCCTGGATGGCCATTTCTGCATGCACGTGTGTCGGCGTGCACAGATCGATGACATCGAGCTCTTCAGAAGCCAGCATTTCATCAAATGAGGTGTAGCGTTTGAACGGGCTCAGATCAAGCTCCGCCGCCTCACCAAGGTTTCCTCCGATGGAGGCGGCTTTCTCCGCTACTCGCTCAGGAATTTTATCGCAGACTGCCACGAGTTCCGCGTTCGCGATATTGGGGTAAATTGCAAAATGTTGCTGCCCCATGAAACCGATACCAACCAATCCAACGCGAACCATATGTAATCTCTCCTCATACATGCCCGAAGATTATTCATTGCTTGCCGACTATCAGTGTATCACATTCTGTACACAGGTAAAAACACCTGCATGCGGTGTATTGAAAAAGGGAGAGTGGCTGGGGTCGTGAAAGATAGTCCCCAGCCACACAACCTCATTCCTCAGCCACGCGGAAACTACCGCAGCACATTAACGGTTCTGACAGCGCTCGTCTGCGTTCCGTCATCTGCGCGCGCTGTAATCGTGCAGAGATACATGCCGGACGGGACAGTCGCGCCACTCGTGTTGCGGAGATTCCAGGTGGTGGAATTCACACCTGCAGAACTCGTGCCACACGGGATTGAGGTGATAAGCCGCCCGGAGATGTTGCGCACCTCGATGGCCACATCGGCTGTGGCAGACAGTGTGTACGCTATCGCTACACCAGCACCGGCCTGCTGCGCGCTCACCCCACCGATTGCCAACACATTTCCATTGCCCTGCACGGCTTCGATGCGGAAATTACGCTCGCCCTGACCGTTGTAGCTATATGAGCGTGAGGTGCGCATATTCACTGATTTGCCAGTGACCTCATCATGCAGCACCAGACGATAGTGCGCTGGAACCGCGCTCAAATCCGGGAAGCTCAGGGTTACAGGCGCATCAGCTGCACTTGTCACCACAAAGTCCCAGCTCATGTCGCCACCGCTGATTTCGCGGATGTCACTTGCCAGTGCAGAGCCGCCACCCGTGAAGCAGACATCAACGGTGCCGCTGACAATCGGTGGATTAGCGATTCTCAGTATCTGAGCCATATCGGCCTGAGCCACGCCAAAGTAGTTGCACGCATCTACGAACATGCCGGATTGGGCTGCTATCTGTATCTGCCATCCGCCAGCCTCAGCGTCAGCACATCCGAGCTGCATTGTCTGCACATTCTCCGCTGACGCAGTGTCGGTGTCATCCCAGTGGATTGTGCCATCACCATATGACAACACCCAGTAGCCCCACCATGGATACATTGCAGTGTGCGCCACGGTCTGTGCAGTGTTGACCTGCAGCACCAGTTCATAGCCATTGCCCTGGTACGTCCACGCTCCCGGTGCAAGCGTCGGCGCTGACATGGTGGCACTGGTTCCGTCGTTCATGGCATAGGGAATGCTCACCATATTCCAGCCGTCCTTGACGGAATACGAAATTGGCCCGGTCAGAGTGCGCCCACCGAAGGTATAGGTGGCCTCATCGGCAAAATCGACCCAATAGCCGCGTCCCACCATATGGGGCGTAGCCCCACCGGTTTGAGCATAGCCCGAACTCAGTGGATCATACCACGAGCACTTGCCGCCAAGCAGGCTTTCTATCGTCGGCTGTCCGGCCATGACAACAGGGATGCCAACCATCCGCAGACCAGCGTCAAACGTACGCGAATGCGATGAGAGTATCTGCAGCTCGAACGTCGCGACCGTTGTCAGCCCCTCGCTGCAGGTCGCGGTGCAGGTTATCGTGTACTGCAGGATCATACCGCTGCTGTTGGCAGGTGCTGTCCACTGCGGATTCTGACTCGTGGCATCATCAAATGCGCCGACCGGAGCACCAGCGGAATCCCGAGCAGTCCATGCGTATGTTATGTCATGATGCGCATGCGTATCCGTAGCCACCGCGCTGAACTGCACAGTCGTCGACGGCATGCAGGGATTGGTGCCACTCGCCGGGCCTTCAGTAAACGCGAGCGCGTGCGACGTACGTATAACCCGTTGGATATACTCGCTCGTGGTCGAAACGCTCGAATCGGTGTCGCATGTTATGGTGGCCCGCAATACAAAATCCTGGAACTGCGAGCTCACCGTAAGCGGCGCAGTCCATATCGGGTTCTGCGCGGTTGGATCGTCAAATGCTCCGGCTGGCGTACCACTCAAGTCGGTGGCTGTCCAGGCATACGTGACACCATGCCCAGTGCGTGAACATTTCCCTTCAACTGTGCAATTCACCGGGAAACCACTGTCAATACCGTTGACGGCACCTCTGGCCGCCTGTGTTATCTGGATTTCATGTGGCGCTGAATTGACCTGTTGCGTGTACTGTGCAAAGGTCGAAAGACCGCTTGAACATTCGACCGTAACCACGAGCGTATATTCAGCAATCGCATCGGTCTCGTTGAGCGGAGCTGTCCAGGTTGGATTGGCTGCCGTCGGATCGTCAAACCCGCCGACAAGGGCAAACGCGGAATTGTAGGCTTGCCACTGATATGTCAGGTTATGGCCTCTGCTGTCCGCAGCAGTGACACTGCATACCACTGCGCCGCCGGAAGCACATGGATTGGCGTCGCCGGACGGGCCGGCAGTGATGTCAACGGCATGAGCGGGCGGCCAGACATCAAGCGAGAGACTGTCGCTCTTCTGCAGCCCTCCATCACATGTCACCGTCAACGATATAGTCACGACCAGATTATCGTCAGAGTAATTCATTGGCGCGGTCCACTCCGGATCAGCCGAAGCCGGGTCGTCAAAACTGCCGACGGGATGCCCGGTCGAGTCTAACGCGGTCCAGGCATAGGATAGGCCATGCCCCATCGAATCATCGGCCGTCAATCCGAAGTGCAATGCGGCGCCTGAATTACATGCAGGTGGCCCGGTCACGTCTACCGTAAGTGTATGCTCGACAATCCGCAGCGGATTGCCTGTCCAGTCGGTCCATGCCGACCAGTCACTGTCTCCGCACTGAACACGGAAACGGATTGTGTGATTACCCTGCGTCAGATTAGATTTGTCAAAACTCGATGTGGTGCCGATGAGCCCGTCAATGTCGGATTCCCACTGCCAGGCGACTATTGCATGCCCGAATGTATCTGTGCCATGGCCTGCAAAGTGCACGACAGCACCTGTCTTCTGAGGATTTGGAGTGATGCCGTCAATCACAGCCGCAACGTCATGATCGGCTACCCGCAATGGATTACCTGACCACTGCACCCACGCGGACCAGTCACCGTCACTGCACTGCACGCGGAAGCTGATCGAATGATTGCCATTCGAGAGGCCGGTATAATCGGCCGTGCCAGTAGTGGCGAAAACCCCGTCAATGTCTGACCGCCACTGGTAGCCGGAAATTGTATGTCCTGGGAATGTGTCATTCCCGTGCCCAGCGAGGTGCACTGCTGCGCCCGGCTCAACCAGGTTCGGGCTCACGTCATCAATCACTGCGGTGAGCACGTGATGCACAACCACCAGCGGATTACCTGAATATGCAGCCCACGGCGTCCACGTGCCATCGTCTGCCTGTGCGCGGAAATGGATGTAGTGTTCGCCTGCGGCCAGTTCAGTCGTGTCGAAAGCAGCTGTTTCAGCGATAGTGCCGTCGAGGTTGGAATCCCACTGCCAGGCCACGAAAGTGGCGCCGGGCCAGTTGTCACTTGCGCTGCCTTCAAAATGGACAGTACCGCTAACTTCTGCCGGATCTGGACTCACGCTCAGAATGGTAGCCGTCAACTGCCGATTCACGACATGCAGGGGGTTGCTCGCCCATGCAGTCCATGCCGACCAGTTGCCATTATCATTCTGCACGCGGAACGAAATGGTGTGAGCGCCCTCCGAAAGGCCATCGTCATCGGCAACAGCCGTATGTGCGAACACCCCGTCAATACTCGATTTCCACTCATAGGCTACAATGCTGTAGCCCTCGAAATTATCTGTGCCATGCCCCTCAAAATGCACTGTTTTGCCCAGATATTGTGCGCTGGGGCTGATTGAATCTATCGTCGCAGTAAGCTCATGATCAAGCACACCTATTGGGTTGGCGCTCCAGTAGGCCCAGTCAGACCATTTGCCATCTGCGCACTGGATGCGCAAAGAGATGTTGTGGGCACCAGCGCTCAGGCTCGTAGTGGAGAAATTATCTGACGGTCCACTGTAGATCACTCCGTCCACATCGGAACGCCATTCGTACACACTGATGCTGTGGTCGAATGAATCTTCACCATGCGCCTCAAAGTGAATACTGGCACCTGGTGCAGCCACGCGTGGGCTGATACTGTCAATCACTGGCGTCACCGCGTGTGAGGTAATCTCAAGAGGATTCGTAGCGGATGTGACCCATGCAGACCACACGTCGCGAGCCGACTTTGCGCGTAGATAAATGGTGTGATTGCCCGTGCTCAGATCACTCTTGTCAAAAGACTCGGTAGTACCGATCGTCCCATCACGATTTGAGCGCCACTCCCACTCTGTAATCGTATCTCCGGGCCAGTTTGAAGTTGCGCTTCCCGCGAAATGCACCACTTCACCCGGCTCTGCGGGATCAGGTGTGACAGCATCCACCGACGCTGTCACGACCGTATCGATGACGCGGAGCGGATTGCCATCCCAGGCTGTCCAGTCCGACCAGATGCCTGCGTCTGATTTGACACGGAGCCGGATGGTATGATCGCCCTCAGAAAGCGTATCAGTGGAGAAACTCGCTTCAGTTCCAATCTGGCCATCCAGATCCGATTCCCATTCATACTCCTCTACGGTGGAGCTCGCCGGCAGGCATACACCATGTCCGGTAAATGAGACTGAGGCGCCAAGCTCGACCGGATTGGGAGTGACACTGTCAACTACAGCATCAACCGAGGCCGAGACAATTTTCAGAGGATTGCCGGTCCAGAATACCCAACTGGACCACACGCCCTCAGATGTCTGAGCGCGGAAGGAGATGGTATGATCGCCGGCAGCCAATCCGCTTGTGGTGAGGGTCGCGGTGGTTCCGATTGTCGTAGCGCCTGCGCGCCACTCATAGGCCGTAATGGTAGTGGCCGGATATGTCGTGTTGGCATGGCCCACACACTGGACACTGCTGCCGACTGCCTGAGGATTGGGGGTAACGCTGTCAATGGTAGCCGTTACAGTGCCAGGGCTCCCAAGCGTAAGGGTTGTTACACCATAGTGTTTCATCCCACTATAGGAACCGCCAAAAACCATACTGTGGGCGGAATAATCCCATGTATCGTGAATATACATCGTGTTGGAGCCATCATCATTATAGCCATAGCCAAGCATGGTATGGCCTTCAACTTGAATGAGGACGGGGCGCCCTGCATCGATCTCTGCCTTATAATCCGTCCATGTAAAGCCCTGAGTGATTGTCGTCTGTACAGGGTTTGGATAGATGTATTGGGAATAGTTTGAGCTGACAGTATAGCCACGACTTTGGGCAAACAATTTCAGACCGTGGCAACCGTCACGCCTGGATGGTTCATAGGCTGAAAAATCATACAGACGGCTACCATTGGTATAATTATAAAACGTAGTAGAACCGTCCGAGTTGGCAAACGCCGACTGATTGGTCCCCATGTAATCCGCGGTACAATCAGCATTTGCATGAGCAGTCCAGCCACCTGTTATATATGGGTCATCAGCGGTGCTGCCATAGGAAATCCAGTAGTCATCCACATGTCCTCGCGTGACCAAACCGTCCTTGCCCATATGGGTCGCGCTCAGAGGACACTCCCCGCTGCCCCAGACACTGTTATTCAGAGGAAAGAGACCGCCATTGGTCGGCCCCGCATACATATTTGAATAGCTCTGCGCATCGTACCAGCCAAACATCATGGCTGCAGACGTTGCGGAACAACCATAAGACCAGTCAAGTGCGGGCACATTCGACAGTGAATTGGTTCCAGCAGAGGGGTTGGGCGCTGGAACAAATGCGGGCACACTCAGCCGGATAGCCGGAGGACGCCCCGGCACGATAATCCGGACGATTTCCTTGCCATTATACATTCCGCGCTCAGCAATGTAGCGGTCGAGGCTATTCGCCTGCGCCTGCACCTGCGCAGGAATTATAGTTCCCCCAAAAACTACCAGTACAATAAATACAGTACAGACGCTCCACTTCATCATTGAATGGTTCAGTGAGTGCACGACAAAGCCTCCCTCGCGGGCTGAAGAAAATGTAATACACTACCCGCCATTGCGCGTGGCACGTGCTGAATGGGTTCGAACGTCCTGAATGCTTGCTTCAACCAGCCTACAACCGGTTCCATTGATTTACTGTTCGTCGCCTCAAAGCCATTCCCTGCCAACATTGAAATCTATCAATGTATAAAATCCTGTGACGTAGTGCACAATGGTGATGACCTGCCAAGTGTATCAGCAAAATGACAGTGCATATGAGAGCATTCTTCTGAGAAAACTGCTTCTCATATCGAGCGTCAATAGTATAATTATCATTTCGGGCATGGCACACCTCCGACCTTCCTTGTATCGGAGGATTCATCCATTACCGGGGCGAATATTCTCGAGTACTCTTTCATCATATCGTTTGGGAAGTGATCCAATGTACGAGTGGTCCAGTGCCACCCATGAACTCGCCGGCATTCTGCGAGTCGGTTTCATCATACTCATTGTCGCACAGGTTCTGACCGTGATGGCAGCCCCCTGTACGCTTTACAAACCGGGAGACATTGAAAACGCCCGCGAAAATGCGAAACGCTACCCGTGGGCAAAAAGCATCGTCGATGGCTGGAAACGCTCTGTGGACTATGCCATGCAGCAGGACGAGCTGTGGTATGAAGAGATGATCACGCCCCAGACCAACTGGACCGAATTCGGCCAGAACTGCCCCGCATGTGTCGGCAAGATGTCTTCGATGGGCGAATGCGGCCTTTACAATTGGAGCATCACCGATCCTGACAAGCTCACCTGCAAATACTGCGGCACCGTCTACCCCAATCCGGAATATCCGGAAACTGGCTCAATGACATGCCCCACA
>CAYSRY010000043.1:0-4895 GCA_964433395.1 uncultured Armatimonadia bacterium | reverse complement strand
TCAAGAAAATCCCACTGGTGCGCAAACCAGATAATAACGCTCGCCAAACTGTACGCGATTACGGGCGAAGTGCAGTATGCCGAAAAATGCGCAATGATCCTCAACCGTTTCGCTGAAGTCTATCCGAACTGGATGTTCTTCACGTACAACGGCACATACGCCGACTGCCCACCCGCCGAAGCCGCCAGCAATCTGGGGAAATACCCGCGCAGCGGTCATTTCCCCAAAGAGGTTATCATCGACCCGTTTGAGCGCCACCAGAAAGCCGACTATGCAGAGCTTAATGTGGGCTTCTGGGGTGCAGGCCGCTTCGATTCCAGCGGCTGCCACCTCTATCACCTCAACTGGACGGTCGCCTATGATCTGATCCATGATGCGAAGCGCGCCGACGGCTCGCCAGTGCTTACGCCCGAGATGGATAAGCGTATCGTGAATGACCTGTTACTTGCCGCCTGCAATGACATGGAAAACTGGGACGAGATTAATAACAAATGCGGACCGGGCCGTGCGCTCAGCGCCGCATGTGCAATTCTTTTCGACCGCCCCGAAAGCGCACGGCGCGCACTCGACGGCTTCTCACAGCTCATGAACCAGTGCTTCCACGAGGACGGCTTCTGCATGGAATCCCCCTCATATTCCGGCATGCACCTCAGCCTTATGCGTGAAATTCCTGAAATCCTGCGAGGATACACTGATCCAGCCGGATACACTGACGATAATGGCAAGCGTTTCGATAATCTCCAGCCATTTGAGTATCTCACCCGCTACAAACTTGCGCTGGCAAGCATGGTCAAAATGGCCGCGCCGGGGGAACGTGTTCCGGTCATCGGCGACACTCACCACGCCAGCTCTATCGCCGCTGATTATGTAGAGATACTTACAGATCGCTACAGCGCCGACTACGCATCACTGCTCGAAGCACTTTCTGGCGATCTGGCCTCACGAGGTAGTGAATATGCTCTCTGGTACCGCGACCCCGATCTCAACCCTGATAAAGAGGCCGCTTTACCACTGAAAAGTGAATGGTTTCCCGGCTGGCATGTCGGCGTACTGAGGACTGGCAAACCAATGGGGGACAACGCCCTCTACCTCAATGGCTACGCTTATCACGGGCATCGCCACCACGACACGCTCGGCCTCATCTATTACGCGTTCGGTAAGGAAATCGCGTCCGACCGCGGCTATATCTGGGATGACCCGCGCAATGCGTGGACCAGCAGCACCCTGGCACACAACATCGTCACCGTCGATGGCGCCAATCAACAATCCGGAGGACATGCTGCTCTCGAGCTTTTCGGCACTTCCCCCGGCATCGAAGTTGTCCAGGCCAGCGCGCCCGATGCATACAAGCAGTGCGACGTCTACCGCCGCACCAGCGCGCTGGTGCAACTGCCGAATGATGAAACCTACGCGGTCGATTTCTTCCGCGTCAAAGGCGGCAAGCTCCATCAATATGGCTTCCAGTGCAATGGCAATCTGGTCGACCTGACCGCGCCGACGCCCGAAGCCACTGGCGACGAAATCAAGTGGCTTTCCAATCTGCGCGCATCCAACCCAGAGGGCCCGTTCACCGCGACATGGCAGGACAAAGATACATTCATGGACCTGCATGTCATCAGCCCCATCGACCGTCTGCTGGTCACCGACGCTCCCGGATGGCGCAGCGATAAAGGCAGCGAACTCAACGCCCCGCCAATCCAGCAGATATTCGCCGAGCGCACAGATGACGAGTACGCACAGAGCAACTATGCCACAGTGATGGTGCCGTACAAAGGTGCTTCGCTGGTCACAAAAGCTTGGCTCATTCAGCCCGACGACGCTCCCGATGCAATGGCCGCGGTGGTCGAATTTGAAGATCGCGTTGACTACATCATCTCCTGTCCCGATGGCGGCATTCACGAATATGGCCCCGTGACATTCGATGGTGCATTCGGCTTCGTCTCACTGTCACGCGACGGTAAAGTCCTGCAGGCCTATGTGCTCGACGGGGAGGAATTCACATGTGGTGATGTGGCAATCACCCTCACATCAACACGCGAAGATTTCGGCGTTGAGCGCGTCGATGGGCAGACTTTCTACCTCGACCGCGCAGTGCCCGCTGACCTGGCAATTGAGGGCGCGTATGTCCTCGCTGGCGACACTGGCTATGAAGTCGCATCAGTCGACGGCAACGCGATCACAGTACGAGACTATCCGGCCATCGAATGCGACAGCATTTCCGTTATCAACTCCGCATGGCTCGGCATGAGATAGACTGCGCCCGTATCATCAGGCAACGCTGCAGCTTTTAATACATTATTTGCCGCAAAACACAACGCCGGAGGCGATAGTCGCCTCCGGCGTCTTCACATCATATTGCCAAATCAACATGGCCTAGTTTCGATGCACTGCCTCGGCCTGATCCAGCCATGCCATCGCTGCATCCGACCCCAGCCACAACAGCACATCGCCCGCCGCATAGGTCGAAGTCGCATATTCATCCATCAGCGCGGCACCAAGTATATCGACAGCAGCGGCATCGCCGATGACACCGAGCGCCCATGCCGAACCATAGACAATGCCCGCATCCTTGTTGCTGAGGTTAGCCACAAATCCCGACCCGTCCGGTGCGCCAATGACCTGCCCGAATGCCCACCGAGCTGCAGCGCTCGCGACCACACTCTCATCGCGTGTGGCAAAAGCCAGGTCCAGCGCAGCAGATTTGTCACCGATCTGCCCCAAAGCCACTGCCGCCCTCCATCGAATCTCCCAGTTCTTTGACTCGAGCAGCTCCGTCAGCGGTGCGATGGCTTCAATGCATTTCAGGCGCCCAAGCCCGACAATTGCGCCCCGTACGTCCATCTCTTCTTCGCTGCCAAGCATCCTGATAAGTGTTCCAGCGGCAGCTTTGTCGCCAAGCAAGCCTAATGCCTCCGCCGCGGCACTGCGGACGTCCGGCTCCTCATCGCCCAGCAACACCATCAGCGGCTCAACTGCCTCCTTCGCACCGATTCGGCCCAGTGCCCTGGCCGCACTTGCTCGGGTGAATTTGCTCGTGCGATCAAGCACGGATACCAACGGCCCCACTGCCTCGTCACCCATCGCAACCAGCGCATTTATCGCCTCAAATTCAGCGTACATCGCAGGGCCGCCCTCGCCCCCCTGGCGGAAAACGCGGATATGATCCCATGCGGATTTTCCTTCCGCACAGAATCCCGCAACTACGCTCAGCATAAACAGACAAGCCACCATACCCACTCGTACCCGCATATCGTATATATCTCTCATGCCAACCCCCTTCATCCCGGCCACATGCCCACCGTGACCGTATGTCACACCATATACACGAAGACTTCCCGTTCCTGCTGCGAATCTCCTCTCAGCGTTTCACTACCACACCACAACTGCCAACGCTTCGTCGACTGTCAGCTCAACACGCCCCGGCGCAGTCGTCTTCACTGTCCGCATGTCCTGCCCCGGCACGTAGACCTCCACATTTCCGTCAGCCCCGGGGATAGTGGCAGTCACAGTACCGAGCGCCCCGTCAAAACCAACCAGTGCCAGCACTTGTCTGCCATCGGCACTCACGCGTCGAAAGGCGCCGATAGCACCATCGCCGCTGGCATCAGGTGCGACTCGTTTGAGCACTTCCGCAGGACTGTCTGCCTCATTGGCAATGCAGACAATCGTTCCATTGTCTACGGAATGTTCACCCGGTGCGCTGACATTCTCACCAACTGCAACTGAGATAGCGCTTTCATCCCGCCAGCGACCATGCTCGTCACACCATCCGCTCCACGGTGTAGTAATGAGCGTTCCACCAGCGCGCACCCAGTCGGCCAGCCTCTCCGCCGTCTCTCGACGGATGCACTGCGAAGGCGCCATGACAACTTTTAGCCCCTCAAGGTCTTCGGGCGGGCAGCCATTCGGCTCCCACAATCCGCGCACCGCAACTGTTTCATCCAGCAAATCCGCCAGCCATTGCGGTGGCATGGGTTGGCTGGTGAAATCGCGGCTTTCGGGCGAAAATACCATGCCCGTTGCCGCAGCCTCGCGTTCTCCAACCAGCAAATCCGCATATGAAGCCCAGAATGCCATGTATTTTGTCAGCACGGCCTTCGACGCCTCGTTCTCCTCGCCGGTAAACCCGTAGAACACGATCCACGGATTCGCGCCTGCTCCAACACTTGCGGCGCAAACGCTCTGCACCTCATCCGCCGGACGCAGCAACGTGTGATCTGTCTCGTCAAAAGTGCCAATGTAATTCCAGAGCGGGCGTCCCTTCGCCAACGCGCGCCCGAGCGTCATCTTCGCGGCCATGCCTGCGCCATTGAGCGAGCACGACTCCGCCAACACCGCATCCTCGTGTGCGTATTGTTCATCGACACCCAGCACATAATATCTGTACATATACTGTGTATTGGCGAGCACAACCATATCAGGGTTGATTTTTCGCAATTCCACCCTATAGGTTTCGAGCGCCTCCGCCCACAAGCGTTTCCGCCACGATAACCACAGACCCCAGAGTTCATCAAGGTCGCTTTCGGGCAGGTCGATCTGGTCGGGATTCATGCCCAGAATGTCGCGGACACCGTCTTCGCCGAACCGATCAATCACGTATTCTTTGAATTTCCGGCGGCAGCTCTCGCAATAGCACATCGGCTTGCCATCGTTGCTGTTGATGAACTGGTTATTGTCGAGCATCACTGCATCGGCGCCATATTTCCGCACGAGATCAGCGGTATACTGCGCCGTATATGCCAGAGCGCCAGTCGCTGGGCAGAGCCACGGGTGGCCATAGGCAGTGCAAACGCCGCCATCGCGATCACGCTGCGCCCACTCCGGATGTTTTTCGGCAATGCTGCCGAATTGCCACTGGGGAGCGTGCCCGACGTGCATGACTGAAGTGTAGAGGA
>CAYSRY010000042.1:11183-17209 GCA_964433395.1 uncultured Armatimonadia bacterium | reverse complement strand
AGCCAGGGGCTTTTCCATCGTCAGTTTCCAAATGGCGAAGTCCTCAAAACCTGCGATACCGTTGAAGGCGTAATGGTCGTCAACAATCCACAGACTGGCGAAGACCGCCAACTCAAGTTTGAATACGAAAGTGAAGGCGCGCACATCATGGGGCTCGCGACTGCCCCTGATGGCACCATCTGTGGCGGCACAGCATTCCCCATGCGTTTCTTCAGTTACAACCCACACTCTGACGAATGGGTCAACCGTGCTGCGTTCGGACAGTGGAACACCATCTATCCGCAGGGCGACAAGTTCTTCGTCGGCGCCTACAGCGGCGGCTATCTGCTCGAATGGGATCCCGCAAAACCGTGGGTTCCGACGGTTGCCGGCAATGCAGACTCAAACCCGTTCTATCACACAAAATGTACACCGCCCATCAACCGCCCGCATGACCTGCTGGCAACGAGCGACGGCAAGACCGTCATCATGGCGGGCACGCCAGGCTATGGCTACACCGGCGGCGGCCTCCTCATCTGGGACCGCGAAACCAACACTGGCGAAGTCGTGGAGCACATGGATATTCTCCCAGATCACTCCACATACAGCATAGCCGAGCTGCCTGAAGGCAGAATCATTTGCGGCTCCACCACAAGCCCGGGCACTGGTGGCGAAAAACTTGTCAACCTCGCCGAAATGTACATCTTCGACCTTGCCACTAAAAAGGTCGAATGGCATGAGCCGCTGTTCCCCGGAGTTCAGAGCTACGGCGACATGATGACGGGCCCCAATGGCCTGGTCTTCGCATTTGCCGATCGCATGAAGTTCTTTGTCTTCGATCCGGTAGCACGCGAAGTCATTTACGAGGCCGACACGGGCGCCGAATTCGGCAGCACCAACTCGCAGCAGGGGCCGCGTTCTTTCGTCACGGCTGACGACGGCTCGATATACATCCTCTTCGTCAAGGGTATCGCCCAACTCGACCCCGAAACGTTTGAGATTACAATGGTCGCCGAGTCTCCTGTGCCGATCGGCCCCGGCGGCGATTATTTCGAGGGGCGGATCTACTTCGCAAGTGGCTCGCACGTTTACAGCTACACCCTCCCCAAAGCTCAGGAAGAGTAGCAGCAGGTTATCTTCCCGGATCGAGATCAAAAATCTCTGATCTGACGAAGATATAGCTCGGAAATAATACGGAGCGGCAATATGCCGCTCCGTATTTCCGTCTTCTCTCACAACAATCAAATGGGCCAATCTCCAATGCCACCACAGTATGATTCTCATGTTTCACGCAACCCATCTTGTCAGACATGACTCTCTAAGAATATAATGCCGATCGGGGGTACCACGATACAGATTCCGTTGGCACATGACCATTCGTTCCCCCTTTAATACGTTATTTTGTCGAACAAAATTATACCTGCGCACGGAGGCATGGATATTCCCCGAAAAGGAGAGGTCCGAGGACCAATATGGTCCTCGGAAGTACAACTTTGGTTCGGGGGTCCTGCCGGAGCATTTTCGCAGCATGCAATTTCGCTGCAGAACCGAAGTATGGGCATAAAGCGCCAGATTTGGGCACAATGTGCCGCGTTTGGGTACTGAACACAACCATGGAACTGCCCCATATGGTTCAGGGTCCTGAGAGGGTTGTGCATCGAACCTGACCTCAAAAAACGGGCTGATTTACGCATTTTGCTGATTTCGGCGTGAGGTCCGGGAATCTGGCCGGTTACGACCTCGAACCTGGCCGTTTTCGTCTCGGACCTGGCCGGTTGCACCCTTGTACCTGGCCGTTTTCGTCTCGGACCTGCACTTTACAACCACCCATACAAGCTTTTTTGTTTGGAGGAATACATGCCTCGCATCTCCCATGCCTTCACCATAGACGCCGAAGACTGGGCCGAGTTGATGTGTGGGTATCTCGGCCATGAAATCCCATTGAGCAGCCAGTTTGAAACCTCCATTCATTACCTGCTTGATTTGCTCGATTCCCACAATATGCATGCAACATTTTTCGTCGTTGCCAGACATGCTGAAAAATGCCCGGAGGCCGTGCGTGAGATAACCTCACGTGGTCATGAGCTGGGCAGCCATGGTTGGCAGCATCGCAAAATATCCTCTTTTTCTCCGGCTGAATTTTCCGAAGATCTCCATCGCACGATCGGTGTCCTCGAAGATATTTCAGGCCAGAAAATCTACGGCCACCGCGCGCCGTTTTTCTCGCTCATGCCCAGTAATCCCTGGGCCCTGAAAGCCATCGCTGAGGCTGGCCTGGAATACGATACAAGCATCACTACTCTCCTATGGGAACGTGAGGGTTACCCTCTGCCGAAACGCCCCTTCGCCTTTCGGTTCCCAGAGGGCGGGCGGATCGTGGAATTTCCGGCTTTGGCTAAGAAAATCGGTCCGATCACAGGTCGCTATATAGGCGGACGCGGACTGCGCATTTTCCCCCGCAGCTTCTCGCGCGAACACCTCGCAGAGCGAGAGATTCAGGGGCTCCCGGCGATGCTCTACCTCCACACATACGAGGTTTCACAAGACAAACTCATGAGGTATGTACCTGCCGGACTTGATTTCATCTCCCGAATAAAACTGGCCATCTCGGCAAGTGGTTTTGAGATCGGCTTGAAGCATATGAATATGATTATCAATGAATTGCTGACGACGTGGAAATGGGCGCCCGCCCGTGAAGTCATACAGGCATTTAAGGGCAAAGGTCCACTACCTGAAGTGGACCTCCCGGCCCCGAAGAATGCTGCCTCAGCTGAATGAAATATCCACGCGCTTGAGGCCCCGCACGGTACTGCAAAACCGCTGCACAGAAACTGTAGAATACGAGCGAAGCTAACTGCCAGCGGGGCTGATAAGGCCTATAACTATGGGAAGGCAAACTGTCATTCTGCACCTGATCCTGATTTTTCTGGTAGCCTTCGGTGCCAGAATAAGCGTATTCGCGCTTGCAGGAACAGCGAATTTCGAACACCCGGAAGCTTGGGCATTCTATTCGGCCTCTGCCGAAGGGGATGCAATCAATTATGTGCGGCTTGGCGAAAACTTGTCGCGCTTTGGAGTCTATGCCGAGTACATGGGCCCACCTGTTATTCCCCATGCTGAACGAGGTCCAGGATATCCTCTCGCGATGGCGGCAATTTTCACCCTCGTCAGTGCAGACATCGCTTTTTTCCTCCTGCTTCAAGTGGTGTTTGGCGCGGTTCTTGCGTGCGGCGTGTACCTGTTGGCACGAATGCTGGCACCTGCGGGAGCTGCGCTGGCTGCCGGGCTCCTGTTCGCGCTCGATGGGCCGAGTATCATCTATGCAAACCTCGTCATGACAGAGACGCTGGCTGCCGGCATATTGCTTCTCGCGGTATATTTTCTGGCCGGCATTCTGCGCGATGACGCTCCGGCCCCAAGCTGGAAATGGGTGGCGGTTGGGCTTACATTGGCAGCACTGGCATATGTACGGACAGCGTTTCTCTTCTTACCATTCGCGCTGCTGGTTGCGTGCGCCGTGCGATCCAATACGCAATGGCGCGAACTACTGCGGCGCGGTGCGCTAATATGTGGGGCTTTCGCGCTGGGGATACTTCCCTGGTGCCTGAGAAATCAGGTCGTCTTCGGACATTTTGCTTTTTCATCCGGGGCGGGCAAAGCACTCTGCACGTGGAACGCACTGCAATTTGCCGCGCCTGAGAATATTGGCATGAATGGGACAGCCAGCAGCGCGGAAACACAACATGACGAGATGGTGGCATGGCTGGAGGAGAACATCGGGCCGGCGGAGCGGAATCCTTTTGAGGCGGATGCGGAATTCCGCAGCATCGGCTGGCCAATATTGCGGGTGCATATGCGCGAACTCCCGCGAGCATTTGCAGTTGCCGCGGCACGAACGCTATTCGGGCCCGGACGTGGCTATTTTATGCAACTCGAGACGGCCACGGGACTGCCATTTTCACAGATTGGTATGGGCCTGTGGGGCCTGTGGATGGGTGTATTTCTGGCATATATTGCGGGGACTGTCGTCCTGTGGCGCAGACCGGAACAGCGCGCGGTGGCGGCGTTGGTGCTGCTGGTGGTGGCATATGCGGTGGCAGTAGCATTTCTGCAGGGGTACAGTCGCTTCCGGGTGCCTGTGCTCCCGGCGATCTATGCAGTCAGCGCAGTAGGGTTGCATGGTCTGTGGCGCCTGATAATCAAGCATAAAAAGAGCGTTGCGGGGGCGGGGGCAAAGCCAATGGACGCGGAAAACTGATGCTACGGCAGCGAGCTAATCGAGCATGAGCGGCTTCTCCGGCACATATGGGCCGATACCTGGCCAGAGAGTGTCGAGAGAGTTGAACTGGCGATTATAGAGCGTATCCACCTGCTCGGTATCGAGCTCTTCGCGGATTGGCTTCCGCGTAAAAATGCTGAGGACAGGTTTCCCCCCGTTTCGCACAACAATCTGCCCCTTCATGCCGTATGGCAACTTTTCGGCGGGCAGAAAGCCAGCTTTTCGTTGCGCGTCGACCACCACATCCAGCTCGTCACCCATGGCCTCCGCCACCCCGCGCCTGTCTGCACAGACGTACCCGCCAGTCGTCACCTCGCGCCCCATGTACCAATAGGCAATGGCGGGATCGTGCGTGACGAAAACGCGCGCATCTGCGGGGACATTGTTGCGCACCCAGTAGCCGGCTGCCTTCATGCCGTTGTTTGGCACCACCGCGCCATATGGAAGCGCCCGATTTGGCCAGAACGGTTTGAAAGCAGATACTTGGAAGACACCGCCAAAGGTCGTGGCGAGAGCGCCCGCAATGACGACTGCAATGGCAAGACCACGCAATGTGACATGCCGAATTCGCAGGAGGGCCATGGAAATGAGCAGCACAAGCGATAATAGCAGGAGAGCCTGATACGTCCAGACCATCGTAACTTTGCGCGTGGCAAGAAACAGAAAGGGAATGGCCGCGACGAGCGTCCATGCGGTCAGCCAGACATATCGAGAATCGCCCCAGTGCGCGCGAAGAACGAATGGAATGCCAATGAGGGCAATAACAGCCGGAATGCCCATGTTCATTGCGAGATCGTTGAGCAGCGGGATCAGGTGGAAGCCATAATCGGGCGAATGCTCACCAAACATGGTCCCGAGAAAAGTCTGGGGCGAATAGCCAATATGCCGGGCATAAAGCCAAGCGGCAACGTATGGCAAGAAAAGAATAACCGGCGGCAGGAGCACGCGAACATTCCAGAGAGGCCTGAGGGCAGCTTGCCAGCCGCCGGAGCGTTCTCGGGGCCACAGGACGACAAGCAGCAGCAAAATAAGCACTCCAAACGGGAACTGGAGATCGGAGCAGATGTAGAGTCCGGTGGTGATACCCGCCCAGAGCGCCGCACGGCCATCTGCAGGGCGTTTGAGATAGCGTATAATGCAGAGGATGGCCAACATGAAAAGGATGCTGGCTGGAATGTGATGGAAGCCGCCGATAGTGCGACCATAAGTGACCCAGAGCGGCATGACGGCAAGGAGTGCCGCGGCGAGCAGGCCCACGTCAGGGCGATCGAACTGAAGCGCAACGAGGTAGAGCAACAGGCCGATGAGCGCGCCGAAGCCAGCAATCGGTATGGCAAGGGTAAGCTCGTTGATTGGGATATGCAATGCATCGAGGACGCGCACATAGACGACATAGGGGCCGAAAGCCGGCCAGCCGTAATCCCAGCTCAGGAGGCGAGCGATAGCGTTGGTGGCCGGATCAGTGTCAAACACCGGGAGCTTGGCACCGTTGACGATGAAATAGGCGAGGACGGCGTCATCTGGGTTTTGGTATACGATGTGAGCCTGACCATAGAGTCGCAGGAAAACACCAGCCGCCACGATGAGACACAGCAGCGCAGCGACACGATCAGAACGATGTGAGCGCTTGGAGGAAACAAAAGCATCCATGCCTGAGTTACCACAATCCTCTGAGTTTGAAGACGGAGTGGCGAAACGGTTTCAGTATAGCCCAGAAATGTGGAATGCGAAAGGCGGTGCGTGCAGCGGCGCGTAACGCGCATTTGAA
>CAYSRY010000042.1:9841-11173 GCA_964433395.1 uncultured Armatimonadia bacterium | reverse complement strand
GGCGGCGTGAATAACATGGCGTCTTTACTCGAGAATCGAACGCAGGCGGACTATCGTTTCGGCAAGGGGCGTCTGTTCGTCAGCAGACTGGCGGAGGAAATCGAGCACCGGCCTGCGCAGCTGTATGGCGCGATCGACATCGGGATTGCTGCCATCGACATATGCGCCAAGATTGATCAGGTCTTCGGCCTCGTCATAGTCGGCAATGAGCCTGCGCACAGCCCCAGCAGCGTCGTTGTGTTCGCGCGTTCCGACAGTGGACATGAGCCTGCTCACACTGCCAAGCACATCGATGGGGGGATAGTGGTTGCGAGTAGCCAGATTGCGTGAGAGAACGACGTGACCATCAAGGATACTGCGCACAGCATCGGCGACCGGCTCGTTCATGTCGTCGCCATCGACAAGTACCGTGTAAAGGCCAGTGATGGAGCCATCGGCAGCCATGCCAGAGCGTTCGAGGAGACGCGGGAGCGTTGCGAAAACCGATGGCGTGTAACCATTGCGCGTAGGCGGTTCGCCAACAGCAAGCCCAACCTCGCGCTGCGCCCATGCAAAGCGAGTGACGGAGTCCATCATGAGAAGCACGTTGAGGCCCATGTCGCGGAAATACTCGGCAATGGCCGTGGCGACATAAGCGCCGCGGAGTCGTACAAGCGGTGACCGATCACTGGTGGCAGCGACGACAACGGACTTCGCAAGCCCCTCTTCGCCAAGCGTGAGATCGACAAACTCGCGCAGCTCGCGTCCCCGTTCGCCGATAAGTGCGATGACGTTGACGTCTGCGACAGCCCCCGTTCCACTTCCGGTGTTGCGGGCAATCATGCCCATGAGAGTGGATTTGCCCACACCCGAGCCCGCAAATATGCCAAGCCTCTGCCCCATTCCGCATGTGATGAGACCGTCAATCGCACGAATGCCAAGCGAAAGCGCCTGGGTAATGTGGCGGCGAGACATCGGTGAAGGCGGCCCGGAATGGACGGAGTAGAACTGTTCAGCTTCGATAGGGCCGCGGCCATCAAGGGGATTGCCAAGGCCGTCGAGCACTCGGCCAAGCATCCCTGGCCCAACCGGAATGCGCATAGGCTCGCCCGTAGCAATTACCTCACTGTTGACGCGGATCTGCTCGGTCTCGCCAAATGGCATCATGAGCAAGTTGTTGTGGCGGAAACCAACGACCTCTGCGAGAATCGGCTCAGCGTCAGGGGAAGTGTGAATGTGGCACAACTCTCCGACGCGAGCCGGCGGGCCATCGGATTCAATAATGAGGCCGATAGTCTGGCGAACCCGGCCAATGCGCCGGACAGTGTCAATGCCGGAAATCAGATCGGCTAT
>CAYSRY010000042.1:583-9831 GCA_964433395.1 uncultured Armatimonadia bacterium | reverse complement strand
TCCATCAAGCAGTTCGCCGGAGGATGTCAGTGTGCTGGAGATGATCCCATATGACCTGGAACTGTGACGAGATGCGAGCGTCCACATCGCCACGATCAGATTCAATGAGGCAGCCACCCGGCTGAATATCAGCATCAGGTGCGACTTCGAATGATTCAAGGCGACCAAGCGACTGGACAAGAGCCGATTCGTGCGCTGAGACAATGTCCACGTCGCGAGGATTGACGCGAATACGCACAGTGGAAAAATCATCAAGGTGGCCGATGGCGTCCGCGATGACGTCGAGGATGATCTTATCGTCCGCAGCAATGCTGCGATGGATGATCTTCTCCGTCACAGCAGCCGCCAACTCGGCAACACGCGCGGATGCCTGCTCGATCGCCTCTTCGGCGGCCCGGCGGAAGTCAGCGACCATGACTTCGGCAGCATTACGGAAATGCTCAGTTTCTTCGGCCCGTACCCGGTCAGCCTCTTCGGCCGCGCGGCGCTCGATTTCGGCTCCTGCAGCCTCCTGAGCATCACGTTCAATCTGATCAGCACGTCGTGTTGCCTCGGCGACGATGCTCTGTGCCTCTTCCCGCGCCCGCTGCAACATCTCCTCCACCTTCTGGGACGTGACCAATGCATCTGGAGCCTGTCGTTTTTCGGGCGGACTATCGCCGCCACCGAGCCGGACAGGCCAGAACGCTGTTGAAGCTGCATGCGAACCAGTTTCGGTGTCTTCAGCGGCCGGGCTCCAGGGAGCGAAATCAGCGGCTTCGCCGACACGGTCAGTGCACGCCTCCATAGCCACCCGCCGCAACCGGGAGTGGCTGGCATCTCGTCTGGCCATATGTACAAGCTACCCTCCCGTCAACCAACGCTGGAGCTGCCGCGCGATAACTTCAGGGCTCTCCGTTGCGAGGGCTTGCAGCATCTCAGCCAACTCCTCAGGGCTGGAGGGGCCTTCGGGAGGCAAACGTTTTGAGCTGTCAGCATCGGCGATCTCGACAACATCCTGGACCTCAGCGGCTTCGGCGGGCAGTGCTGGCAACTCTGGTATATTCAGATCAACCACTCCCGCCTGCGCGCCCGTGCTTTCCGGCATCTCTGTGAGCGCACGGCGCATCTGGCGCATACTTACCATGATGATGGCCGCGAGCATGAGGAAGACGGCGACTCCAGAACCGTAGCGCGTGAACATTGCAATCTGATCCCCGCGTTTTTCAGCCATCGCAGCCTCTTCAGCCTCTTTCTGCGAAGCCTCGGCAACCTTGCGTGCAGCAATCGGGAGACTCTGGATGGAGAGCAGATCGCCGCGCATTTCATTGTATCCCGATGCAGCTTCGAGGACGTCACGGACTTTCTGGACGGAGGCCATATCAAGCTCCTCGTCGACTATGGCCGCGATGCAGAGGCGCTTGAGATCGCCCGCAGCTTTGGTGCGTTCGGTAACCTCACGTGAGAGCTCATATTCGCGATTCTGGTCGCGTGACATATATTTTCCGCCAGTGGCGGCCGCAGCTTCGCCTGCCCCAGCGCCAATGTTGGCTGATATTCCCCCCGCAATCCCAGAAGCACGCCGCGGCCCATCGTACGTCTCCTCAACAATGTGATCTGATTTGAGGCCGCCATTTGCGCCATCTGGTTCGGAGTATATTTCGGACTGTACCTGCTCCGTGTCAAAGTTGAGGTCGGCCTGAACTCGGACAATGGCTTTGTTCTGGCCAATTGCCGAGTCGAGCATGGACTGGAGATGCAGGCGCAAATCCTCTTCAAACTGGCGCTTGATGTCGAGCTGGCTTGAACTCATGCCAATGGTTGAAGCGATGTCGTCTACCCCAGACGAGAGGACCGTTCCCGCCGAATCGAGTACAGTGACGGCTTCGGGCTCAAGCCCCCGGACGGCAGAAGCAATGAGATTGACAATCCCCTGAACCTGCCCAGAATTGAGCTTCTGTCCGGGCTTGAGTGTGAGTACGACTGAAGAAGACGCTTCGGTGTCTTTGCCATAGAGCGACTCCTCGGGCAGCACAAGGTGGACCCGTGATGACAGGACTTCGTCAATGCAATTCACAGACCTGCTGAGCTCGCCCTGCAAAGCGCGCTGGAGATTGATCTGGTTGGCAAATTCCGTGCCCGGCAAAGAGCTGCGGTCGAAAAGCTCAAAGCCCATGCCCGAGTTTGCCGGAAGCCCCATGCTGGCAAGCTGAAGCCTGAGCTCATAAAGACGCGGTTTCTCGACCATGACAGCAGTGCCCTGGCGATCAAGCTTGTAGGGAATCTTTTCGGCGCGGAGTCTTTCGACAATCTGCGACGCAGTGTCCGCCTCAAGTCCGCCATAGAGCAGAACCCACTCGGGCTGCGCCGAGCGCACCCCGACAAAGATGAGCATGCCCACTGTGACGGCAGCAAGCGCCGCCAGCGTCCAGCGTTGCTTGCCGTCGAATCTATTCCAGATCTGTGTCAACTGTTCTTTTGGCGTCATAGTGAATGATTGCATCCCTGTCCATGTCGTCTAAGCACGGGACGGCATCACAGAGCGAGTCTACAGTTGCATCTGACTTACCTGCCGGTATGCGGAGAGGATTTTGTCAGTGACCTTGACGGTGAGCTGAATGGCGAGATCGGCCTTCTCAATAGCGATGGCCGCATCATGCGGGTTTTCCAGTTGCCCAGTCGCGAGCAATTGCGCCTGCTTGTCGGCGTCGAGCTGGAGGTCGTTGACGGAGTTGATGGCCTTACTAAGCACGTCGCCAAACTCAACGTTGGCTCCCACTCCGCTTGAGGTCATGTCACTCTGATTGGACATGGTCGAGTCGAGTGTACCGGTTGTGGCAGGATACATTTTTGACTGCAGTAGATTTCCGTTTTCCTGAATGCTGCTAATGCGCATAATGTGACTCCAGCTAATGATGAGGTGCTATGCAAACGGCCACCTTTCAACTGCAACTGGTGTGCCAAAGTGACACTATGGCGGAACTGCCGCGTGGTTATAGCGGAGGAGTGTCGGGAAATCCAATGTGATGAGTGATAACAGGTACGGAATGGCGGAGCAGATTACGTCTCTGCTCCGCCAAATGTGGATAACTTTGTTCAAGTTGTTAGGAAATAAGTTTTACATTCACAGCGTTACGACATGATGTCGATAGAATCGCGCACCATGTCCCTTGCCATTGCGAGCGCCTTGGCATTTGCCTCATACGCCCTGCTTGCAGCCACCATGTCAACCATTTCTGTGGGTACGTCGACATTGGGCATCTCTACATATCCATCGGCATTTGCGTCGGGATGTGAAGGGTCAAAGATAATTTCTGCCGGGCTCAGATCGCGGACCACCCCCTGCACCTCTACCCCACCGCCAAGTCCCTCGCCGGAGCGCATGATTACCTGCAATCTCTGAAACGGCCCACCTTCAGGAGTGCGCGTAGCCTCGGCGTTCGCGATATTTTCTGCAATAGCATCCATGCGCACGCGCTGAGCCTGGAGTCCGGTTCCGCTGACTGTCATTGCTTTGAACATACTATGACGCGCCTCCTGTGTTGATGGCAGCCCTGATGATGCGGAGTTTCTTTGCGAGAATCTTTGCAGTCATTTTGTATCGGAGGGAAGTTTCGGCGGCCGATGTCATCTCTTCTTCGAGGTTGACATTGTTGCCATCGCGTCGCCATGACGTCGTATCGCGCTGCTCTATGGGGTCGACTGAAGCGACGGGCAGCGCTCGCTGCGTCCGTGGCGCCGCCCCGGCATTGGCGGCGTCAATGGTTTCGCGCAACTGCTCTTCAAACGAAATCTTCGCCGCTTTGTAGCCTGGAGTTTCAATGTTGGCGAGATTGTCGGTAATCGCGAGCTGTCTGGCACTGAGCCCACGGAGTCCGGATTCGAGCGCAGTAGTCGTGATATCTTCAAGCATATTCAGATTTGCCATCGTCTCTCTCCATGCAGTTTTGGCGCGCATCAGGCAGAGCTGCAAATAGCGTGCCGAAACCCCTCATGCTGCACGACGCCTGCTTGCGGGTGGTATATCGAGCTGCAGCCGGTATTTTGTGACCGTCCGGCGGGCGATGTCGAATCCGTGTCCTGCAAGCTCATGCTGGAGTTTGCGATCGGACAGCGGGCGTCTTTTGTCTTCGGAATTGACGAGGCGATTGATCATGTTCTTGGCGGGCAACGCGTCGTCAAAAAGGATATCAATTGGTTCGAGGCGACCATCAGGCATGAGCATGAATTTGCCCCTCGTGGCTCTGCAGACAGTGGCCTCGTGCATGCCCACGGTTTCGGCAATTTCTTTTTTGTTGAGCGGCTTGAGGTGCGCCGGCCCGCCAGTGATGAACGCCTCTTGCGCTTCGGCAATCGCAGCCATGACTTTTTGCATCGTCGCATATCTTCGGGAAATGTTGTCGATGAACTGTCTGGCCTCGCGCACCATTCTGCGAGCATCCTGCAGGGTTTCGTCGTGCGAGCGCTCATTTCTCTGTCTCATTGCATCGTCAAGCCGCCTGTAAGCAGAGTTGATCCGGAGCGCGAGCCGGTCAGACTGTGGAATGGAGATGACGATTTTGCCAGCCGTGTCGAGCGAGAGGACAACATCGGGATATGCGTACTGCCCTGTCTGCTCTTTGGTGCTGACTTCGATCTGGAACGAGCGTCCGGGATATGGGCACAACTCGTCGCGGATGAACGCCATGACTGTATCGATCGCTGCAGATGAGAGGCCCGTAGCCTGTTTGAGGACATCGCGTGCCCCCCCCACCAGCTCGAGATTGTCGAGAAAGACCTCAATGCCGGCGGGAATGTCGCGCGGGTCAAAATCCTGTAGCTGCAGGCGGAGACACTCGCTGAGGTCTCTTGCACCAACACCTCTGGGGAGCAGCCCCTGGACCCGGGAGAGTGCTTTCTCTGCCCGATCAGTATCGATGCGCAGATGATGAGCGATCTCAGGAATCGGCAACGTGAGGTAGCCATCATCATCAAGCGCTTCCATTATGTATTCGGCAATGTGCCTGTCATCGGCAGGATACTGAGTGCGGTATTGCTGTTTGAGATCATCTTTAAGGCTGACCGGTCCAGCCAGCGCCGCCCACGTGTCGTATCCATCGGCCGCATCGGACCTTGGGCTGCTCCCTCCCCTCTCGAATGAAGGGATGTATGCGTCCTGTATCGGCGTGTCTTTTCGGAGCTCGAGCGCGGGGTTCACGTCCAGCTCGCGCCGCACCCTCTCTTCGAAATCGAGGGCAGATAATTCGAGCAACGCACTCTGGGCTACAAGCTGCGGCAATACGGATGTGGACATGTTCGGGGCTACAACAGCCTGAAGACGCAACACACACTTCACACTCCTCGGCAGATGAACAACGCGAGGCAGACACATATCATTGATCCCGAATCTGATGACCTGCTGCGACCGCCCCGATTTTCTGGACATGAAGGGCTGGCCCCCCACAGGGGTCTATCGGCAGTTGGCACGGGTGACTTGAGCCAATTTTCTGCAAACATTTTCGGGCGGCAATCTGGCACGGCTGGAGTTCAAGATTCCGGTCTATTAGGCCGATAATATCGAACACATGCACGGGATCCGCGCAGGCTCGGCGGCGGTGATCATAGTCTGTGACTGCAGGTTTTCGTGGTGCAGTGACTTGACGGGAGGACGCAGCGATGTCGGCGAAGATTCTGACAGTTGACGACGCGATCTACATGCGCGCCATGCTGAAAAAGATTCTGGGTGGCGCCGGGTATGAGGTCGTGGAGGCCGGAGACGGCGAGGCAGGCGTTGCGACGTACGATTCCGAGCGGCCTGACGTTGTGTTGATGGACATCACCATGCCAGGCATGGACGGGATCTCGGCGACACGGAAGATCGTGTCTCAACACCCCACTGCAAAGGTTGTAATCTGTTCAGCTCTCGGGCAGCAGCAGATGGTACTGGAAGCGGTGAAGGCTGGCGCAAGTGAGTATGTGGTGAAACCTTTTGAGGCGGAGCAAGTACTGGAGGTTGTGCAGCGGTTGCTGGCGGCCTAGAGTTCTGCGCCACCAGGCGTCCGCAGGTATGCGGGGCGGGCCAGTGGCATTCAAATTGCTGGTGTTGCCTTGCGCCGGATTGCATGTCCGGCTGCACATGTGAAGCACGCACCAGCATACTGCTCAGGATGATGTCCTATTCCCAGGGAGGGAAACCAGAATGCAGGTGCAGTTCATCGAGCCGTTTGTGCGTGCCGCTTTCGCAGTTCTTACTCAAGTAGTACATGCCTCGCCCGAGCGCGGGCAGTTGAGTCTTCGGAGTGGTAACAGCTTTACGAGTCAGGAGCTTTCAGCCGTGCTGGGTGTAAACGGGATGGTTGAAGGCGTCGCACTTTATGGCATGTCGGAAGTAACCGCGACGAAAATTTCAAGCTGTATGCTTGGCCAAGCGGTTGAGAGAATAGATGAGATGGCCTCAAGTGCGCTGACCGAGCTTGCAAACATGATCACCGGCAACGCGACGACCATTTTTGAGGCCAACGGCTACCAGTGCGACATCACTCCCCCATCGCTGATTCAGGGGACTGGTGTGCAGATCACGACCATCTGCCCGGCACTCGTGGTGCCGGTGTCTACACAATTCGGCAAAGTAGAAATCAACGTGGCATTGCGCGTGTTCGGTCAGGCCCAAACTCGCTGAAGCACCCGCGGGTGGGATCACCCCGGGCAGTGCTGCCACGTCTATCATGAGATGACAGGTGATAGCGTTGCCCGAGGATACAGTCGGCAACCGAAGAAATCTGCGCAAGGCCGCGGTGGTACTTGCAGCGCTTGGCACTGAAGCGGCAACTATGGTGTGTTCCAAGCTTGATGAGCTGGCAGTGCGCACACTGGCCGAAGAAGTGGCGCGTCTTGATGCCATTGACACTGCCGAGTACAGGGTAATCCTGGAGCAATTCTATGCTTCGTGTCTGAAGACCGAGCGGCTTGGCGGTCTGAACATGGCCCAGGAGATCCTGACGAACACTCTCGGCGACAACAGCTCCAATGAGCTTATGATCCACCAGGGTGACGGGCTGGACCGTCTGCGGCAGATGGCAGATATGGACGCGCATATGATTGCGCGCCGTCTATCATGCGAACACCCCCAGACGGCCGCAGTCCTGATCAGCCAGCTCTCGGCTACGAAGGCCGCGGCCGTTCTGCAGAGCCTTCCTGATGACCGCCGCGGTGAGATATTGTCGCGCTCGGCCTCCCTGCAAACGCTCGCGCCCGGTACTCTGCAGGCTTTAGCGGCGGGTTTAGACGAAATGTTCATCCCACAAGATGGCAAACCCCTGCAGACTCCCGATAACACGCTTTCATTTTTGCTGGAGATGGTTTCGAACCTCGACAGACCAACACAGCAGGCAGTCATGGAAGACCTGTTCGAGCGCGACGAGGAACTCGCGCTCCAGCTCAAGGAGAATCTGTTCACGTTCGAGGATCTGTTGAAGCTGCCAGATCGGGCTCTGCAGACAGTTTTGCGGGCTGTCGACGTCCGGACTCTTGCCATGGCAATGAAGGGGCTAGACAGCACAAGCCGTGCGCGCGTCACAGACAACCTTTCGGAACGTGCCACTCAGAGTCTTGAGGAAGAGATCGAAGCTCTGGGCCCCGTGCGTGTAGCAGACGTTGAGACTGCACGCGGCGAGCTTGCAAACAAGGCGCGCGAACTGGAAGAAGCCGGTGATATCGCTTTGGACTACGGCAGCAGCAGCTATATTGAATAACTGGCATCACAGTCCATCGTGTGACAAGCTCTGGCAAGGAGACTGAATGTCAAAAGATCAATTGATTACCCAGGAGGAGCTGGACATATTAACCAGCTCCATGGCCATTGCCGAAGCAACATCCGGCACTCGCAAGCAGGCCGAGGTGGCTTTGTATGATTTCCGCGACGCGGCGAAGCTGTCTCCAGATCAGATTCATGAACTGGAAGACCGCTGCACGGTGCTTTCAAAGGTTCTCTCGCGCACGCTGACCGCGTATCTTAACACGGCATCCAGCGTCGATTTTGAAGGTCTTGACCACCCGACCTTCGATCAGTACATCCGGGGTCTTCCGCCCAACCCCATCATGGCAATTGTGCAATTGGATCCGCATTCGCCGCCGGCCGTATGGCAATTTGATGCGGCGGTTGCGGTCCCCCTGCTGAGCACAATGCTGGGTGCGACCCGCGTGGAACCTGGTTCACCGTCGCATGAGCTGACGCCGATTGAGGTCTCGTTGCTGACACGCCTAGTGGACGAGATTCTGCATACATGGACGCTCACGTGGCCAGCTTTGGAGCACATTTCTCCGCGTACAACCGGGGTGTCCTCGACGGTGGCCACACTGGACATATCATCATCAGTGACACACGTGATTCATGCAACCTTTCGATTTCACGTGGGCGACGTCTCCGGCCCGGCAAACCTGGCACTTCCCCTAGCTTCAGTGATGCGCATACTTCGGACCGACAGCGACTCAACGTCCTCAGCGATTGTGGGAAGCAGTGAAGGCATTTCGCCCACCATGACAACACATGCGGCAAGGTCGGTGGTCCGTCTGTCGGTGGAGATAGCTCGACTGCGCCTTCCGCTGCGGGAGCTGTCAAGCTTGAAACCGGGGCAGCTTTTGTCGTTAAACCATCACATTTCGGAGCCATTGACCCTCTGCATCGCCGGCACGCCGAAATTCCACGCAGAATCGGGCGAGTACCTGGCGCGTATGGCAGCAAGAATAGTGGGGCCGATCGAGACAATCTGACAGGCGTAGTTATGTATGGGCCCACGGTTTTGGCCGTGGGTTATTTGCGTCTTGGATAGTCTGTTACCGCTTTACGGTTTTTCAGTTTATCCGCATTACTGTTTAACGTTTTGACAGTTTTACCGGTTTCCCGTAGATTGAGATCTTTCGTTGTGGTAACAGATGTCTATTCTACGGGTATTGCTGTATTACCGTATTACCGATTTTTGTGCTACGAAAAGTTATGTCACTCTCCAGCGCCGCAGGTCTGAATGCAGATAAATGCAGGCGAGCGTCATCAGTACTCTATTACTGTTTTACAGTATTACCGCGCAAAAAAGGCTTTGCGCAATGTGTATTCTCTGGTATATGCTGCAGATGGCTGTATATGCCGCTATATGTCAAAACGAGCGCAGGCATGCATTGTGCTGCATTACCGTATTACCTTCAATATACAACAGATATGCATCAATGGCGCGATGCTGCATACGGATGCACCAGAGCGACACTCCATTGCAAAGCCTCTTCCCCGTTTTACGGCA
>CAYSRY010000042.1:0-573 GCA_964433395.1 uncultured Armatimonadia bacterium | reverse complement strand
CATTACTGCTCTACCGCTCTATACTTTACAGCTGCTGCGCTGCCGGTAATATTACACCGCTTTACTGCATTACCGGAAGACATTATTACTTTTGCACTGTTTGACTGTAAAACCGCTTATATGTTGTGCATTATTTCTTTTCTACGGCACCGATGCTTTACTCCGAAACGGTATTACGCTATAGTATAAGCACCATCCGCACCACAATAGCAACACATCGCACCAGTCAACCGCAGCGTTATCGTTGCAGCGGAGGTCACGCATGGCTCGCACAATCGCCGTGTGCAATCAAAAAGGCGGAGTGGGGAAGACCACAACCGCTATCAATATCGCAGCCTCGATCGCTGAAAACGGCGATTCAGTGCTCCTGGTCGATCTCGATCCTCGTGCAGATCTTTCGGCATATCTTGGAATTTACCTCGAACCAGCTCAGCCCAACGTCTATCAAGCCCTGTTTGACGAGGACGTCGCGTTGAGGGATGTCATCGTCGAGACGGCCTGGCCAAATCTCCATGTCGCGCCTGCGACTATTGACCTTTCGGGCGCCGAAATGCTGCTGATGCAGTCTGAAGG
>CAYSRY010000041.1:4180-17380 GCA_964433395.1 uncultured Armatimonadia bacterium | reverse complement strand
TTCGTCTGCCCACATTGCGGAGAGATGACCCCACTTTTTGGACAGGGCGGCGGTGAGGAAATGGCCCGCGACATGGGCGAGGCATTCCTCGGAGCACTCCCCCTGGTACCAGAAGTTGTAAGCATGGCTGATAACGGAAAAGCACTTGATGATGATGCAACGCCGGCGGTCATCCGAGACGCGTTTGCAGCAGTGGTTTCCGAATTGAAAGCACACCTAAAGTAAGTTGGTGTAGCGTATGGCAGAGCAAGAGCAGACGTATAGATACTTATTTGGGCCAGTACCATCGCGACGATTAGGTCGATCGCTCGGTGTTGATGTTGTGACATTCAAAGTATGCAGTTTTGATTGCGTATATTGCCAACTGGGCAGAACAACTGAACTCACAACTGCACGCAAATCATTCACCAGCGCCGAGGACGTCATCGCCGAATTTTCACGATGGCTTGTTGACGATGGCCAGGCCGATTATATAACCCTCTCGGGTTCAGGCGAACCAACTCTGAATAGCGAGATTGGCGAGGTCATCTCCTGGATACGCTCTCACACGCATATTCCAGTGGCTCTATTGACGAATGGCTCGCTGTTATATGACAAGGATGTACGACGCGATATCAAGTCAGTTGATCTTGTGATTCCATCGCTGGATGCAGGCACTAACGAAACGTTAGAGAAGGTCAATCGCCCAGCTGCCCACCTGGAAATTGAGCAGATTGTTGACGGCATAGCGCGAACACGCCTAGAGTGCGAAGGTGCCATGTGGCTCGAAGTCATGCTTTTGGCGGGCATAAATGACAGCGATGAAGAACTACTTGCATTGCGCAAAGCCATCGAGCGCATCCATCCCCATCGAGTGCAGATAAACACAGTTGTCAGGCCCCCTGCAGAAGCTTATGCAGAGGCATTGGGCCCCTATCAACTTCGGCACGCGCAAGAGATGCTGGGGCCGCTCGCTGAAATCGTAGCCCCGTTACCTGAGGACTATGAGGGGGATGCCAGCCATCAGAAGACAGCTGAAGAGGTATACTCTCTTTTGCAACGACGCCCCTGCACGCTCAAGGATATTGCAATCGGACTTGGCATACACATGAATGAGGCGACCAAATACGTTCAAGCATTACTTGATCAACAGCGTATTGTGACAGAACGGAAAGGCGCCGGGGTTTATTATCGTCTCAGATGATATTAGCAGGATGAAAAAAAATAAGATGATATTGGTGCGCGTCTCAGCAATGAGACGCGCTTTTGCTTTATCAACAGAGATTATACGAAGGTGACATATCACTCAATAGACAACAATAACACACAGGCTACTACGTCATCCTGAAGGTGATTGAAATGGCGCGCGTCCTGATCATCATCGTCATATTGGCACTTGCAGCGACTGTGACATTTGCGCAAGAGCCACAGCACGCACAGAATATCGCGTTCGGCAAAATCGTCACCTATGCGCCGCTGCCAAATTACGGCCTCACTGCAAAAGGTGGCACGGATGCGACCGATTTGACCAATGGCGAACTGAGCAAGCGCGATGATGCCAAACTATGGTTTGACAGCACTTGCGTTGGCTGGAGCTATGGAGGGCGCGTAAACCTGAGTATCGACCTGGAAGAAATACATGCCATCTCTGAAGTCACAATTCGTCTCATGGCTGGAGCAGGGAGAAACCCCTTGTGGGTGGAGTTGCTTGTAAGCGATGACGGCACTACATATTACAAAGTCGACGAATATTCAGTTTTCAATGCCGGAGATCGCGACAGATTCGGTATTCCACGCTATGGTCAAGAAGCAGAGATATTACCGTTGCGATTTACGAACCTGAACACACGAGGTAGATACGTCGGAGTGCGAATGTATACGACTGGTCTATCATGTGCGGAAGAAATATATGTCACAGCAGGAACGCATGACGCCAACGCCGTAAAATTTGCAGAGGAGCACCTCACAGACTTCAGCGTAACCACGCCTGAGATGCATTTTCATAAGCCACTTCAATATGTATCCATGAATATCAATACACCTGTGCCAATCGGCCTTACTCTTCCTGAAGGATATCCAACACAGGCGGGTACGTGCATTATGGAACTCCCGGCTGGCCTACGAATGATCGGCGGATCGCTTGGCGGAACCCCCATCACAGATCTTTCCCCTATTGAGCTCGCTGCCGGCTTACGATACGAGATCCCTGTTGAATTGAAGACAACGACCAAAACATTTGGGCGTGTGTATATTGCCGGCAACTGGCCTGAGGGCAGACAAGGTACCATACGATATAAGCTGATATGGCAAGACGGCGAATCGCCAATGGTTACGCAACCCGTGCAAGCAATAACAATTCCAACAGCCCCACGGCCAAAACGACTGATGACAACGTTAGGCTGGTGGACTCTCAGTGCAACAAAAGAGTGGCCAGAATCATTGGAGGCATTTGCGACAATCGGTTTCAATACCGCATCCACCTTCGCCGTCTGGATGCCGGAAGATGATGCAGAACTCTGGGCATTTCGCGATGAAGTGAAAAAACAAGGCTTCAAAATGCTTAACATTGATTCGCCTATTCACAGGATGATGACTGTACATAGGGACAACACCGAGTGGCAATGTCAACTTGAGGATGACAAAACATCGTCGCGCTTCTGCCCAAGCTATCGTGGCGATATGTGGGATGAGGAAATGGACCGCATCGCTTCCCAGAATGCACGGCTTAAGCCAGATTACTGGTTTCCCGATATCGAGGTGTGGAATTGGCGCGGTCCCGTAGACGCAGAAAACTGCACTCGCTGCAAAGCAGATTTCAAGGCAAGTGGAGCCGAAAGCTGGAAAGAGTGGAAACTGGGAAAAGGGTTCGAAATGTGGGCCGAAATGGCGACACGCGTCAGAGATGCTGTGCGTGAAGCCGGAGGTCCTGAAATCGAGTTTGGCGTGTATGACTGGCGACCTGGCAGCAACTACCAATTTACCTGGCCGATGGGCGACATGTATCCGGATCTTATTCAGAACGCGCAGTGTTCGACATATACCCCCCTCTATCCTGAAAACATTGTGCTCATCGGCGATGAAACCCGTGAGGACGCGCTGCGCCTCGGTAGCAATGATTGCATGCCGTGGACTACGCCTGGGGACGCGGGGGTATTTTCTGGTGAAGCAATGTATCGCTCGCTGCTGGAGCAGTTCTTCAACGGGGCACGAGGAACCAACTTCTGGTCAGGGCGAGTATGGGATGGCGACATGCTGCAAGGGTATGCACGGGCTGTAAAAGTAGTAACGCCAGTGGAAGACATAGTAGTGGACGGGGTAATCGCCGCAGACCGCGTAAGATCTGATACGGAGTCATTGAGGATATCAGCCATTGCACGAGGCAAAGATCTAATATTTCTATTGGGAAACTACTGGGAAGAAGACCTTGGGCGCGTACGCGTGCGCTTGCCGCTTTCAGATGGCCGATATGAGATAATAGACCTCGAGGCTGGGAACATTGTAGCGCAACTGGATGCTGCGCCGTATGTATTTTCAATCGCTTGGGGCAATCGCGGCACAGGAGCATATTGGGCACGGCCGATGGAATGAGGAAGCAGCCGCCGAGACTGCCAGTCGCCTGTTCTCTGTCCGTAATCAGAGGAATCTGCTATCATACTGGGCAATTGCAGTGTGAAATTGCAAACTACATGGCCGCGGAGCATAGTCCGCGCCCAATGGCTTTCAGGAGGAATGTGAGATGAAGCATCCAGCAGATGGAATAGCAGCACGCATCGGCGTACTTGAAAATACTCGGGGCAATACCCGCTCCACCATGCTGGCCATAGCCATGGTCGCGAGCTTTGCACTTGCGACCGTCGCAGCAGCCCATATGAGGATATATCTGCCATTCAGCCCTGTGCCAATAACGCTGCAAACGCTTGTCGTGCTATTGGCAGGGCTGACTCTGGGTGCAACTCGCGGTGGATTGAGCCAGGCGGGTTACATTGCTTTGGGCATAGCCGGCGCTCCCGCATTTGCCGGGGGATTGAGTGCACTAGCAGGCTCCACCGGGGGATACCTCGTTGGTTTCGTGCTCGCTGCAGTCGCGGTTGGCCTGATATATGAGAAGCACCGAACCACTTCCGGTGCAATTATTGCCTGTATAGCTGGCATTGGGATTATCTACACGATGGGCTGCATCTGGCTGAGCGTATTGACCGGAGGAACCGTAGCGCAAGTGCTCGCTATCGGTGTCGTACCATTCATGCCTGGCATGCTCCTCAAGGTCGCCGCAGCCGTAGCCGTGGTCAGAGCCCCATTCACACGTAGCATAGTTACACGTTTTTTCAGTAATTAGCAGCATTGGAGGCATATGATGGCTTGCGAAGACATCATTTTCCGTCCAGCAACTCCCAAGGATGCAGAACCTATCTCGGACATTGCCAGACAGATTTGGCACATGGGATGCAGCAAGGCTATGGAAGACCGTCATGGCCTGATTGGCGATAAATCCTGGCAGGATCACGTAGGCGAGAATATGCAGACATCGATGCGGAAATTCATCGCCGCTGGGCACTGCATTGTGGCAGAGAGCAATGGGCGCATAGCAGGTTGGTCAACCTGGTCACTGGACGAAGCTCAGAGCATTGGCTCAGTCGGCTATAATGGGGTACACCCAGATTTTCGCGGGCGTGGACTGGGTACAGAACTCGTTCGCCAAGCCATAGAGCAGATACGGAAAGCTGGCATGAAAATCGCAACCGTAACGACGGGCTTAAACGAGGGACACGCAGCAGCCAGAGCAGTCTATGAGAAGCTCGGTTTTGAGCCGCTTGTGGAATCTGTCTACTACACGATGGAGCTGGAATAATGAGCACAAATGCACCCGCAATGATGGGGATAGACCCTGAGAAATATGAAACGGTCGACATGCCGTTTTTCATGGAAAACCTCGACGATTTTCTGCCTGATACAGTGTATGATTTCCATCTCCATGTGAATCTTGCCGAACATGCGCCAGAACCTGACGAGGAGACTAAGCGCACCAACTGGCCAGCTGCGGTACCTCGTCATTTTCCAGCCGAACACATGCTGGACGTGCAACACAAACTATTCCCAGGCCGCAACATCGGGGCACTCGCATTCGCCTCACCGAATCCTAACAACAATCTGCAAGCCCTGAATCAGTACATGAGCGAGAAGTCTCGTGAACTTGATGAAATGGACGCTCTGTATGTCGTACGTCCCTATCAATCAGCCGAAAGATTAGAGGGAATCATACGCGATGGAGGCTTTCTGGGCCTCAAACCATATATGGGATTAGCCAGCCACATTTCTAACATCAATATGGTTCGGATAGATGACTATCTGCCGCCAGCGCATCAGCAACTCGCACACGATATGGGCCTCATAGTGATTTTGCACATTCCGGGGTTGGAGAGGCTGAGAGATCCACAGACGGTTGCAGATCTAAAACGTATGCGGGCCACATATCCAAACATGAAGCTCGTCGTCGCACACATCGGACGAGCATACACGATGACGTATGCAGAACCCGGCCTGGATATGCTTGAAGACGTTGATCTCTATTATGACTTCAGTGCAAATATGAACGAGGATGTTATTGAGCTTGCTCTGAGAAAAATTGGGCCAGATCGCCTAATATATGGTAGCGACTTCCCAATATTGCTCATGCGCGGTGTGAGGGAGTACGCAGGTGATAAGTACATCAACTTCACCTCAGAACCGTACGCGTGGAACACCAACAGAAAATCGCCAGAGGAAGAAGCTCAATATACTTATTACATATACGAAGAACTGGCAGCATTTAAGCGAGCGGCGAAAAAGGTAGGATTAAATGCCGATGATGTGGCTAATGTCATGTATGGCAATGCCCACAGAATCATCAATTCAGTGAAAGGCTAAATAGTCTGGCGAGCCCTCCACAGGAGGGCATCGCGGTAATCAGGCATCAATACTACAGCTCTCTCCCGGCAGGTAAACTGCATACTCCCAACAATGTACGCGTTGGAGATGGTGACGATGACGCATCGCGAACGCTGGCTGCGAACGCTTAATTTTGAACCTGTGGACCACGTACCGGACGAGGAGTTCGGCTACTGGGATGAAACGTTTACAACCTGGCATACTCAAGGCTTGCCGCCAGAAATCAATAATAACAGCATTGCCGATCGCTATTTCCAATTTGCTCCGCGGGCAAACGTCCCGGTAAATGTTGGTCTGCTGCCTGGATTTCCCGAGGAGACGGTTGAACAACACGAAAAATACAGCATTGTCCGTGACAGCGAAGGTGCGCTGAAACAGGTTTTCACCGACGGCACAGACACTATCCCCCGCTATATCCGCTTTGCCATAGAAAACCGCACAGACTGGGAGCGTTTCAAAGAACGCCTCGATCCCAATGATCCCGCCCGCTATCCAGCTAATTGGCATGCGCACGTGCAACGTCTCAACCAAGCAGAGGTCCCTGTCATCGTGAATTGCGGCAGCCTGTTCGGCCGTTTCCGCAGCTGGATCGGCTTTGAAAACATTGCCATCATGTGCATGGACCAGCCCGACCTGATTGAAGATATGGTGGAATACTGGGTATATTTTATAACCACGGTATTGAATCGAGCCGTCGCGGACATCAGGATCGATGCTGGAGCTTTCTGGGAGGATATCTGCTTCAATAAGGGGTGCATGATCTCCCCCACCATGTTCCGGAAGTGGCTGACACCACGCTACAAACGCATTACAGATTTCGTGCGGCAATCAGGTGCAGAGATATTCTATGTGGACTGCGACGGCAACATAATGGATGTGGTGGAATGCTGGCTTGATGGCGGCGTGAATACCATGTTTCCGCTGGAAATTGCCGGAGGCACGGATCATTACGAACTGCGCAAACGCTATGGCAAACAGATCAAATTCATAGGTGGCGTCAACAAGCGCCCATTAGCTGGGATGCACGCCGAAATTGACGCAGAAATAGCGCGCATTTTGCCTCTCGTAGAACAGGGAGGCTATATTCCGCACGTTGATCACCGTGTGCCACCAGATGTAAGCTACAACAATTATCTCTACTATCTGCAGAGAAAACGAGAGGCACTGGGCATCCCCCAACCTGCTCACGGACTATAGACAAAAATGAGGCGTCACACAATGACCCGTAGAGAGAGAATTCTGGCACTGCTGGAAGGGCGTGCGGTGGACAAAACACCCGCGACTTCCTATGGCGTAGATCGATATGGAGCTCCCTGGCGCGCTGAAGAGCCGAGCTATGCTGATGTGCTGGAATGCGCCGATCAATATGATCACATATTCGCGCATGTTGAGCCATATTATGCATCGTTCGGTAACACCAACGTACTCGCGATTGATGATCAGGATATTGTAAGCATTGAAGTAGTGCGCCAAACCGATCGCACAATTCGACGCAGCACACTGTTATCTCCTCATCATGGACAGCTTACTTGTGAAAGCACCGACATGGACGGTGCCCACACCGCCTGGGTAACTGAATATCCGATGAAAAGCGAAGCGGATATGAAGACTTTCGCAGAACTCCCATTTGTACCAAAGCCACCATCGCGTAAACAACTCGATAATGCGCGAAAACGACTTGGCGACCGCGGCGTTTTGGAGATTCAGGTGCCAACAGCAGTGTGCATAGCATGTGAGAATATGCGTTATGAAGACTTCATGATGCGGACCATGATTGCCAAAGACGAACTCTTCGCATTATTAGAGCGGTGTCAGGAATTAGTCGAAACATGGCTAACCGGCGCACTTGAGAATGGGGCTGGCCCAGTTTTCCGTCTGTTTGGCGGCGAATACGCCGTGCCTCCCATGTTACCGCCATCATTCTTCGAGGAAGCAGTCGTGAAACTCGACGGACGTCTGGTCGACATCATTCACAAGCATGGATGTTTCGCGCGCTATCACTGTCACGGCCCAATTCGCCACATTCTCCCCTATATCATGCAGATGGGGGTAGATCTTCTTGATCCCTGTGAAGGGCCGCCAAATGGGGATATCGCTCTGGAGGAGCTGGCAGAGATTGTCGGCGATCAATTCGTCGTTATGGGTAACATACAGGCCCATGACATGGAGACACGCACTCCTGACGAGATAGAGGATCTTGTCGAAAAAACATTGAACGAGGTCAATGGCAAATGTCGTCACATTATTCAGCCAACAGCCCCACCATTTGAAGTTCCACTTGATAAACGCATCAGTGATAACTTCATCCGCTTTCTGGAAGCGGCGTGGCGACTGGGATAATTGCCCATTCACAGTACGGAGGGATACAATGCCGAATGTACTTCCAGGAGGACCTCTCCGCCATTTGGTTTATCCGCTGGAACAGCGCAATAGACGAGCGAGCAGCTTCCAGGTGGAGGGCAAAAATCAGGACTGGTGGCCATGTGAGTCAGGTGCCACACTTGTACTCGCAGATTTAAGTGGACCTGGGTGCATAAACCATATATGGTTGACGAGCGGCTCTGAAGAATCAGCATGGACACGCAAAATGGTTATCCGCATTTACTGGAATGGTGCTGAGTATCCGAGCGTGGAAGCTCCATTGGGAGATTTCTTCGGTTGTGGGCACGGAATAATTCGCGAATACGAATCGATCGCCATGAGCATGGCTGGCCCCGATAACCGAAATCGAACTGCGTTCAATTGCTGGCTACCAATGCCATACGCACATGGAGCTCGCATTGAAGTCACGAATGAAGGCGAATTGGCACGACCATTGTATTTCTATGTTGATTACGAAGAGTATGATGTACCCCTGCAGGATGCAATGTATTTCCACGCGGTGTGGCACAGGGAAATTGCTTGCAATGGATGGGCTGACGCATCACTTTCCGTGAGCGATCCTGTAATAAATGACACCCCAAACCTCAGTGACGCGGACAACTATCTCATTTTGCAGACGCAGGGGCGCGGAACCTACATAGGCTGCAACCTGAGCATAGACAACACCCAGGGGGAATGGTGGGGCGAAGGCGATGACATGATCTTCATTGACGAAGAGCCTTGGCCACCAAGCCTGCATGGTACTGGAACAGAGGACTATTTTGGCCACGCCTATGGAATGCAGGATGTGCGGGGGTTATATAACGGCACATCAGTATTCAACAGAGAGCACACAAACTGGGAAGGCAAATGGACGGTATACAGGTGGCACGTGCCAGATCCAATAGCATTCCAAAAGTCACTCCGAGTAAGCATAGAACATGGACACGCTAATTCTCGCTCTGATGACTATAGCTCGACCGCATACTGGTACCAGACTCAACCGACCCCGTTGTCCACAACTCTGCCGCCAGTTTCTAGGCGTCTTCCAAACGACTCTTAGAAACTGGAACGGATAATGTATCAACTACTAGAGACAATGGCACAGCGAGATGAATGGTAAATGCTATGAACACTATACATGCAATGCGACCAGAAGAGACAACCGTTGACCAAGTGCGCAGCAGCGATGATCCCATGGTCATTGAAAATTATCTGACCGATGAGTCAAACAGTGTGCGGGGCGACGCTTCCAGAATTTATTACCCGGAGAGCGAAGCCCAGATTGCCGCCATACTCCACCATTGCGTGAGTAATGCCATCCCAGTGACGACCTCAGGCGGGGGCACAGGGATTACGTCTTCCCGAGTGCCTCTGGGTGGTGTTGTACTCTCGACGGAGGCACTGGTACGGCCGGTCAGGACAAGCCTCTCTGAGGAAAAAGAACTTGTGAGCGGGCGTAAACTGCTCTACCTGAACGCTGAGACACTGTCTGCAACAGCAGGACCGGCAATAACACTGCAGGAAGTTGCTGACATGTTAGCACCAGAAAAACTTGCATACGCGCCAAACCCGACAGAGACTTCAGCATTTCTCGGTGGAACTGTTGCTGCAAACGCCTCTGGCAGTCGGACATTTCACTATGGGCCTACTCGTGATTGGGTAGAGCGCCTGCGCGTTGTCCTTTCGTGTGGCGAAATACTGGACATAAAGCGCGGCGCAGTTAAGTCCGAAAATGGCGAATTTCAGATAGTATTAGCCAGCGGGGATGTATTGGTTGTGACGCTGCCAACATATACGCCCCCACGAGTCAAAAATGCTGCCGGCTACTACGTCGAGGCGAACGGCACTGACCTGATAGACTTGTTCATTGGTTCTGAAGGGACGCTTGGCATCATCACAGAGATTCAAATCGGGCTGATAACATTACCAGAGGACATTTTCGCCTGCACTGCCTATTTCGCAGCAATGGAAGATGCGTTGGCATTTGTCATAGCCAGCAGGCAGGCCAGGTGCAACAATGAAAGTCCTGTGGATGCGCTTGCACTCGAATATTTCGACGATAACTCTCTCGAGCTGTTACGCAAAAAATACCCGCGCATTCCAATGAGCGCTGGAGCTGCCGTATATTTTGAACAAGCTATAGAGGGTGATGAGGACCAAATCCTCGAGGCTTGGGTTGAGCTGATGGAAGAAGCCGGCAGCATAGAGGATTTCAGCGGCTTCGCTGCGCGAGACCGAAGTGAGATGGTCGATATCAGACATTCACTACCCGAGCTGATTAATGAGTTTGTCCGGCTACGTGGCCTGCCAAAAGTGGCGACGGATCTGGCCGTTCCAGACAATACTCTTGACGAGATGATGCATTACTACAAGGAAGTCGGCAACACAGCTGCCATTCCCTATTGCGTGTTTGGGCATATCGGCAACAATCACCTCCACTTCAACTTCCTACCAACAACCGAAGAGCAGAAAAGCCTGGCGAACACATACGTAAAAATGTTAGCTGAAAAGGCTGTACAACGAGGCGGCACTATCTCCGCCGAGCATGGTGTGGGCAAAAAAACATATAGCGTGGATGGTGAAAGTATTCCGTATCTTATGCTGATGTATGGAGAAAGCGGTTTGATAGAGATTGCACGAACAAAGCGGCAACTGGACCCGGCAATAATTCTCAACCGTGGCTCGGTGGTGCCCACAGACTATGTAGATAAGGTCTGAAAACGCTTGGGGCGGATGGAGGTGTTCGTGCATCGCGGACGAACACTAATATCGGCTGACGCCACAATGACTGGCTGAGCAGGTCATCGCCGTGGACATGACTTGTCCAATGCAAGCAATATGAGCTGGGAACATTGGCATTCAGCACACTTGTACCATTGAGGATGCGGGCTCTCACGCGAGCAGGGCTCGGAGCGAGGGAACGCGAGGGCCGTGGCGGAGGTTGCCTGACATCCCCGCGCGGGTCAAAAGGGAGGACGGGCGGAAATATGAAAGCGTGGAAACTGTTGTTGGCACTGTGTGTTCTGGCACTCTTAGCAGGTACATTGAGTGGCTGCCTTTTCGGCGGCAGTTCGAAAGATAAAGGAGACGAAGGCGCAGCCGCTGGACCAAAAGCTGGTGGGCCTCCAGGAATGCCAGGAGAGGCAGGACCTGCAGCCGGTGGCCCTCCGGGAATGCCGGGAGAGGCAGGTGCCGATCCAATGGCAGGAGGCGCACCAGGCGCCATGCCCGGCGGTCCCGAAGGTATGCCCGGTCCAGAAGGAACGGCAACCGCAGCTCCATCGACAGGCGGAGGCAATGCAGCTGCTCTCGCCCTGAAACACGAAGGAAAGTACGACGCCGCTGCTTCCGAGTATGGTAAAATCATTGCAGCCAACCCTGATGATGAAGATGCAAACTGGGGCATGGCATGGATATTGGCTGAGCAGGGCGAAAAAGATGCCGCAAAACGCAGTAAGGCTGTGGACCACTTCAACAAATTTGTCTCGGTCAGTTCTGACACCGCAAAAATCGCGGAAGCTGAGGCTGCCCTCGGCCGAATAAAAGAATAGCAACAACTGCCGCGCAGCATATGCTCAGTGAGGAATACGATACATCCCTGCGGATTCTGCATGAACCTGCAGGGATTTGATTTATGCCCTGCAGTTCCGCCATTGCTTGACACACACGAAGCTGGTGTTCCAGCAGCCCCAATGCCATTCGACGTCTCGTCTATACATGGTTTTGCAGATATGATGGAGGAATACAAATTATGAAAAAGCTTGGAATCGGTATCGTTGGTCTCAGGATGGGCTATGGCCATTTTGCGCAATGCAAGTCTCTCCCCAATGCTGATCTGGTAGCTGTTTGTGACCTCAATGAAGAGCTATTGGATAAGACACAGAAAGAGCATAAAGTGCCAATCGCGACCACCAACTATGAAGACATGCTGGCCTCAGATGATGTGGACATCATCTCAGTCACCACACCAGACCAACTTCACCTCGAGCAGACGATTGCGGCATTTGAAGCTGGTAAGCATGTAATGGTTGAGAAACCCATGGCACGGACCATCGAAGAATGTGAAGAGATGGTTGCTGCATCCAATAAGTATGGTAAGAAACTCATGGTGGCGCAGGTGTGCCGCTTCTACAACTTTTTTGAGGAAGTCCACAAATGGGCATTTGATGGCACCCTCGGCGATATGTATTTCGTCGAGACGAGCTACATTCACAACTATGAGCAGATCGGCGGTTGGGATGGATGGCGCTTTGACCCAAAACGCAGACACATCCTTGTAGGAGGGGGCTGTCACGCTATCGATCTTGCTCGCTGGTTTGGCGGCGACGTGATCAGTGTCTCAGCATTAAGCAATCACTTCAATATCCCTGCCCAGCAAGTTGACGACATGTGGATCCTGAATCTGCAATTCGGGAACGGCGTAATCGGGCGCGTAACAGTATCATCCGGTTGCCAGCGCCCCTACAATATTGACCTGAAGGTCTGGGGTACTGAAGGAACTGTTGAAGGTGATAATACCCGCGATTATGCTCAACTTGCTTTGACGAAAACTGGACTGAGCCGCTGGCTGGAGATGCCAAAACCAAATATGCAGAAAGCTTTGGCCAGTGAGATGTCGCACTTCATCGACTGTATTGTAAACGACAAAACACCATTGATTGATGGCGTGGACGGGGCAAAAACAGTTGCCACAGCATGGGCAGCCATCGAATCAGCGGCCCAAGGTGGCATCCCGGTTAAGGTCCGTAACGACTTCTAAAATTGAACTGTGCGCGTACAACTAAGCCGGTCCCTTTCTCTGACAGGGACCGGCTTTTGCGCGTCACAGCATGAACTAACACATTTTGCTGGACAGATTTATTCGCAATTCGCAAAGTAGTATTCGCATAGCGACATGCAGCTACATCGGGCACAGCAAGGTTTTCTGGCCTT
>CAYSRY010000041.1:3490-4170 GCA_964433395.1 uncultured Armatimonadia bacterium | reverse complement strand
ACGGCGTCCATGTTCGACAAGGTTCATGTGCAGTTGATAGTGCATATGTCCAGGGATGAAAGCTCCAAGAAAATCATGGGCGGCCTGATCTGAGAGGTCCGGTGGCATCCAGCCCAAACGCACCGCAATGCGGTAGATGTGGGTGTCAACAGGAAACACTTCACGCCCAAGTGAAAAAAGCAGTACACAAGCCGCAGTTTTAGGACCAACACCGCCAAATGCGCGTAAATATGCGAGCCCCTCAGCGTTTGTGACATCGGCAAGCCAATCGAGATTGGCAACACCTCTCGTACCTATGATTTCACGGAGTATCGTTGAGATACGCTTGGATTTTTGTTTTGCCAAACCACCGATGCGTATAGCCTTTTCAATCTCTAGCGGAGTAGCCGCAGCGACGGCTTCCCATGACGGGAAGTTGCGAACAAGTTCGGCGAATGCGCGCTCAAAATTCGCACGACTGGTGTTCTGAGAAAGTATCGTGAGAATGAGACTCTCGAGTGGATCTCGTACACCAGGAAAAATTTTTACACCATACATGTTTACCAATGCTGTATTCACTGCAGAAATGTGAGCGGTAGACTGTGCGTGATTTCTGTCAGCATTGGTACCCTCGTCAACCAAGCGGCTCCACCACCTGTCCATTCGGCCATTTGACAATGATAGTGCTCACATTCCCCGCT
>CAYSRY010000041.1:2239-3480 GCA_964433395.1 uncultured Armatimonadia bacterium | reverse complement strand
GTACCCGCACGGCAATGTCTGCATTCTGCTCCGGCACGTCAAGGCTAAACTCGAAACGCTCGTTCTGTCCATCGTATATGCCATCGGCTGCTTTCGCTGCGTACCAGTTGTCTTTGACTTGATAGGTGACTTCAGCTACATGAGACTGCTCATCTGCTGCAACACCATTCACGTGAAGCCTTCCATCCCGAGCTTCAACTGAATCCACCCAGATAGAGGGAGCATCATTGTCGATGAGGACGCCAGTCACCTCGGCATGTGTTTCAAGTGCATCATCGGGATTGCTGGGAGCATCCGTCACTGAGACGCGAACGCAATAGCACCCACTTGGGATACCGGAGGTGTCCCACTCATACTTTCCATTCTTGGCATCACGTGATATTTCGTTCCAGACCATACTGGCACTCGCCCGATAGCTCAACACAATAATCTGCCCATCCCCATCTGGGTCTGCTGCGTCCCATTGGAGACTCACCTTGCCAGAGGATACAGAGCCTTCCAGCGGTTTCCTGATTTTCATCGTTGGTGGGCGGTTGGACGGGAGATATGCCACGCTCACGCGATCGATTGAGATCGCGGCTTCAGGGTTGCGACGTGCGAGCTCAAGCCGATACTGAAGATATCTAGCAGATGGGCTCTGTACCATGCCAGTTGAGGTGTTCTCCAATGCGCGTGACCACGAGCTCCAGCTGCTATCTTCCGGGTCTGAATTGCAGCCTGAACGCGTGGAGATAGATGCAACCGCTGATCCTGTGATCTGCGCGGTCCAATCAAGTCTTCCCCACCGCGAGACGCGTTTGGCGTCGAGCACTGACGACTCAAACCACCCCTCTGTGGCGTTCAATGTATCAACAAGAAGAATTGACCCAAGATTGGTCGTACCGGCGTAGAGGAGGCCGTCACCCGCTGGCTGCAGGCATGTCACCATCATGTCATCGGAATCATGAGCCACACTATAGACATCTTCGGCAGTAATGCAAATGAGTTTGCCGTCAGTACCCGTCCCTGCATATATATCACCATTCATCAGGGCAAGTGAGTAGACGCTCGTCTGTTTGTCCGTGTAGAGCGTCGTGACTGTACCATCAGCTGTGATGCGACAGACGCTGCCACCTTGGCTTTTCGAACCGGTTGACACGTATATGACACCATCATCATGTGGTGCAATCTGGATGTCCGTAACATCCTGCTCGCCGGCATCGTATACAGCACGGTAGGTTGAGCCATCTTCAGTACAGTAA
>CAYSRY010000041.1:0-2229 GCA_964433395.1 uncultured Armatimonadia bacterium | reverse complement strand
CAACGCCTTGGTCAGCAGTGCCAAAATAGGTGTGCTGCTCATCGGCTGCCATGCAAAGAACGTGGGCCTGGGCCAAGTCGAACAGTTGCTTAACCGACTCCGACCCGTCTAATTTGTAGACGCGACCTTCAGGACCAGTGCAAGCAATAATCGCGCCATCAGCAGCACGTCCGAGGTCCCACACATAGGTGTCTGGCACCTGACAATACTCAGTCGCATTTCCTGCGGCATCGATGGCATAGATGACCCCTCCTGGAGAGGTCGCTGCCAGCAGTCCGATCTGTGCATCATACATGAGACCTGTTACAGCAAAATCACCAACAGTGGCGAAACGCACGGCCTTGCCATCTGCACCAATGCGGTAAATATGCCCTTCACTGCCAGTACCGAAATACACTGCACCGTCGCCGTCAGTGGCGGAGCACAATACGTAGAACTCTTTGGTAGACTGCAGATTCTCGACGCGTGGAGCGAGCGTGATGATACCATCGCTGCGAACAGCAACGCCTCCGGCCTTGCCTTCGAGAAACTCTTTAGCCTCGGTTTGAATCCATCTGCTCGGCTGGCGCGCAATTGTCTGGCCAACATCTTTCGCGGTCTCATCTTCACCATTTCCATTGCCAGGCTCATCGGCACTCTCTGCATCTGCAGAAGCTTCATCGCTCACCGAAACGGCTGTAATAGTACGTGGTGCAGACGCACTGGCACCCCCAGCTGCAACAGCGGTTGCGCGAAGTCCATTGGAAATAGACATTGGAAATACAGAAGCAGCCCACGCCTGCGTCAATGGCGCCGACGCTCCCATTGGCAGAAACCCGCTGCTGTCAGTGCTGGCTTGCTCTACCGCTTCCTTGGATTTCGGCGTAGCTGGCGTTGCACCTTTTGCGCCCTCTCTATCAACTGTTGGCAAGGCAAGATATTCGGTCCCGTACAGGATCCACGGAGTGCTCTCGATTGCAGAGAGTTCGGCTTTTCCCCCATACAGATCTGTCCTTGGGGACGAGGTGACGATGTTCTCATACACTCCAGGCAATCGGTGCAATACGGTCTGTCCCACGATCAGTCCCGTACTTGGGAGAGCTGCGACAACTACAAGGTCGGTGTTGCGCTCCATGCTCTCATAAAAATCGATAAACGAATTCAATGTGCTGAATGTAGGTGTCAGCAACTGCAATCGTGTGCGCATCGCCTGAGCAGTGTCGCCGCTCGTAACAGCAAGCCGCAAAGCACCTTTTGGCGTCTCAATGGGTATGTTCAGTTTCACTACACGCTCGGTCGGTTCAGCGCCGTCCGGGCGCAGAACGACATGGACGTTGAGCGGTTCGCCAGCTTTGGCCACCGTCTCCTCGACGTATACTCGCTCAATCATTGCGGTTTTGTCCAGTTCATCGAATTCGGCTGTGACCTCAACAGAACGAATTCTCTGAGGCCGAAACCGATTCTCCTGCAGTGCAAACATGGGGAACTGTAACTCCGAGACGAGCGAATCCACCGCAGAGCCCTGAAAATAGAACGTGTTAGTGCGTTCCACGGTATCGCCTTGTGCACCAGTGACGCGGCAGGTGAAATGACCAGTACCCTCATAACTTGGGGTAAATGATGCCTGGATGGCTGCAATGGTGGCACTTGCGATCATGCTGCCTGTCAGTTGCGGCTGATCGATGACTTCAACACTGAAATCACGAGACATGTCACGACTGTGATCGATGATGTGAAACTTGGCCGGGATCATAGCGACCTTTTGCCCCACCTGCCCTGCAATGGACCACGGTGAATCTCGGTATATGGCGCCGACATCCTTCATGGCGGCGCCGATTTTCGAGGAGCGTTGAATACTCGGGAGAATGTCATGAATCCACGCAGTGCACATCTGCATGCTGGCGCTGCCTATCTGCATCATCGGGTGGCCAAACGCCAATATCTGGTCACCCTGTTTGTAAGTCACTGTTCCTATGCCAGTGGCATCAAAATCACCACTCATGAGCCGCACCCCGACTGCAGAACCAGGTTGGAGCGTCACATCTGCAGGATCGCTCTTCGTACCTGGCCCCGCTGTGGGACTAAGACCATATGGGGCCAGCGCTTGCTCCATCATCTGCATTGCGGCAGGCCCCATACCGGCACATACGACGGGGAGGGACAATGGCTTCATGGCAATCGTTTCCGAGTCATGAAATGCCCCTGCAGACGCTGAGGCTGCCATAATAGCACCAGCACCTGAGTGGCCAT
>CAYSRY010000040.1:0-17639 GCA_964433395.1 uncultured Armatimonadia bacterium | reverse complement strand
CGCTGATTGCAGGAGAACTGTTCACCCAGTCTTTGGTCTGAAAATTCCACAAATGTGTACCCGTCTCAGCATCAAGCGCGTAAATATGTTTATCCCGAGAACCCACATAGACATATGACTGCCATGCGGCGGGAGATGACTCGATTGCACCGTCTGTCTTGAACTCCCAGATCTGTCGTCCCTTACGCGCATCAATACAGTATAACCGGTGGTCTGTGGACGAGACGTAAAGTCGCCCTTGGTGAAACGCGGGGGCTGAGTAAATCTCGCCACCAGTCATGAAGTTCCATGCTACGCTCCCGCTATCGCGGTTAAGAGCATAAAGACGGTGGTCGGCGCTGCCAACATACACGCGCTCCTGCCAGACAAGAGGGGAGCAATAAATACCCATCTCGGAACTGAATGACCAGATCTGCTGACCGCTGAGTGAGTTGACAGCGAACAGCCTCCCATTATCGGTCCCGAAATACACCGTATTCTGCCAGGCCACCGGGCTTGCACTGATCTGAGCCGGTGCCGTTACTTGCCAAAGTACATCACCGGTCCGAACATCAAGTGCTAAAAGCCGATTATGCACGGCGAAGAATACCACTTTTCCGTCCAATACACAACCACTGAGTACCACTTCATGAGTGAACTGCCGCTGCCAGAGCACGTGGCCGTCCTTGGCAGCAATCGCCATGATCTTGCCAGAAGTCTTGCCCTCATTCGCCCCGCTGCCCATAAAGACAATACCGTTGGAAACAACCGGCGAGGCAATGGCCCATTCGCCAATCTTTGTCTGCCATCGCCGCTGCAACGGAGGCACGATTACTTCGGGCGTGAAACCGGTACGCGTAATATTGCCGCGAAACATCGGCCAGTTATAGGCACGCGTGACCTGCTGCGAACGTTGCTTAACCAGCTCAAGCGCCGCTTCATCCAAACTCTGACGCGCCTCGGTATGGTCGGGCGCAATCGCAAGAACTTGGCGGAGAAGCGCTATCGCACGCCTCAAATCCCCTTCAGCCTGCCACTTTGTCGCACGTGCGTAAAGCTCATTCACTGCGGCAGCAGCGGCATCTTTAATGGCGCCAATGGGGGCATCAGCCACCGACTGTGCAGGATTCGCTGCCTGAACTGACCGGGCGGCTGCGTGTCTGCACGAATCTTCAGGTATATATTCACACGTATGCAGCGTGCCCACACAAACCGGACACGCGCTATATCGATGACGCGTGATGTAGCCACAACGCTGGCAAACCCATACTTCCTCCCCCGCCACAGCTTCCACGATGGAGGACTCCGCGTCGTTCAGTGCACGAGCAAGATCTGAGAAACTCTGATACCGATCCGCTCGCTCCTTCGCCAGGCACCGCATGATGATCTCTTCAAGGGCCAACGGTACATTCTTAACAAGCTGACTTGGACGTACCGGCTCCTGACGCAGAATATTTCGAATCATCTGACCGACGTTTTCTCCGCGCACGGGTGGCTCGCCAGTAGTCGCCATATACAGCAGCACACCAGTGCTGTAGACATCCGAACTCCGGTCTGCAGATGCGGCATCAATAAATTGCTCCGGAGGCATATACAAATACGTCCCAAGTCCCATGCCCGTATTCGTGATATGCATCGAGGTCCCGGATATTTTTGCGAGCCCGAAATCGGTTACCTTTACATTGCATTGCCGATCAACCATCAGATTTGATGGTTTGAGGTCGCGATGGACTATCCCATGCCCCCCAGGGCCAATCGGGAGGTTATGGACATACTCCATTCCTGCACACAGCTGTGAAGCGAACCGGAGCATCTGAGGCGCAAACAGCCTGCGCTCACCTTCGAGAAGACGCTGAAGATCCGTCCCATCAACATACTCAAGAAACAGGAACGGTTGACCTTCGAGTTCGCGGTAGATAATTGCTTCAACGATGTTCGGATGACGGCCCAGATTCATCCATGTCTTCGCCTCGCGCGAAAAACGCTCCACTGCGGCGCGGTCAACTAACAGCTCTTCCTTCTGTGTCTTCACAGCAAATTTGCGCTGCGAAAACTCATCCAGGACAATGTAGACGACGCTCATGCCGCCTCGATGTTTCTCAATGACCTTATACTGGTCATCTATTCTGTCCCGAAGGTCAAATTCCAACGTATTCGCCTCGCATATATTCGCACAGAGATGCTTGATGCACCCACGCTGACTATTACAGAATTCGTTTAAGTACGCGGCTTTTCCTTCTTCAAAAAAGCTGTCTATGATAACCTCGCATATACGCTGTTAGCATTCATATTATAACGTGCTAGGCAAGAGAAAGCCTATAGCATTTACGTCCCTCAACACTAACAACAGTGCTTATCGTACAGTTTGAGGTGCCAGATGAAGGGGTAGAGTGTAAGATAAAGAAATGAAGGGATGCATGCAATTGCAAAACAGCCGGGACTGATCAAAGTTTGTTGGAGCCAGCCCAATAAAAATCTACATGGACAGGGTGCGGTATAATGCGGAAAACGGCCTTTGTGACACTACTTGCTATGGGTATATTGGTACTCGTTGGAGGAGCTCTGCTCCAGTCAGTGCTTGTACTTCAACGAGTGGCTGCTATACGCGAAGTGCACGGACAGGTCGCCGTCAGCGCGCGTGGCTCCAGTGAGTTTAACCCAGTTGGCGACAAACCCAGAGTATATGCGGGTGACACAGTCAAAACTGGCGATGATGGAGCAATGATATTGGAATGGCTCGATGGCACGCGAATGGAAGTCGGCCCTAACACCATCATGACAATTCTCAAGTGTCAGATCAATAAGGCCAGGAATACTGAACAATCTGTTTTCAAACTTGATGCCGGACGAATATGGATCCGCGTTATCAAGGCTCTGTCGGGAAAATCGAAATTCGAAGTCCGCACACCAACTGCAACCGCCGCTGTTCGAGGCACTGTATTTGCAGTCGCTGTCGACCAGGATGGCGCCACTCAGGTCTCAGTATATGAAGGCCAGGTAGACGTCAACACCGGCGACGCAAGCGCAAAAGTACCACCGAACGCCATTGCCAAGACGGACGGGAATGCCGCATCAGTGGATAGTTTCGATGCCGGCGAGACAGCTCTATGGCAGCAGAAACAACATATTGCTGAGCCGATACTGCACATTGCTGAGCCAGCGGAAGGTTTCAAAGCGGCAGCAGGAGCAACCATAGCCATTGAGGGACAGAGCGAAAATGGAGCGCGCGTTACCGTGGATGGAAAACCAGCGGAACTGCAGATCAAGCAACGTTTCTCCGCTCATGTAACCGTGCCGAGCGACTTCGAAGGGAATAAAATGATCGTGACGGTCACTGCAACTGACCGCCGTGGCTACACGGCAGTACGCCCGGTACAGATTGAAATCATAAAGTAGAATAATCGGCATTATGGGTATACACATCATATCCAAAGAGGACGCGGGCCTACGCCGCGTCCTCATCTGATTCAAAGCGAACACAGACTGCTTCCGTCAGCGCTTCTCACTGCTGCGCAAAGTCAGGAGCACCGGATAATGGGACCCGGACTCGGGGATTGTCGTTACGGTGAAAGTATGGCTCGCCTGCGGCTGGACTGTTGTGCTGCAAATGACGAACTCATCCGAATTATGCATGACGGGCGTTTCCACGACTTTCCCATCCACCCAGAAAGTACCGCGCGCAACCCCGCCGCGCGGGCGCATCACTAACTCCCCGCGAACAGCGCGGTCAGTGGGATTATCCAGCTTCGCATGAATGGTATGCAGAACACCATAGCTTCCGGCAAGCTCATTCCCACGGCTGTTGACATCGATCTCCTTGCCGAGGCTATAGAAACTCCACGGTGAACCTGTTGCCTGCGTCAGCTCGATCGTGCGTCCACCCTCAAAACCATATCCACTCGTGCTAAGCCCTGATTGCAGCGATGCTGGCGTCACGAGCAAATTATTATTAGAGCTTGCTACCGCTTCAAAGACGACCTCAACAGTCAGATCGTCGCTGTCCATGGGCACAAAGCGGGCCAGTCCACTTGCGATCTCACCATGCGCCAGGACCAGTTGCGCCACATTGACGCTATGCTCGGCAGGTATGTTGACGACGTACCCGTTCCCGGCGAAAAGATCGGCAAGGAAACGTGCCGTGGCTGCATGACCGGCAAAAATCTCATCGGAGCTTGGTCCGGCGCTGGCCTGTGTCACATGCACTCTGGCAGGGACACCAGACAAATTGTGAATACGTACTGACATCCGCAGCGGTTCCGCCCCCAGATTGATGTGATGCCAAAGTGCCCGTGCTGCCCCCCAACCATTCAGGCGTTCCCGCATAACGACGGCTGGCGCGGTCACCTTCTCTGGCAGATTGCTTACCAGCACGACGGGCCCCTTCAACCCGGGCGCGGGGATACGTTTCACTGCGACTTCCTGTACCCGTGACAGTGACAGATACCCATCGCCTTTGGCAGTGACCCGAACCGTGTAGCCATCCCCGGAAACGGTCGGCTCACCCAATGCAATCGCCGCGCCTGGCTCTGCCGATATACCGCTTCGAACAGAACTGCGGACCGCCTGCATAAGAATGTCGGGGCGCGGATGTGAACCGGAAATTTCAACAAAACTCGACAGCGGGATCTGTGCGGCCCATTTGCTGCAGACAATCCGCATACCATGGCGGCATTCGCCCGCCAATAGCCGGAGCGCAGCAGTACCTACGCCAACGCCACGAATGCGCATGACACCTGCGGATGCGTCAGTTTCTAACGACGCCACATTCGGGCTATCCGACGTCGCCTGCATCTCACCAGCGAAGTGCCCGCCATAGCGGATTGTGCGTACCTCACCGAACGGGACCACAATCTCCTTAGCTTCCGATAAAGCTATATAATCGCCTGCCAGGACGTCACGAATGTTCGCTGCCCATGTCTCAGCCAGGCTATGGGCGTTTGTGCCGCATGCCTTCGCAAGTACGCTGTCAACCGAGATGATGCTCTGTTTCCCGGCGACTATGCTTGCATCTTTGACGACAATGGCCTCCGACGCTGTGCCCGCTAATGCCAGGTCTGTCAGGCGTCCAGCCACTATCTCGGCCCGAGCTGACAAATTCGCATCGACTCCGCCACGCAGGCGCAGAATTACGCGCCCTCGGCCGCTTACCAGTGCAGACGTGCCGTTTGCATTCGACTGTACGTCAAAAGACACTACGCAACTCGCCGAGGCATCCACCACCGTCAGCAAAGCCAATAGACCAACCACCAGGCACAGAACTCGCCTCATGACGTTCTCCAATGTTGTATGAAATAATCGAAGGCTGATCCCCAGAAAACGAAAAGGCCCAGCGCCGTTGCAGCTGACTGGCACTAGACCCTGCAGAACCTATGCTCTCGTTAGCCGATGCTAGACGCCGTCTGCATCATGCAGCTGCTGTTCCAATTCTTTGACGCGAGCTTCCAGATCTTTAATCGTCTTCAGCAAATCCGGGAGCCGCCGTATCAGGGCCTGTTTCCGCATAGCAGCAGTATGACGCTCGGCAGGGTAGCCAGAATACACGCCAGGCTTATCGATGCTCGAGATAATACCAGCCTGCCCGCCCACTATCGTGTTGTCACAAATACTTACGTGATCTGTCACTCCAGCCTGTCCACCCATGACAACAGCGTTGCCAATTGTTGTGCTACCAGCTATTCCCACTTGTGCACAAAGCAGGCAGTGTTTGCCGATTGTGCAGTTGTGAGCAACATGGACGCTGTCGTCCATCTTGGTTCCTTCACCGATGCGTGTCACGGTGACCGTGGCACGGTCAACAGTGCAGTTGGCTCCAATCTCCACATTGTCCTCAATGATCACAGTGCCAATCTGAGGAACTTTTTTATGGCCCTGCGCTGTCGGAGCAAAGCCGAAACCATCGGCGCCAAGCACTGCGCCTGCATGCACAGTGCAGTTGTTACCCACATAGACGCGATCGCCCACACAGACATGCGGGTGAAGAACCGTTCCATGACCAATACAGGCTTCATGGCCAACATATGCAAGGGGCAAAATCGTTGCGCCATCCCCGACTATGCTGTTCTGGCCGACAAAGGAATGCGCACCAATACTTATATCTTTCCCGAGAGTTACGCCACTCTCGACAATCGCAGTTGGATGTATCCCCTCAAACCGCCGCAGTTGCGGCGCAAAAAGCTCAAGCACACGATTGAACGCAAGACGCGGGTCCTCAGTCACGATCAGAGGTTTCCCCGCAATCTCGGCGCTCTGGGGCACTATCAGCGCTGACGCATTGCTGTTTGCCGCCAGCTCCACCATATCTGGACTCTCTATGAATACAATCTCTCCAGCCCTGGCGTCATCAATGGTCCCGACCCCGTGTATCTCGACATCTGGGCCATAGGCCGTTCCTTGCAGTAACTTCGCTAGTTCAGAAAGAGGGTAACTATTCTCACTCACTTTTGTGCCTCCCGCACAGGCTATCCCTCATGTTGCCACATCCGTCGAAGCAGCGGCCGGACGCTCTCCGTCAAGTCCTCACCAAACTCTGGATCCGTGGGCGAAATAGTGAGTTCAGCGCCCACCTCAAAATCACACTTTCGAATCGCGAGGACTGTTTCGTCGTAGATCTCCCGGCTCAGAGCACTTCGCTGGCGACTCAGAGCCTCGGCCACACGCTGACATGCAGCAGCATACAAATCGTCAAACTCGGAAGCACTATCGCCATTTTCCTCCCAGAACGCGGCGCTGTCTCCCGGATCCCACTCGATTGAATCTGCTGAAAAATCCTGACTATCCGGCTTACTCAAGTATTTGGACAATCCAGCTGCGATTTTGCTTCCGGAAGTTACAGAACTTTCCAATCTTTTCTGCATCAGCTCCCAGACTTCTTGCTGAGCTGTCACAAATGCCACCTGTGCCTCGTCGCGCATTTTCGCATCGTACTCTGCAAGCAAACGCTCAGAGGCCTGCTTTTCCTTTACCATCTCGGCTTCAATACGAGCCATGATTCTCTCACGTTCAGTCGGCCCGGACTGTTCACCATCCACAAGCGCGCGCGGGAACAAATCCGCATTCATCAGTGCTTCCTGATACGTACGCACCAGCTCTGCTCGTTTTCGGGCAAGCTGAAGCTCCTGACTGTGCTGCGCTGCCGCAAGTTTCGCATCCAGATCAGTGCGCAGCCCCTGTTCGGACCACTGAAGCCGGGCACGCAGATCCTCGGCAAGTTCGTCTGACGCGTGCGGTACCCTCTGCTTCAACTGCTCGCGCCATTCGCGCTGATACTGATCGAGATGGGCCTTGTACGGTTCGGGAATGGCTGGCGCAATCAGTGTATGGCGCATGTCAAATTTGCTCAGGCCCGACCAGTCATACTCCCAACTGGCGTGGGGAGCGAGCGACAATCGCGATATCTCACTGTCGAGACGCTGCAGTTCACCATACAGCGGGTGCTCAGACATGAGACGAGCCGGGTGCACGTATCCGCGCACACCCGGCTGAAGTTCTTTCACGATGGCATCTGCCCCTACTCCGCGATGTGACGGCAGAGCGGATGTTGCCCACGACACCAAAGCTATGCCGGCCAGTATGACTATGAGGAGAACTGCAAGTTGCCAGCCGGTTGACTGTCCCCTCCTGGTCCCCATGGCCGCTGCCTATCCTTCTGCTGGCTTATTCAGCCTTTCGATGACGAGAGAGGTCAAATCGACAACGTTCCCGCTATTGAAAAAGACTGTCGTCTTATCGAGAACCAGATCAAAACCCTGCTCGCCAGCTATCGAAACAATAATATCTCGCACGCTGGTTACAAGCGTACCTTGTGCTGCGTCGCGTTTCGTCATGTATTCCTGCTCGACAGAAGCCGCAAGTTTGTCCATATCGGCCCGCCGAGCATCAAAAGCCTCAGAAAGACTGTTGAACTCGTCCTCTTCCTCAGGGGTGCGATCGTTCTTCGCGCGCAGATCAAGGAACCGCCGTTCTTTCTGCTCTGAGACTTTGCGCAATTCCTCCTCACGCTTCTTCTGAGCATCGCTCCATTTTGCGGCCGGCTGATCAAGAATCTCAGCCATCTCTGCGAAATTCTGCTCACTGAGAAAAACGTAGCGACTCAGCGTGCTTACAAAACTTGCGCGGGCGGTCGCCCACGCTCGCAGATTCTTCTGCTCCTCCGCAAGCTTCTGATACTGCTCACTCACCTTATCGAGGTCAACAACGCCGACCTTCAACGTACTTACACCTGCCGCGGGGGCTGCCGCTGGAGGCGCTTCATCCTGCGCAAACACTCCACACAACGGTACCATTACGAGTGCGAACAACCACACCGGAACGAGAATATTGCGGGTGAAGCTTCTGGCGAACATTGGCCGCTCCTTTCGATGCTCTTCAAGCATGGCCACGGCGACTTAGTACCCGCCGTGGCCGGATTGTTTCTATTCAGAAAGTCTCCCATCCTGTACTATCACACCCACCACAACGCCCGCCGCTCCACCTCTGCGCATGACACCACGTAAACGGGGGCGGGAGTGGTGACAGCTCAGCTTCCTAGAACATGTGACCGAAGCTGAAGTGCGCTTGGCTTCCATCGTCACCGAAGCCAAAATCAAGACGAATCGGACCAACAGGCGTAACAACTCGGAGGCCCAATCCAGTACCAATATGCAGATCAAAGTCCTGGCTGTCGGCAGGTATATTGAACCCCGGGATCACTGTCGGAAATTCTCCACCAAACGCTGTGCCAGCATCTACAAAGCCAACCACTGTCAACTTATCACTTATCGGCCGTCGATATTCCAGATTCAAAAGCGCCATCGTCTCACCACGGAAACGATCTTCCTCATAGCCACGCAGGGTCTCTGTGCCACCAACTGAGAATGAATCAAAGAGCGGAATATCACCAAAAGCTTGACCAACAATAGCACGAGCGGCCAGAACGTCGCCACGCGAATTCAGCTTCCGGAACATTCTACGCTCAAGAGTTAATTTCTGAAAATCCACTTCGCCACCAAGAACTGAACCTGCCACCTCGAGTGAAAGATCACTGTAGTTGCCACTGGTCGGGTTTGTTCGGATATCACGTGTGTCGCGTACCTGCCCCAGCGTAATGCTGGTCACACGACCAGCGGGATGGAGCGGTGCCGCAACTACGATCGGCCCGTGCGTGTCTCCCGGACCTGGCGTGTCGGAAAGGTCACCGGGATTGAACGTCCCCGACCCATCCTGCAACTCCTCGTCTCCGTCATAGTAGATACCGCCAGAACCACCACCGATTGTGCCGGGATTGAATACCCCATCACCAATTGAGCGGGTGCCCTGAAGATAACTGCTTGACACACTCTCACTGCGGAAACCGACGCTCATCCGGGTTGTCTGCGACTTCGGTATGGAAAGGGACATTTCCATACCTTCGCGACGTTCGTCAAATTCGTCATTGGCAGTCGAGACTGAGGTACCACCAACGAATTGACGGCGACGCTCGGTGTCAAATAAGCGAATCGAAAACGAAGTCCCATCGCTCCACACATACGGCTCGTAGAACTTCGCCTCATAGCTCGTACGACCAAACAGCTCTAAGTCGATCGATGCCCGTTCGCCCAGTCCACGGAAGTTGGTCTCCTGCAGTGACAGAATCAACACAAGATCGTCGAGACTGCTGTAACCCAATGCAACGGAGGCGCCGCCTGTCCGCTTTTCTTCTATCTGGAAAGCTACGATCACACCACGCTCGGGGTCCTCAACGCCCGGTCGCGGATCAAAGCCGACATTCTCAAAAATACCCAGATTGAAAATGCGGCGGACCTGCTCCACGATCCGCTTCTCCTGAAAAAGCTCACCTGGCTTGAGATCAATTTCGCGCTTCACGACCACTGACTTGGTGCGCACAAGGCCCTCAATCAGAATGTCCTCAACACGCGCCTCTTCAATGACAAACGTAACCACGCCAAACTTGCCCACTTGCGCATCCGAAACATGCGCAAGATAGCCCTGCTGTGTGTAAAAATCCTCTATCCGGCGCACATCTCGACGAATAGCCGCGTCATCAATCACATGGCCTTCGCGGATAAAAATGGTTTCCTTCAACTGATCATCAGTTATGACTGTATTGCCGACCATTAAGACCTTCGTCACACGCTTCTTTTCGACGACCGTGATGACGGCGGTTACGCCCTTGTCAGCCGGCTCTGCAGAAATCAGAACTTCGTCAAAGTAACCCAACTTCATCAGTGTGCGACGAGCTGCCTCACGGGCCTCGGTAGTAAACGGGGACCCGATCTTCAGAACAGCAGCCACTTCCGAGCTGATCGCTTCCTTAGATATGAAGTCATTGCCCTCTACTCTCAAACCAGCAATGAGCGGCTCGTCCTGTGCAATAGCCATACCGGAAATACTCAAAACAAACATCACCAGCAGGCCAAACAGGATCAGTGATCGCACCAGGCTGTTACTCATATCTCTGCCTCTCCTACAGATCGCGGCATCTCAAATATTTCGCACTATTCACCATTATAGGAACATGCAATAGTAGCGTGCTCCCAGACATACCACAATGCCGCCAACTTCGTATTTCGTACTAAGCTATAACACCATGTGTCAACCGTATCCAGCGAAGTCTATGCATCAACCTCTAAATAGCCCTCCAACCTCTCACGGAGGGCCGAACGGGCACGGAAAAGACGGGACTTCACAGCCTGGAGACTGCAACCAAGTATATCAGCCATCTCGTTGTACGAAAAGCCTTGGTAGTCACGCAGGATGATTACCTCCCGGTAATCATAGCGAAGACGCTGCACACAATCTATCAGATAACTCTGCAGTTCCCTGTTCTCCGCAAGACGCACCGGCGCCATGCTGTCATCATCTATCTGCAGGTACAACTGGTTTTCTTCATCACTCTCAAGCGGAGCGTCAAGCGAAATGCCTTCAGTGCGCTGGATCCGACCATGCCGCTCAAGACGATTCTTTGTCAGATTCACTGCTATCCGGTATAACCACGTATAAACCTGTGATTCACCCCGAAAATTGCCCCACGCGCGGTACGCATTCACAAACGTGTCCTGGGTGAGGTCAGCTGCTTCTTCGGAATCGTTCAGAAGCCGATACACCACGTTATACACGCGGTCATAATTATCCGCGATGATATGCTGAAATTGTTTGCGTTTCTGTTCTTCATTCAAAAGGGCTTCACGTCCATGGCTCCCGCCATAGAAATTACAGTGCTGGGACGCGAATTGAAGTCTTAGACAGACCTCTGCCCTGACGGTTGCGCGTCGACTCCCAGCTACACTTCAACGGTTAGAACTCCCACACCTTTTCAAGGGCCATTGTATCCCGACTGCCCTCGTCAGTGCTGTAAGAAACGCGCAACTGATTGCCTACTTCATATGACACGGAAAGATCGTATTCGCCGCCATCTTCAGAACCAAACGCCGTCCGGTAGGACACAAGTAAATCCTCCATCAGGTATTTCCCGACGCGTATCTCAACTGGCTGATTGAAAGTGAAATTCAAACTCAACTCAGAAAGCCCCAAAGCACGCTTCAGGCTCTGCTCGATCGGCGCAAATACCTTCATCCGGAAACCTGCCGCCAAAGCAGAGAGGAACTGTTGCGACACCATCTGCTGAATATCCTGTGGACCACTGTCCCCTCCAGTCAGATAGCCGAGAGGAGCACCACCAAGCATTGCGTAAATCTGGTCTTCATCCATTGGCGGCGAGGAGGAAACTTTGAGATCCCACTGATCAGGCAATTGCCCCACCAGAGCGATGCGCACTGTAACCTGACCAATATCGCGACCGTTCAGAGACGCAGACTCAATGACAGACTCCGCAATCCCGGACACGTCACCGCTAAGCACCAATTCCACTGGATCCTGCCCATATTGCCCAGGCGCTGCGCTGAGCTTATATTTCACGCTCATCTTCTCAATGGTCGCTATGCCGCCTGGCATCTGCGTGCGACCTTCGCGAGCGAGAATCACGCCGCTGATCTGCGGATTCTGCGGTGTCTGCAGAACATGTACAGCACTTGTCGTCGGCTGCAGAGGCGCCACCAGGCCAGCCGCTACCAGAGACATATCCGGGCCAAAGCCAATCCGCAAATCTAAATTCGGGTTCGGAAAAGATGAGCTCAAAGCGAGCAGCGGCTTCGATTCTCCGGCACTGGTGGGCGGAATACCAAGTCTGCCGTGGCTGATGACCCAGCTCCCCTTTACATCGGCGGGTTTCCCCTTCCCCGCCCCACGAATCAGCACGGTACCGTCAACCAGACCCTCAAGCAGGCCCTTTGCTGCGACGGCTGCCTGGTCCGCCACCAACTGCATGTCAACTTTATTCAGTGCAAGCTGATCCACACGGAAATCTCGTAGGTCTGCGGAACCGTTCAGGAGAATACTTCCCTGGCCAAACTTCCCGCCAACATTACTTACTGTCAGCTTCGGCGTCGAAGCTCCGCCGCCAGTCAGCCTGATTTCACTGTCCATATCCTGCACGACCAGCCCTGACATAATCTCCTGCTTCGCTGACTTCATATTCATCGTAAGATCATATACGTTCTTACTCAACTGACCGACAGCGCTGCTGCGCACATCAATGTCGCCACTCAAAGCAACGCGCGTATCATCCCACACAGCCTCGGCCTTCTTCAGGCTGACGATGTTCCCTGCTCCTCGAGCATCAAAACCAACTTCGAGACCAATGTCGCGAATTGCTTTGCTCTTCTCGTTCATTGCAAACGAACCGTCGGCAATCTGCAAGCTCCCAGTCACTTTCGGTTCAGCCGGCGTACCGCTGACCGTCACAGTGCTGTTCACTGAACCACTGGCCAGAACACCATCGAAAAACTTCGAAGCCTCCTTGCCATCACGTCGCGCCTGGAACTGAGCATGTTCGTTGAGCAAAACAGGAAGTAGACCAAGATCGGTCTCCTCAATGCGCGCCGTGAACTGCATAGGTTTGTCGTCCGCGATGCCGCCGATCTCCCATGAGAAGGGCAACATGCCGTCGACAACAACTTCCTCTTCACCCTTTTTCAAAGTCAATGTGTCAATGTCCAATTTACCTTCTTCAAGCGATACAATCGGAGCGGTGAGCAAATCAAAACCGATGCCGGCCACGCCGGGCTCAAAAACGTCGACACTGCCCATCAGGTGTGGCTTCGCGCTTTGGCCGCTCGCCACCACCGTGAAGCCCATTTCACCGGTCAGATTGGTGTTCGCAGGTAGCCATTGCTGGTAGCTGTTCAGCCCTATACCTGAACCCTCAACCAGCATCTCCACTTCCCCGTCGAACTCCAGCGTCCCCTGCGCAGTTACAAGCCCGTCGCCCTGCGTTGCCTCAAGATTCAGGTCATAAACGCCGTCAGGGTCCACAAGCGCCGATACCTGAACCTCCGGCAAATCAACTCCATCAAATTTCGCGGCATTAAGCCCCACTTTGGCCGATGTCTTGATGTTGCTACCTGTACCTTCGACATGCGCCGATGCCAATAGGGTGCCATCCAGGCGCATCGACAGACTCGACAGGCGCTGGCGAAAATCATTCCGCTTGCGAGTAGGCATGCCACGCGTTGCAGCCACTGAAATCGGATCCGCCAGATCCAGAAGTGACGCCACACTGGTATCAGTCAATGCAAAATCGGCTTCAAGTTGCTTCTCTTTCAGCCGGTAAAAACCACTTCCGGAGATATTCCCACCGGCAACGCTGCAATGCATGTCACCAAGCCGCACTGTATCTGCATCCAACGTCACCTCCGCCCGCAAATCGGTAACAGGCTCGTGACCAACTCTTGCATCTTCACACACCAGTGAAGCGTGCCCGGTGAGCGCGTCGAATGGCCCCTCAATCTTCGCTACCGGAATCTGCAGTAGCCCAGCGGTCTCAAGCCCCAGCTTCCGCAACTGAGGCACACCCTCCAGATAAACGTCCGCTGCCGAAAGTGCCGCTCGCAGATAAGGCTCTCCCGTGAAGTCGATGCTCGCGTTGGCGCGAAGTTTGGCCCCCTGAACCTGGAATGCCGCATCCTCGACGGTCAATACGTTCTCCGCGAAGCTGAACGGCAATGTACCCTCTGTTATTTGGGCAGTCCGTGTCAACGCATGGGCAACCTTCAATGTACCCTCTGCTGTTGGCTCCTTGACCGTACCGCCAAAGCTCCCGCTCGCCTCCGCAAGGCCGTCAACTTCACCGCTGCCATCATCACCCACAAGGTCCATCACGTCTGCGAGCTGAATGCCGCCTGCAGAAAAACTCCCCGAAATCTGAGTACTTGCTCCGCCGTCTCCCCCATTTTCAACGGAAGCCAGTGCCGAGAGGTTGTTCACTGCCCCAGCCAACGACACAGCGGCACTTCCACGCCCCAGAATGAGTTCTTCAACCGTAAGGTTGTCGCGGTCCCCATTCAGGCGGGCCGCTATCACGTCGGCCCTATACTTCTCATAAGCTGGCGCAAACAACATCGTCTCTGCGTCAAAATGCGGGTTGCTGATGGCCCCATCCGCTGTGCCCAATGCATAGAGCGCGCCCTTCGCACCATCAATGTCAAAGCGACCGCATATCTCATCAACTCGTGCTTCGGCTATCCGAAAAGTCATCTCCAGTGTGCCGGTATCCTTGCTGGCCACATCGTTGAGCACTCCCTTTGCCCAGACCGTGCCTAGCGGATCCGCCACAAATGCCGTCAGCACATCAACATCATTCCCGTCATATGTGGCCACGGCTCCCAGTCGCGCTGGACCCCATGATTCATAGGCGAGATTCTCACCGCTCACAGTAGCAGCGGCGCTGACTTCTCCCCCAACGTACTTCGCGGCGAAAGAAGCATCAACGCTGCCGCCAGGCGTCTTCTTCAGACGTACCAACTCTGCTGGGAGTTCCTCAAGCCGTCCCAGATCCAGCCCTGCCAGCACACCATCTGCATATACATCCGGGCGAGTGCCACTCAAGTCGGCGAGGGCGGTGCCAGTCAGTGATGCGCCGAGGGTTTCTGCGCTGAGGTCGTGCACATGCAGAGCGGTGCCGGCCAGTGTCGCATCCGCGCGTACATCAGTCAGTTCAAGACCATCAAGGTCAATAGTATCTGCCACGATCTGCGTATGAACGAGTGGCGAACCGCCTGCCCACTTGGCATCAATCGCTACATCACGAAGCGTCGAAACGCCAGCGCGCTTTGGCCACTGAGCGGGCTCTCCTGCTGCCAGCTCAATGCTGCCGGACTCCAACTCACCAACTGTTATTTTCCCGATCGCAGCGGGTTTACTGGTGTCCATCAGCGAAATGGCGACTGCCAGACGTCTGCCACGGGCATCCGCATTATCACGTGAGACGGAAAACCATTCTGGCGCCTCCAACCTGGCGTCCACACTCGCGAGATTCACTGGCCCTGTCACAGTCGCTTCCAGATTCATGGGCCCGCCAACAGCAAAATCTGGAATGTTCTTGCGCTGCTCGGCTGGCACAAGCGCAAGCAGACGCTTCACATCCAGATCCTGCGCATTCACAGCCAGATCAAGCGTCGTCTCATCGGTGAAAAGCACTGAGCCTGTTGTCTGAATGCTGCCGCCACGCCATGCCACGTCCAGCCCGTCGGTCGTTATGCCATGAGGAGTCACCGTGACCGGCCCATCAATGCGCAGGGGCCCATCCAGAGCGCGCAGCGCTACTTCAGTCGGCGCGATGTTGCCGTGAATGCAGTACCCCGTTTCGGCGCGATCTCCGTGCTTCAAATGGTAGACCGAGGCACGAGCGTCGGCATAGCCACCAAGCACATTGATTGAAGCGTCGCGCACAAAATGCTGATCTGCCCAGTGCAGATCAAGGTTCGCAACGTCTGCGTCAATGCTGTACTCGCCTGCGGTCCGATCCAGATGCAACCCAAGCTCGATCCCCTCAAACTCGCGGCCACCGCTCTGTGCCGTCAGATGAGCAATCACCAGATCCGGGCGGCCCATATCAACCGTCCCATCGCTGAGGAGACAATCTATCTTCAGTGGCTGCGCAAAATCTGCCGTCTGGTCTTCATAGTGCACAATTGCATCTTTGAGGAGCACTTTGCCATGAAATTGCTGTTCGGGGGAAACTATTTTTTCCGACGGAGGGAATAACTCCTCAACATTCAACCGGCCATTTGCATAGCGTTTGAGATCCATCTCGAGGCCATATACGCGGACCTCACTGACTTGGGCTGCGGCTGCTGAAGTGTTCGTCAGCATTGCCCGAAGGTTGTATGAAAGCTGCAGGCGCTTCGCTGAGATAACCGTCCTGCCACTCGCAGGCCCATCACCGGCGACCGAGACACCATCAACGCTCACGCCCGTCAGCAGATTCCCATCGACGCGCCCCACGCGCACTTCTCGCTGCATTGTGTCCGCCAACTGGCGTGCGACAATTTCCTGCGTGCGGGCATGCACCCACCGATCTCCAGTGACTACCGTAAAACCGATAGCCACCAGCCCCAACAGAGGGACGAGTATCACGAAACCTGTTCGGAATATCCTGCTCATGGCGTCCCGCGTACATGGCACTGAATTGCAGACATATGGCGCTCAGCCGCGCGAAGAACGCATATGACAGACGGCCTTCGCCAATTCTCCGGCGCGGTAGCTGCTTCTGACGAAGGGACCACTGCTGACCTGCAATATGCCAGCCGCCAGTGCCCACTCCGCATATTCGTCAAAACGTTCTGGCTCCACGTAACGATCCACGGGATGGTGATGCCGCGTGGGCCTCAGGTACTGGCCTATCGTTACGATCTCGCACGACACTTCTGCAAGATCATCGAGCAACTCTCTGATCTGATCGTCACTCTCACCGACACCGACCATCAGGCCTGACTTGGTCACTACATTTGAACTATTCCGCTTTGCGGTCGCCAATACCTGCAACGACCGGTCATAGTCGGCCTGTGGACGAAGCACACGAGAAACTTCCCGCACCGTTTCAACATTGTGATTGAAAACAGTCGGCCCGGCCTCAAGGACGGTACATATCAGTTCCTCATTCCCGTGAAAATCAGGCGTCAACACTTCGACCCCTGCATCGGGTAACGCGAGGCGAATTGCCCTGATAGTCGCCGCAAAGTGCCCCGCGCCCTCATCGGGCAGATCATCTCGTGTCACCGAGGTCACAACCACGAAGCTCAAACCAAGCTCAGCCGCACTCTGTGCAACCCGTTCCGGCTCCTCCGCGTCCAGCGGCGTAATAACATGACCGTCACACAGGTGATCGACTGCGCAGAAACCACAGTTTCGCGTACACGTCGACCCCATCAGCATGAAAGTCGCAGTGCCGCGGCCAAAACACTCGCCCACATTCGGACAACGTGCGCTCTGACACACGGTGCAGATGTTGTGCTGCTCCAGGAGTTCGCGCGTATCCATGCCCTGACGGTGCTTGCCTGTTTTCACCCGCAGCCATTCTGGCAGCGGCGTGTGCTTTATCTCACCGGGCGTTTGCTTCGTCTCACCTGGCGTGTGCTTCGTCTCGTCCAAGCTGATTCACGCTCTCCACTCATGATTGATGGCATGGCTGACCTGCAAACACAGTTCGCGGGAGGCTGATAGACGCCTCCCGTGAAAAGAATCCTGCTAAAATCATATTGATATGCCGCACGGACAGATCTATCCGTCTGCGCCAAGCATCCTCTCGAGAAGCTCCCCAACTATCTTGATGAAGTGTCCCTTCTTCT